>QEVN01000069.1 GCA_003576795.1 Burkholderiales bacterium
CGCGAAGCGCCTGGCCGCCGCTACGGGCCGCCGGCGCGCCCCCGGGGCGCCGCCTGCCGCGCGCGTAGGCCCGGCCCCGGCCCGCTGCCGCCTGCCGCGAACGCCCGTCAGTCGATCCGGAACGCATACAGCCCGCCGCCGCTCGTCTGCACGACGGCAAGCCCCGCCGCCGCCACCGGCGCCGACACGACCCGCGACCCGTCCGTGGTCAACCGCGCCGCCACGCGCCCGTCCTCGCGCTGCAGCGCGTGCACCAGCCCCGTGTGGTCGCCGATCACCACGAAGCGCGGCAGCAGCAACGGCGCCGCCAGCTCGCGACGATTCAACCCGTCCTGCTTCCACACGCTCGCCCCGCGACGCGAGAACGCCTGCACGTCCCCGCGATCGTCGGGCGAAACGACCAGATCGGCGTCCATGTCGAAGCCCGAAGGCGACGAAAGCTCGCGCGCCCACAGCGTGCGCCCGCTCGCCGCCTCGAAGCAGCCGATGCGCCCCTGGAAGCTCGCGGCGCAGACCTCCCGCCCGCCCACCAGCGGCATGCCGACGACATCGGCGATGCGCTCGATCTCGTTGGCGCCGCGCGGCGTGGACACCGCCGCCTCCCAGCGCAGCGCGCCGCTGTCGAGCGTGAGCGCGACCAGGCGCCCTCCGGGCAGGCCGACGTAGGCGCTGCTCGCGCCGATCGCGATTCCCGAGGTCTGGCGCAGCACCAGCGGCGGGCTCTGGCGGTGGAAGGTCCAGCGGCGCTTGCCGCTGTCCAGCTCGAAGGCCGAAACGCGGTTGTCGCTGGTGCGCACGATCGCCAGCCCGAGCGCGACGCTGGGCACCGTCACGACCTCCGCGCCGGCCGGCACCGACCAGCGCCGGTTGCCGGTGCCGTCGAGCGCGATCAGCGAGCCGTCGCGGCCGGCGACGACGACCGTTTCGCCGTCGCTGCCGGCGCCGGCGATCAGCGGCTGCTCGAGCTTCACGCGCCAGCGCAGCGCGCCGCTGGCCGGATCGATGCGCGCCACGGTGCCGTCGCGCGCCGCAGCCCACAGGCTGTCGCCGGCGAGCACCGGCTGGAAATTGACGCCGCCCGCGCCCAGCGAAACCGACCAGGCGAGCGAGGCGCTCGCCGGCGCGGTGATCGGCGGCGGATCGGGAAGCTTCGGTCGCGACGACGACCAGGGCCACCAGGCGCATCCGCCCAGCGCGAGCGCCAGCGCCGCGAGGGCCGCGCGGCGCATTGCCGGAACCGTCGTGCGCGCGCTCATGCCGGCGCTCCGCCGAGCGCGTCGCGCTTCAACCGGACGAGCCCGCGCAGCGTCGCGTCCGGCGACAGTGCGGCGAGCGCGCGCTCGTAGGCCGCGCGCGCCTCGTCGCGACGCCCGGCGGCGTTCAGCAGGTCGCCGCGGCGGTCTTCGAACAGTCCCAGGTACGCCCCCGGCGACGGGACGTCGAGCGTCTTCAGCCCTTCGTCGTAGGCGCCCTCGTCGAGCAGGATCGAGGCCAGCCGCAGGCGCGCCGTGTTGCGGAAGTTCTCGTCGGCCGCATTGTCGATCGCCCACTGCAGCGGAATCTTCGCCGCCTTCGCATCGCCGGCCTGCACGTACGCGCCGGCCGCGATCAGCGCCGCCATCGGCCCGTACACCGTCTTGCCGTACTCGTCGAACAGCTTGCCCGCGGAGGCGCGCACGCCGTCGATGTTGCGCGCGCTCGCCGCCTCGCGCAGCGTCTCGTAGACCGCCGCAGCCTGCGCCGACTGGCGCCCCTGGTACCAGCCCCAGCCGCGCCAGCCCGCGATCGACAGCGCGAGGATCGCGACCAGCGTGACGAGGAAATTGCCGTAGCGGTTCCAGAACGCCTTCAGGTTCTCGAGTTGTTCCTGCTCTTCCAGGTTGTAGGCCATCAGCCGTCGGTTCTCCCCTCGGTTCTCCGTCAGTCCTCGTCGGTCATCGCTTCGAGCACCCGCTCGACGATGCGATCGAGCGTCACGCTCTCCTGGCGCGGCGCGCTTGCTGCTTCGGACGACGCGCTGCGCAGCCACTTCAGCGCTGCCTCGCCGCGCGCGAGTTCGTCCACGCCGAGGATCAGCGCGAGTTGCGCGCCGCTCGCATCGGCCTTGCGAAACTGCGATTTGAAGCTGCCGCCGCCGCAATGCAGGATCACGTCGAGCCCGGCATCGCGCAGGCGTTCGGCCGCGCCGAACGCGGCCTCGAGCGTCGCGTCGCCGTGGTGCACGACGTAGACGTCGCATTGCGCGCCGTGCGCGGCCGACTCGTCCTGCTCGCGCAGCAGCGCGAGCACGCGCTCGACGCCCAGCGCGAAGCCGCAGGCCGGCGCGTCCTTGCCGCCGAGCATCGCGATCAGGGGATCGTAGCGCCCGCCCCCGCAGATCGTCAGCGGCGCGCCGCCGACCTCGGCGACCCACTCGAAGACGGTCAGGTTGTAGTAGTCGAGCCCGCGCACCAGCCGCGGGTTGATCCGGTACGGCAGGTTCTGCGCGCGCAGCAGCGCCTGCAGCCGCTCGAAATGCGCGCGCGATTCGTCGCCGAGGAATTCCGACAGCCGCGGCGCCGCTTCGACCAGCGACTGCATCGCCGGGTTCTTCGTGTCGAGGATGCGCAGCGGATTGGTGTGCAGCCGGCGCGTGGCATCGGCGTCGAGCCGGTCGGCGTTCGCCTCGAAATAGGCGATGAGCGCCTCGCGGTGCGCGCGCCGCTCGTCGGACTGCCCCAGCGAGTTGATCTCGAGCCGCGCATCGACGAGGCCGAGTTCGTCCCACAGCCGCTGGCACAGCAGGATGACTTCGGCGTCGGCGTCGGGGCCGGCGAAGCCGAGCGCCTCGGCGCCCACCTGGTGGAACTGGCGATAGCGTCCCTTCTGCGGGCGCTCGTGGCGGAACATCGGGCCCGCGTACCACAGCCGCTGCGGGCCGTCGTACAGCAGGTTGTGCTCGATCGTCGCGCGCACCACGCCCGCCGTGTTCTCCGGGCGCAGCGTGAGGTTCTCGCCGTTGAGCGCATCGACGAACGAGTACATCTCCTTCTCGACGATGTCGGTCACTTCGCCGATGCTGCGCACGAACAGCCGCGTGTGCTCGACGATCGGCGTGCGGATGCGCCGATAGCCGTAGGCGCGCATCGCGTCGGCCACCGCATCCTCGAAGCGCTGCCACAGCGCCTCGTCGGCCGGCAGCACGTCGTTCATGCCGCGCACGCCGTTCAGGCGCTCGGCGGCGCGTCGGGGCTCGGCGGCGCTCATGTTCGGCTCATTGTTCCAACTTCGTCGGGTGGCCGGCCGCGCCGGCGCCGAAACGCCGCTCGACGTAGTCGGAGACGAGCGCCTGGAACTCCTCGGCGATGCGATCGCCCTTCAGCGTGACGCTGCGCTCTCCGTCGATGAACACGGGCGCCACCGGCGCCTCGCCCGAGCCGGGCAGCGAGATGCCGATGTCGGCGTGGCGGCTCTCGCCCGGGCCGTTCACCACGCAGCCCATCACCGCGACCTGCAGCGACTCGACGCCCGGATATCGCTCCTTCCACGACAGCATGCTCTCGCGCAGCCAGCCCTGGATCGACGCGGCGAGTTCCTGGAAGAAGGTGCTGCTCGTGCGCCCGCAACCCGGGCACGCCACGACCTGCGGCGTGAACATGCGCAGGCCCATCGTCTGCAGGATCTCCTGCGCCACGACCACCTCGCGCGTGCGGTCGCCGCGCGGCTCGGGCGTGAGCGAGATGCGGATCGTGTCGCCGATGCCCTGCTGCAGCAGCACCGCGAGCGCTGCGGTGGAGGCGACGATGCCCTTGCTGCCCATGCCCGCCTCGGTGAGCCCGAGATGCAGCGGCCAGTCGCAGCGGCGCGCGAGATCGCCGTAGACGGCGATCAGGTCCTGCACCTGCGAGACCTTCGCCGACAGGCAGATCGCGTCGGCCGGCAGGCCGAGCGCCACCGCCCGTTCGGCGTTCTCGATCGCCGAGGTGACCAGCGCCTCGCGCAGCACCGCCTGCGCCGGCCACGGCTGCGCACGCGCCGCGTTCCCGTCCATCAGGCGGGCGAGCAGCGTCTGGTCGAGGCTGCCCCAGTTCACGCCGATGCGCACCGGCTTGCCGTGGCGGCAGGCGATCTCGATCATCTGCGCGAAGTTGTCCTCGCGCTTGCGGCCCAGACCGACGTTGCCCGGATTGATCCGGTACTTCGACAGCGCCTGCGCGCAGTCGGGGTGCTCGGCGAGCAGCTTGTGGCCGTTGTAGTGGAAGTCGCCGATCAGCGGCACGTCCACGCCCATGCGATCGAGCCGCTCGCGCAGCGGTGCGACGGCCGCCGCGGCCGCGCCGGTATTCACCGTGATGCGAACCAGCTCGGAGCCGGCGCGCGCGAGTTGCGCGACCTGCATCGCGGTGGCGGCCGCGTCCTCGGTGTCGGTGTTCGTCATCGACTGCACGACCACCGGCGCGTCTCCGCCGACCTGCACCGATCGCGCGCTCCACGTCACGCGCATCGCGCGCGAGACGCGGCGCGGCGACGCGCCCACCGCCATCGGCGCGGCCGTGTCCGGCCTGCGTTCGCCGCTCGCGTTCACTCGATGCGCACGCGCGCCACGCCTTTCTGCGTGACGGCGCCCAGATCGACGTTGCGTCCGCCGTGCTCGACGCGCACGAAGGTCGCGTTGCCGATCGTCAGCGAGTACGGCTTCTGCCCGGAGACCTCGCGCGTGCTGTTCGGCGGTTGCGTGCCCATCAGCAGCACCTTGCCGTTCGCGTCGCGCACGTCGACCCACGATTCCCGCTCGAAGCGCAGAACGACCGCATCGGCGGCAGCGGGGGTGGCGGCATTCTTCGCGGCCGGCGCGCTCGCCTGCGCAGCGGTGGCGGCCGATGCGCCATCGGCGGCAGCGCTCGTCGAGGCATCGCCGGCAGCGGCGGCGGGCGACGCGCCGCCGCCGGCGCTGCCGCTCGGGGCCGTTGCGGGCGCCGATTGCGTGCCGGCCGACGAAGCGGGAGCGGTCGCGGCCGCGCCTGCCGCAGGCGTCGTTCCGGAGCCGGCCGCCCCGGAGGCGGCAGACGCATCCGAGGGGGCCGACGGCGGACGCGCCGAATCGGGCGCAGGGCTGCGCGCCGCATCGGCCGGAGCGGCGCCCGTCGAATCGGAGGGAGTTCGTGTGGAATCGCCGGCGCCGGCGCCCGGACTGGTACCCGGCGCGAGCGGCACGACGTCGACCGCCCTACCCGGCCCGCTGCCGCCGCTGCCCGGTTCGAGCACCTGGCCGAAATCGGCGCCGCGCCCGAAATACATCGCGATGGCGACCACGCCGATCACGCCGAGGATGATCCAGACGATGCGGCTGCCCGAGCCGCCGTTGTCGAAGCCGAGCGCGCCGTGCCGCGGCAACGGCGAATCGAGCGACGACGAAGGCTTCAGCTCCGGCGCGCCGTTCGGCGAGCCCAGCGTCGCCAGCAACGGCGCGACGTCGAGCTGCAAGGCCTTGCCGTAGGCGCGGATCGCGCCGCGCACGAATGCCGTGCCGGGCAGCGCTTCCCAGCGGCCATGCTCGATCGCGTCGATCTGCCGCGGCATCATGCCGAGCTTGGCGGCGACGTCGGATATCGACCAGCCGCGCGCCTCGCGCGCGGCGCAGAGCTGCTCGAGCGATGCGATCTGGGTGATCGACTCCGGCGAGGTGGTCGCTTCGACGTTCATGACTGTCCTGTTCACCCCCCGAAACGGCCCTGCGCGAGCAGTGCCGACTCGGGTGAATCGGGGAAACGGCGTCGCAGCTGCAACGCCAGGCTCTTCTCGGCGTCGCCGTTGCCCAGCGAGTGCTCGACGCGCAGCGCGAGCCAGAGCGTCTGCGCCGTCGGCTCGTAGGTGCTGAGCAGGCGCTGCGAATAGAAGCGCGCCCGGCTCGCCTCGCCGCGCTTCAGGTACAGCTCGGCGAGGTGGTACATCGCCACCGCGTTGGACGGATCGACCTGGAACGCGCGCTGCAGGTTGCGCTCGGCCGTTTCCTCGTCGCCGATGCGCAGCGCGCAGATGCCGGCGTTGTGCAGCGGCTTGGCCGGCGTGCGATACAGCGGATCGTTCAGCGCCCGCGCGAAGCGGTCGAGCGAGGCGCGTTCGCGTCCGGTCTGGCAGAGGAACCAGCCGTAGCTGTTGTTCAGGTCGGCGTCGTTCGGCGCCAGCCGCAACCCGCGCTGGAAGGCGTCCTCGGCGCGATCGCGATCGCCCAGGTCGTTGTAGACCAGGCCGAGCACGCCGTACACGGGCGCGTAGTTCGGATCGATCTCGATGGCCTGGCGAAGCTCGTCGAGCGCAACCGTGAAGTTGCTCTGCTGGTAATAGCTCGCCGCCAGCTCCAGCCGGATGCGCGCGCGGCGCCGCTCTTCGCTCTCTTCGGGCGAGCCGGGCAGCGGCGAGCGTGCGGTGGGCGGAGAAGCGATGTTCGCGCCGGACTCGGAAGCCGAGGTTCCGTCGGTTGCGCAGCCGGCGAGCCAGAGCAGGGAAGCCAGCGCGGCGGCAACGGCAAGGGGAGCTTTCACGGGCGCAGGTCCGTCAATGGGTTCTTTCCAGGAAGCGCACGCGCTGCTCGCGTTCACGCAGCCGGGTGCGATCCTGCACTTCGCCGGCGAGCTGCCCGCAGGCCGCATCGATGTCGTCGCCGCGCGTGCGGCGCACCGTGGTGACGATGCCGGCGTCGACCAGCCGCTGCGCGAAAGCCCGGATTCGCGCGTCGGGCGAGCGGCGCAACCCCGAATTCGGGAACGGATTGAACGGAATCAGGTTGAACTTGCAGGGAACGTCGCGCACGCAGCGCAGCAGCGCCTCGGCGTGCGCGTCGCTGTCGTTCAGGCCGTCGAGCATCACGTATTCGAAGGTGATGAAGTCGCGCGGCGCGCGCTCGAGATAGCGGCGGCACGCGGCCATCAGCTCGGCCAGCGGGTACTTCCGGTTCAACGGAACGAGCCGGTCGCGCAGTTCGTCGTCGGGCGCATGCAGCGAAACGGCGAGCGCCACCGGGCAGTCTTCGCGCAGCCGGTCGATCATCGGCACGACGCCGGAGGTGGACACGGTGACGCGCCGGCGCGAAAGCCCGTAGGCGTGATCGTCGAGCAGCAGGCGCAGCGCCGTGAGCGTGGCCGAGTAGTTCTGCAAGGGCTCGCCCATGCCCATGAACACGACGTTCGTCACGACGCGGGCGTCGTCGTGCACGACGCGGGCGTCGTCGTTCGCCCTGCGGGCGTCGTCATTCGTCCTGCGGGCGTCGTCGTTCGTCCTGCGGGCGCCGGAGCCGGCGCGCCGCGACTCGTTCGCCCGCTCGAGCGAACGCTTCGCGTGCCAGACCTGCGCGACGATCTCGTCGGCCCTCAGGTTGCGCGCGAAGCCCTGCTTGCCGGTGGAGCAGAACAGGCAGTTCACCGCGCAGCCCGCCTGCGTGGAGACGCACAGCGTGCCGCGATCGGTTTCCGGGATGAACACCGTCTCGACCGCATTGCCCGCGCCGACGTCGAGCAGCCACTTGCGCGTGCCGTCGGCCGACTTGTGGTCGGCGAGCACCGGCGGCGCCTCGACGCAGGCACGCTCGGCCAGCACACGGCGGAAATCCTGCGCGAGATCGGTCATCGCGTCGAAATCGGCCACGCCGCGCTGGTGCACCCAGCGCAGCAGCTGGCGCGCGCGAAAGGGCTTCTGGCCCCAGTCGAGGCATTGCCGCTCGAGCGCTTCCCGATCCAGCCCGAGCAGCCGGACCTTCTGCGCTTCGTTGCCCGTCGACGCGTTCATGACAGCTCGCAGGACGGCCCTGGACAACCGCGGATCAGCGCGAGTGCAGGTCGAGCGTCGGGAAGAAGAACGCGATCTCGGTCTGCGCGGTGTCGACGCCGTCCGAGCCGTGCACCGCGTTCGCGTCGATGCTTTCGGCGAAGTCGGCACGGATCGTTCCCGCGGCCGCCTTCTTCGGATCGGTGGCGCCCATCAGGTCGCGGTTCCGGCGGATGGCGTCTTCGCCTTCGAGCACCTGGATCATCACCGGGCCCGAGCTCATGAACGAGACGAGATCGGCGTAGAAGGGGCGCTCCTTGTGGACCGCGTAGAAGCCGCCGGCCTGCTCGCGCGACAGATGCATCATCCGCGCGGCAATGATCTTCAGCCCCGCGCCCTCGAAGCGCGCGTAGATCTGCCCGATGACGTTCCTGGCGACGGCATCGGGCTTGATGATGGACAGGGTTCGTTCGACAGCCATGGAAATTCCGGTGAGGCACCGCCGCACGATCGCGACACGGCGACCACGACGCGGCAAATGCGGGTTCGTCGGTGAATTATTGAATAGAATGCGCGGAAATCCGCCGTTGCAGGCGAAGGTGTGGCGCATCTTCAACGCCCGGGCGCACGCGCCGAAGACCGAAGACGAGTCGAGTGCGCGGCGCGCCGGCAAGTTTACCATGCGTCCACCCGCTCACCGGGCCCCGGGCATGCTGTCCGAAGACGCGGGAGCGGCTTGAAACCGGCGACAGGCGCCCCGATATCGGGCACGATGGCAGTGTCCCCCTACTGGAGAAGACATCGCATGGCATTCCAACAGAACCAACTCGGCACGCGCGTGGCGCGCGGCGGCTACGGCGGCGCGATCGATGCGGCCAGCCGCAACCGCGTGCTGCGCAACACCTACTGGCTGCTCGCGCTTTCGATGGTGCCCACCGTGCTGGGCGCGTGGATCGGCGTGCAGACCGGCTTCTCGTTCTTCGCCGGCAGCCCGTTCACCGGCCTGATCCTCTTCCTGGCGGTGGCCTTCGGCTTCTTCTTCGCGATCGAACGCTTCAAGAACAGCGGAATCGGCGTCGCGCTGCTGCTCGGCTTCACGTTCTTCATGGGGCTGATGCTGTCGCGCCTGATCGGCGCCGTGCTCGGCTACTCGAACGGCGCGGGCCTGATCATGACGGCCTTCGGCGGCACGGCCGCGATCTTCGCCGTCATGGCCACGGTGGCCAGCGTCTCGAAGCGCGACTTCAGCGGCATGGGCAAATGGCTGTTCATGGGCTTCCTGGTCATCTTCGTCGCGGCCATCGCCAACATCTGGCTGCAGATGCCGGCGCTGATGCTCACCGTCTCCACGCTCGCCGTGCTGATCTTCTCGGCGTTCATCCTGTACGACCTGCAGCGCGTGGTGAACGGCGGCGAGACGAACTACGTCACGGCCACGTTGTCGGTGTACCTGAGCGTCTACAACGTCTTCTCGAACCTGCTGATGCTGCTCGGCGTCTTCGGCGGCGAGCGCGACTGACGACGGCGCGCAGGCGCCCCACCGGCCGGGTTTCACCGGCCGCAGGGCCCCCCGGGGCCCGACCGATGCCCGCACTCGTGCGGGCATCGCCTTTTCGGGGTCCGCTTCGGCGAAGCTCAGCGCGGCGGGTCGAACACCGCCATCGACTCGACGTGCGACGTGTGCGGGAACATGTTCAGCGCGCCGGCCGCGCGCAGCACGAAGCCGCCCTGGTGCACGAGGATCGCCGCATCGCGCGCCAGCGTCGCCGGATTGCACGACACGTAGACGATGCGCGCGGGTCGGTGGGCGTCGGCGGCGATCGCCTTCGCCACCTCGAGCGCGCCTTCACGGGGCGGGTCGACGAGCACGCGGTCGAAGCGGCCGAGCGCGCGCCAGCGATCGTCGTCGATCGCGAACAGGTCGGCTGCGCGGAACTCGCAGCGCTCTTCCAGCCCGTTGAGCGCGGCGTTCCGGGCGGCGCGCTCGACAAGCGCCCGATTGCCCTCGACGCCCACCACCTTCGCGCCGCGCGCGGCGATCGGCAGCGAGAAGTTGCCCAGTCCGCAGAACAGATCGGCGACGCGCTCGCCCGGCTGCGGATCGAGCCAGCGCAGCGCGCGACGCACGAGCACTTCGTTCATCCGCGCGTTGACCTGCGTGAAGTCGGTCGGCCGGAACGGCATGCGCACGCCGAATTCGGCAAGCGCATAGCCGAGCGACGAGCGCGCGCCCTCGCTGGCGAGCCTGCCGCCGGCGTCGCAGAACAGCTCGATCGAATCCGGCCCCTTCGGCTGCAGCCACCATTCGATGCGCTGCGCGGCGGAGAAGCGACGCAGCCGGTCGAGGTCGTCGGCGCTCGGCGCGTCGAGCACCCGCAGCACCAGCGCAATGCACTCGTCGCCCCGGGCACCGGCGTCGTCCGTCGCATCGGCATCGCCCTGCACGATCTCGCCGCCGCCCCCGCCGCCTTCTCCCACCGCGACCTCGATCTGCGGCACGCGCCGGCGGATGCCCAGCGACTCGACCAGCGCGCGCAGCGGCAGCAGCAGGCCGGAGACGCGCGCCGGCAGCACGTGGCACTCGCGCATGTCGGCGACGTAGCTCGACGCGCGCTCGTGGAAGCCGACCAGCACCCCGCCCTTCTTCGGCACGTCGCGCACCGACAGGCGCGCGCGATGCCGGTAGCGCCAGGCGGGTCCGGAGATCGGCGCGAGCCAGGTCTGCGGCGCCACCTTGCCGATGTGCCGCAGCTGGTCCTCGAGCGCACGCTGCTTGATCGCCATCTGCGCGCCGGCGTCCACGTGCTGCATCGAGCAGCCGCCGCAGACGCCGAAATGCGGGCAGCGCGGCGGCACGCGCGCGCTGCTCTCGCGCAGCACGGCGACGGTCTGCGCGACGTCGAATTTCGGCTTGCGCCGGACGATTTCGGCGGCCACGCGCTCGCCCGGCAGCGCGCCGCGCACGAACACGACCTTTCCTTCGTGACGGGCGACGCCGTTCGCTTCGAGGTCGAGCGATTCGACGTCGAGCTGCAGCTCGCTCAAGGGGCGTCCGCCCGGTCGTCGCCGCTCGCCCGCTCGGGCCAGGCATCGAGGAACTCGCGCCAGTGCGGCGCCTGCGCGCACTGCACGGCGAGCGTCTCGCGCAGCAGCGCCAGCTCGTTGCGGTAGCGCTCGGGCGTCCACAGGCCGCGCATCGTCTGGAAGCGGCAGAAGACGAGCCAGGTGTTGGCGACGTCGGTCTCGCAGTAGGCGCGGATCTCGGCGAGGCGACCCGCACGGAAGCCGTCCCACACCTGCGAGCCGTCCATTCCGAGCTTGCCCGGAAAACCGCACAGCTTCGCCAGCTCGTCGAGCGGCGCGTTCGCGCGCGGGGTGAACAGCGCGAGCGTGGCCATCAGGTCGAGATGACGCGTGTGATAGCGGTTCAGGTAGTTGTTGAAGCGGAAATCGCGGTCGTCGTCGCCCTGCTCCCAGTAGCGCGCCGCCTGCACGCCGTTGATCAGCGCGCGGTAGTGCAGCACCTGCAGGTCGAAGCCGCCGCCGTTCCACGAGACGAGCTGCGGCGTATGCCGGTCGACGAAGCGGTAGAACGCCTGCACGAGCCGGGCCTCCGCGTCGCCGGGCTGGCCGAGGCAGCGGATCGACAGTCCCTCGTCGTCACGGAACAGGCAGGCGATCGCCACCACGCGCTGCAGGTGCAGCGGGAGGAAGTCGCTGCCGGTCTGCTCGCGCCGCTTCGCGAACGCGAGTTCGGCCACCGCTGCGTCGTCCAGCGAGTCGTCGAGCGACCAGAGCGTGCGCAGCCCCGCGACGTCGGGGACCGTTTCGATGTCGAAGCACAGGGTCGGAGTCATCGGCGTGGGGCCGCGCGCGTGCGCGGCGGGGTCGCTACCGGGCGGGCAGCACCTTGCGCGGATCGATCGGGCGGCCGTCCTTGCGGATCTCGAAATGCAGCTTCGGCGAATCGGTGCCCGAGCTGCCCAACTCGGCGATGCGCTGGCCGCGCTTGACGCTCTGGCCTTCCTTGACCAGCAGCGTGCGGTTGTGCGCGTACACCGACAGCGTGTCGTCGCCGTGCTTGACGATGACCAGGTTGCCGTACGAACGCGGACCGGCGCCGCTGAAGATCACGCGTCCGTCGTTCACCGCGACGATCGGGTCGCCCGGCCTGCCGGAGATCGAGATCCCCATGCTGCTCGGCTGGGCGAAGTCCTGCACGACCTGGCCCGAGGCGGGCCAGATCCAGTCGCTGGAGCTTTGGCTCGCGCTTGCGCTCGGGCTCACGCTTGCGCTGGGACTTGCGCCCGCGCTCGGGCTCGGAGCGCTCGCCGCCGGGGCAGCGCCCGCCGCCGACGCAGCCGCAGCGTCGGACGCCGACGGGCGCGCGGCGGCCGCGCTGGGCGCCGCGCTCGCCATGGGCGG
>QEVN01000070.1 GCA_003576795.1 Burkholderiales bacterium
ACGGCCGCGAGGCGCTCGAGCCCCATGCCGGTGTCGACGCACGGATGCGGCAACGGCGTGAGCGTGCCCGCCTCGTCGCGGTCGAACTGCATGAACACCAGGTTCCAGATCTCGATGTAGCGGTCGCCTTCGGCCTCGGGCGAGCCCGGAGGGCCGCCGGCGACGCCCGGTCCGTGGTCGTAGAAGATCTCGCTGCACGGGCCGCAGGGGCCGGTGTCGGCCATCTGCCAGAAGTTGTCGGACGCGTAGCGCGCGCCCTTGTTGTCGCCGATGCGCACGATGCGCTCGCGCGGTACGCCGATCTCGTCGGCCCAGATGCGGTATGCGTCGTCGTCTTCCTGGTAGACGGTGACCCACAGCTTCTCGACCGGCAGCCCGTAGACCTTGGTCAGCAACTCCCAGGCGTAGGCGATCGCCTCGCGCTTGAAATAGTCGCCGAACGAGAAGTTGCCGAGCATCTCGAAGAACGTGTGATGGCGGGCCGTGTAGCCGACGTTCTCGAGATCGTTGTGCTTGCCGCCGGCGCGCAGGCTGCGCTGCGCGCTCGTCGCGCGCGTGTAGGCGCGCGTCTCGCGCCCGGTGAAGACGTCCTTGAACTGGACCATGCCGCTGTTGGTGAACAGCAGCGTCGGGTCGTTCGCCGGAACGAGCGAGCTGGACGGAACGACCGTGTGTCCCTTCGATTCGAAGAACTGCAGGAACTTCTCGCGGATTTCGGCCGACGTCATTTCGCGGAGGCGGGGATGGAGGCGAACCGGATATTTTACCTTGATGCGTGAAGGGTCACGAGGCGCGATCGGCGGGGGCGGCGTCCAGCGGACGCGTGCCGGATTTCTTTACACCTTCACGACCCGGATGCGATGCAATCCTCCACGGCACGCGCCATTGCATTGATCGACAAGGAGTTTTTTTTGCACGTCGGTTCGGCTCGGTTCTTGCTTGCAAAACCAACGTCTTGAATGCGAAGTCTCTGCCAGGGGCGACAACATGATCAAAACGTTCACGCGAACTGCCTGCACCGTGGCGCTCGCGCTTGCTGCGGGCGGAGCCTCTGCAGCGCAGATCTATTGGACCGACTGGAGCGGCGCCGACCAGGATCCGGGAGTCGGCTTCAAGGGCGTGGGCACGATCACGACGTCGACGTCGACGGTCACCGTCACCTACACGAATCCGCAGGGCATCGGGTTCTATCACACCGGCGCGGCCGGGGAGCTGTATTACTACAGCGGTGGCAACGACGGACCCGCCGGCACTTCGCCCTTCACGAGCAGTGCAGTCGACAACCGACCCGCCACCACGGATATCGTCGCGCTGCAGTTTGCGGGGACGCAGACGCTGAACTTCTCCCAGGCGATCGCCAACCCGGTCTTCGCCTACGTGAGCCTGAACGGCAACGGGTACGCCTTCGACCAGGACTTCGACATCCTCAGCTTCGGTGACTCCTCCGATGGCAATGCCTGCGGGTACTGGGGTTGTGGAACCTCGTACAAGCAGGTCGTCACCGTCAACGGTAAAACCGAATACCAACTCCTCGGAACCGGCGAACCGCATGGAACCCTGCAGTTCAAGGGAACCTTCGACACCGTGACCTGGCGCAGCCTCAGCAACGAGTACTGGAACGGCTTCACGGTAGGGGTTCAGGGGACAGCGGTCGAATTCTGCGAGGCGAACCCCACGGCGCCCGGCTGTACGTCGAACGCAGTGCCCGCGCCGGCCTCTCTCGCGCTGCTCGGCCTCGGCTTGCTGGGGCTGGCAGCCCAGCGGCGCCGCCGACACTGAAACGGGATTCGGGCGCGGCACGCCACGGGCGGATGCGCGTGGCCGCGCGAGCGCGACGACGCGCGGCGCAGGGGAAGAAGGGCATCGCTCCGGGCACCGGCGCCTGATCGCCGCGGCGCGCCGCGCCGGACGCCGCAGCCGCCGGCCGTATCATCGGCCCGTCCCGCTCGGCCGGACTCTCCGGTCGCGCCCGTCTTTCGTTCCCTTCGCAGGAGTCCTCGATGCCCCGCCTTTCCTCGTCGCTTCGACGCCGCCTGGTCGTGCTGCCCGCGGCGATCGCGTTCGCCGGCGTCGCCGCCTTCGCTTCGCTGCCGTCGACCGCGTCGGCGCAGTCGTGGCCCGAGCGCCCGATCCGCTACATCGTCCCGTATCCGCCCGGCGGCCCGCTCGACCTGGTCGCGCGTGCGCTCGCCGAGAAGCTCGACGCGTCGCTCGGCCAGCGGGTGGTCGTGGAGAACAAGCCGGGCGCGGGCGGCAACATCGGCGCCGACCTGGTCGCGAAAGCGCCGCCCGACGGCTATGCCATCGTGATGGGCGCCGTGGCGACGCACGCGATCAATCCGTACCTCTACGCGAAGATGCCGTATGACGCGAACGCCGATTTCGCGCCGATCACCCGCATCGCGAGCGTGCCGAACGTGCTCGTGATGAACCCGGAAACCGCGACGAAGCTCGGCGTGAACAGCGTCGCCGACCTGATCGCCTATGCGAAACGCCATCCCGGCAAGCTCAATTACGCCTCCGGCAGCAACGGCAGCGCGGGACACCTGGCCGGCGAGCTGCTCGAATCGATGGCCGGCATCGCTGCCGTGCACATTCCCTACAAGGGCGCGGCGCCCGCGCAGTTGAGCCTGCTGTCGGGCGAGACCGACTTCCTGTTCGACAACCTCGCGTCGGCCGCGCCGCAGATCCGCGCCGGCAAGCTGAAGGCGCTGGCGGTGACGACGACGGAGCGTTCCAGCTTCTTCCCCGAACTACCGACGATGTCGGAGAGCGGCCTGAAGGGCTTCGACATCGACACCTGGTTCGGCGTCTTCGCGCCGGCCGGCACGCCGAAGCCGGTGGTCGACCGCCTGCACGACGAGTTCGCACGCGCGCTGGCGAGCCCGGAGATCGTCGAGCGGCTGTCGAAGATGGGAGCGAAGCCCGCGCCGATGTCGCCGCAGGCCTTCGCCGAGTTCGTGCGCGCCGAGCAGAAGAAGTACGAGAAGATCGTGAAGGCGTCGGGCGCGCGCGTGGACTGAGGACTACGGGCGTTCCACGCGCCGACGGGAGTTCACGCGGCGAGCGATCGAGATTCCGATGCCGCCGAGCCCCAGCAGCGCCATGGTGTCGGGCGCCGGCACCCGCCCGTACGCGTGATTGTCCGTCTCGAACGCGTACGACGTGGACGACAGCCGGACGGTGTTGAACTGTCCGAGTCCGGAGAAGTTGAAGTACGCAGCGAGGCTCTGCTCGCCGTTGGGCGCGGTGGGGACCAGGGCAGCCGCCTGCGAGCCGGTGAACGCGAATACCAGCTCGCCGTCGTTGTAGAAGCTCAGCGTGTTGTACGTGTCGATCGAGCCCCAGTACAGGCCGTAGTAGTTGTAGAAGCCGCCCAGAGAGATCTCGGCGGTTCCGGAACTCTGCCTGGAGGGAACCGTCAGGTACTGCGATGTATTGTTGTTCGGGCCGCTGTTCGGCGGCGCGGCGTAATAGCCGGACAAGGATCCGCTGACCACGGCGTAGTCGCCGGAGATCAACCAGCCTGCCGGATAGCCGCCGTCGAAATCGACCGTCGTCACGCCCGGGACCGAAGAGTGATACCCGGTGGAGCCGCCCGGCGTTCCGCCCACCGTGATCGTGACCGCGAGCACCGGCGCAGAGACGGCCATCGAAGCCGCGAACAGCGCGCCCGCAGCAAAGCTACGTTTCATCCGGATTCTCCCCGTAAGTTCTGCGCTGTTAGAAGCAACAACGATGCCATCGAATATTTTCGTATGGCTTTCAACGACTTGAGTGGAGCAACGACTCGATGCCGCTGCTCTAGCGGGCGGAATGTCAATCCTGCCGACGTGGCTTTTTTCGCTTTTCGCCGCCCGGCCCTGCCGCCGGCGCGTTCTCACGCCGGCGCGACGGCCGGCGTTTCCTGCACCACGGCGAGCAGCCGATCGAGCTTCGCAGGATCCCCCAGCAGGCTCGCGCTGTCGGAGGCGTGCACGATGCGCCCGCGGTCGAGCACGATGGCATCGCGCGTGAGGCCGAGCGCGAGCCGGGCGTGCTGCTCGACGAGGATCACCGCCATGCCGCCTTCGGCGACGAGATCGCGGATCACGCGCTCGAGCTCCTGGACGATGATCGGCGCCAGGCCTTCCATCGGCTCGTCGAGCAGCAGCAGCCGGGGATTGGTCACCAGCGCGCGCGCGAGCGCCACCAGCTGCTGCTCGCCGCCCGAGAGCTGTCCGCCCAGATTGCCGCGACGCCGCTCGAGGATCGGAAACTGCCGGAACGCGCGCTCGGGCGTCCAGGCTCCGGGCCTTGCCACGGCGAGCAGGTGCTCCTCGACCGTGAGCGACGGGAACATGTAGCGCTCCTGCGGCACCCAGCCCAGCCCCGCCCGCGCGCGACGGAAGGTGCTCATCGAACCGATCTCGCTGCCCCGCCAGCGGATCGATCCGCCATGCCGGCGCGCGAGGCCCATCAGCGTCAGCAGAAGCGTGGTCTTGCCCACGCCGTTGCGACCGAGCAGCGCCAGGCTGTCGCCGTCGTCGATCGACAGCGAGATGCCGTCGAGGACGACCGAGGCGCCGTAGCCGGAGCGCAGTTCGTCGAGTACGAGCAGTTCAGCCATGCGTCGCCTCGCCGAGGTAGACCTCGCGCACGCGCGGATCGTTGGCGATCTCCTGCGGCGTGCCCTCGACGAGCACGCTGCCCGCCACCAGCACCGTGATGCGTTCGGCGAAGCGGAAGACCAGACCCATGTCGTGCTCGATGAACAGCATCGTCACGTCCCGCGGCAGTCGGGCGATCACCTCGAAAAGCTCCGCGCATTCGTTCGACGGAATGCCGGCGGCCGGCTCGTCGAGCAGCAGGATCTTCGGGCGCGTGGCGAGCGCCAGCGCGATCTCGAGCAGCCGCTGCTTGCCGTAGGGCAGGCTCGCCGTGACGACCGCCGCTTCGCGCTCGAGCTGCAGCGAGGCGAGCAGCGCCTGCGCCTCGTCGATCGCGTCGCGCTGTCGCGACAACGCCGACCACCACCGGCGGGCGGTGCCGCGTCGAACGCAGATGGCCAGCGTGACCGATTCGAGCACGGTCAGGCCCGGGAACAGCGTATTGATCTGAAAGGTTCGCGTGACGCCGCGGCGCACGCGCAGATGCTGCGCCAGGTGCGTGACCTTCTCGTCGCCCAGATACACGTCGCCCGCGCTCGGCTGCAGGAAGCCGGTGAGCAGGTTGATGAAGGTGGTCTTGCCGGCGCCGTTGGGGCCGATCAGCGCATGGCGCGCACCCGCCTCCAGCGAGAAATCGATGTCGCTGTTCGCATGGAAGCCGCCCCAGTGCTTCGACAGCCCGGTCGTTCGCAGCACCGCGCTCATCGACGCGCTCCCCGCACGCGCGCGACGAGCATCTCGATTCCGCCGAGGATTCCGCCGCGCGCGAACATCACGATGACGACGAGCAGCAGGCCGATCCAGAACTGCCAGTAGACGGGATCGATGCCGGCGAGATAGTCCTGCGCGATCATGAAGACCGCGGTGCCGACGAGGGCGCCGTACAGGCGCCCGGTGCCGCCGAGCACGAGCATGATCAGCACCTCCGCCGAGCGGGTGAAGCCGAGCGCCTCGAGGCCGACGAACTGCGTGGTCTGCGCCAGCAGCGCACCGGCGATGCCGGCGATGCCGGCCGAGATCGTGAACACCTTCACCTGCATGTGGAGCACCGACGCGCCCAGCGCCGGCATGCGCCACGGACCTTCGCGAAGCCCGCGCAGCGACAGCCCGAAGGGCGAATGCACGAGCCGGCGAAGCACGACGAAGCAGAGGAACAGCACGGCGAGGCTGTACAGGTAGGCCACGGTGCCGACCAGTCCGAACTCGAACATGCCGAGCAGCTTCCAGGTGACCACGCCCGACAGTCCGTCGACGCCGCCGGTGAGGAACGACGCCTTGTTGGCCGCCTCGTAGAGCATCAGCCCGATGCCGAGCGTGACCATCAGTCGCGTGAGATCGTTGCCGCGCACGACGATGAAACTGACGAGGAAGCCGAACAGCATCGCGACGGCGCCGCCCGCGAGAAGGCCGCTGATCGGCTCGCCCCATCCGTGCACCGCGAGCAGCCCCGCGGTGTACGCCCCCAGCCCGAAGAACGCGGCGTGCCCGAGCGAGACGATGCCCGCATAGCCGAGGATGAGGTCGAGCGAGAGCGCGAAGAGCGCCGTGATGAGGATCTGGCTGCCGAGGACGCGATATCCGGGGAACGCGAACATCGCGAGCAGCGCGAGCGTCCAGAAGGCGATCTCGGCCGGCCGCCAGCGTTCGTCGGCGAGACCGGAACGCGCGCCGGAGGCGCGCGCAGCGGATGCGGGCAGCGCCGCCGCCTTTCCGGTCGCGCTCATCGTGTCCTCCCGTACAGCCCGGACGGGAACGGGATGAGCAGCAGCACCATCAGCGCGTAGATCGCGAAGGCGCCGACCTCGGGCACGTAGTACTTCCCGGCGACGTCGAAGACGCCGAGGATCATCGCCGCGATCAGCGAGCCCTTGATCGAGCCCGCGCCGCCCACCGCGACGACGAGCAGGAAGTACACCATGTACTTCAGCGGGAAGACCGGATCGAGCCCGAGCACGTCGATGCCGAGCGCGCCGCCCACGCCGGCGAGGCCCGAGCCGAGCGCGAAGGTGAAACCGAACACCCGGTTCACGTCGATGCCCAGGCCCTCCGCCGCGCGCTGGTTGTCGACCGCCGCGCGGATCTGCGCACCGAAGCGCGTGCGCTCGAGCAGCCAGCCGAGCGCCGCGGTGAGCGCGACCACCACCGCGATGAGGAACAGCCGGTAGATGCCCAGATCCACGCCGAGCACGCGCACCTGTCCGCGCAGGAAGTCCGGCAGGCGTACCGGCTGCTGGGTCGGCCCGAACCACCAGGTGGCGATCGCGATCGACATGAACACGAGGCCGATCGAGAACAGCACCTGATCGAGCGCGCTCGCCCGGTACAGCCGCTGGTACAGCGTGCGCTCGAGCAGCGTGCCGATCACCGCCGATACGACGAAGGCGATCGGCAGCGTGAGCAGGAAGGGCACGCCCAGGCGGTTCATCAGCACCGCACAGGTATAGCCGCCGACCATCGCGAAGGCGCCGTGCGCCAGGTTCACGAAGTTCATCAGCCCCATCGTCACCGACAGGCCGACGCTGATGACGAACATCAGGCTGCCGTAGGCGAGTCCGTCGAAGAGGACTCCGGCGAGGTTGCCCAGCATCTCGATGCTCCGGCGGGGGCGAAAACGGGACGCGCGCGCCGGCGGCGCGCGCTCGTGGAACTACGCCTTCCGTGCGCTACTGCGCCGGCTTGCCCGGATCCTTCACGTTCGGGAAGCTGTCGAACTCGATGTTGTACAGATGCCCGTCGCGCCTTTCGACGCGGCGCACGTAGACCGTCTGCACGATGTCGCGCGTTTCGGGATCGATCGCGATCGGCCCGCGCGGGCTCTCGAACTTCATCTGCTTGAACAGCTCCATCGCCTGGTCGCCGGTGAAGTTCGCACCGAGCTTCTTCACCACTTCGGCGATCGCGTGCATGCCGTCGTAGCCGCCCACCGCCATGAAGTTCGGCCGGCCGCCGTCGGGGTTCGTCTCGGCGAAGGCTTTCAGGAAGGCCTTGTTCTCGGGGGAATCGTGCGCGTTCGAATAGTGGAAGGTATTGATGATGCCCAGCACCGGATCGCCCATCGCGTCGAGCAGGTGATCGTCGGTGAGGTCGCCGGTGGCGATCACCTGGATGCCCTCCTTCGCCAGTCCGCGCTCCTGGAAGCCCTTCATGAACGCGATGCTGTGCTCGCCGGGCGGCACGAAGATGAACACCGCCTGCGGCTTGGCGTCCTTGATGCGCTGGATGAACGGAGCGAACTCGGGGTTCTTCAGCGGAACGCGCACCGAGTCGACGATCTGGCCGCCGCCTTCCTTGAAGGTCTTGCTGAACGCCGCCTCGGCGTCGATGCCCGGACCGTAGTCGGCGACGAGCGTGTAGACGCGCTGGATGCCGTTCTTCGCCGCCCACGTGCCCATCGGCGCAGAGTCCTGCGGCAGCGTGTGCGAGAAGCGCACGGCATACGGCGACTTCATCGTGATCACCGACGTGGCGGCGTTCATGATCACCATCGGGGTCTTCGCCTGCGTGGCGACCGGCGCCACGGCGAGCGCCTCCGGCGTGAGCCCGAAGCCGGCGAGGAAATGGACCTTGTCGCGCACGACCAGCTCCTGCGCCAGGCGCTTGGCGACTTCCGGCGCCGGGCCGGTGGTGTCGCGCACGAGGATCTCGACCTTGCGGCCGGCGATCGCGTCGCCGTTCTGGCGCAGCCAGGTCTTCATCCCGCCCTCGATCTGCTTGCCGTAGTCGGCGAACGGACCCGAGAACGCGGCGATCAGGCCGATGCGGATCGGCTCGGCGGACTGCGCGTGCGCCACGCATACCGCGCCGGCCAGACCCAGCGCGACGAGAAACCGCTTCATTTGCAGCCTCCTCTGTTCTGTTCGTTCGAAGCCGCGACCCGGGCCCGACTCGTTAGTGGAAATTCAGCGATGAATGATCGTTCAACCGACCCATCGTAGCGCCCCCGCACGGCGTGCAACCACGATCTGGATCAAGAACAACCGGGCGCCCGCATCGCCCGAAGCGAATCCTTTATCGTTGCGGCTTCGACCGCGCCGCCCCAGGGCCGCGCCGCAACGCAATCGCGACACGAGGAGCCCCCCGATGAGCCAGCGACAGTATGAACCGATCCCTCCTCAGCGAGTCGCCTTTCTCGGACTCGGCGTGATGGGCTATCCGATGGCGGGGCACCTGAAGCGCGCGGGCCATGCGGTGACGGTCTACAACCGCACCTCCGCCAAGGCCGAGCAGTGGGCGGGGGAGTATGCGCAGGCCGGCGCGGCGGCGAGCGCGAGCGCCCCCACGCCGCGACAGGCCGCGCACGACGCCGACATCGTCTTCGCCTGCGTGGGCAACGACGACGATCTGCGCTCGGTCGTGCTCGGCGAGCACGGCGCGCTCGCCGGCATGAAGCCCGGCACGGTCTTCGTCGATCACACGACGGCCTCCGCCGCGGTTGCGCGCGAACTGCACGCGGCGGCCGGCGCGCGCGGCCTGCACTTCGTCGACGCCCCCGTCTCCGGCGGCCAGGCGGGCGCGGTGAACGGCGCGCTCACCGTGATGTGCGGCGGCGAGCCGGAAGTGTTCGCGCGCGTGCAGCCGGTGATCATGGCCTACGCGCGGGCGTGCACGCTGATCGGCGCGCCGGGCGCCGGGCAGCTCGCGAAGATGGTGAACCAGATCTCCATCGCCGGGCTCGTGCAGGGCCTGTCCGAAGCGATCGCCTTCGGACAGGCGGCCGGCCTCGACATGAAGCTCGTGCTCGACGTGATCGGCAAGGGCGCTGCGCAGTCGTGGCAGATGGACAATCGCGGCACGACGATGATCGAGGACCGCTTCGACTTCGGCTTCGCGGTCGACTGGATGCGCAAGGACCTCGGCCTGTGCCTGGACGAAGCGAAGCGCAACGGCGCGTCGCTGCCGGTCACGGCGCTCGTCGACCAGTTCTACGGCGACGTGCAGCGCATGGGCGGCGCGCGCTGGGACACCTCGAGCCTGATCCGGCGGCTGCGCAAGAGCTGATCCCCCGGGCCGCCGATCGGCGGCCGTCCCACACTCCTGGAAAAGGAAGCAGCGACCATGACCTACCAGACGACCGCCTCCGGCCTGCAATACGAAGAGGTCGTCGCCGGCAGCGGCGACGAAGCGCAGAAGGGCGACGAGGTGCGCGTGCACTACACGGGCTGGCTCTACCAGAACGGCGCCGCCGGCCGCAAGTTCGATTCGAGCAAGGATCGCGGCGAGCCCTTCGAGTTCCCGCTCGGCGCGGGGCACGTGATCCGCGGCTGGGACGAGGGCGTGGCGGGAATGAAGGTCGGCGGCACGCGCCGGCTGATCATTCCCCCGGAACTGGGCTACGGCGCGCGCGGGGCCGGCGGGGTGATTCCGCCGAACGCGACACTGCTGTTCGAGGTGGAGCTGCTTGGGGTGTGAACGCGCTGTCGCGCGGCTTCCTTACTTCATACTGACGAATATAGGAAAAAAAATCGCCGGATCGGTTCGATCTACAGGGAGCGAGCCTCGGAAGAGGGTGTAGAGTCACGGGCTACCGGGTTTCCACCACCCGGGTTTTCCCTGATCACCGGTACACCCGTTTACGAGGTAGCTGCATGCAAGCAACGGGCCTGGGCCTTGCGGTCCCCGCAAAGGCGATCAAGCCGATCGTCGCGCCGCCACGGCGCCATCCATTCGTTCCGGCCGACGGACTCGTTCTCGTCGAAACCGAACTGTCCCGACGGCGAGTGATTCCCGGCTCGCCGGTCCCCCTCGCGATCTTCGGCGAGGAGTCCGCTCAACGGCTGCGCATTCGCCTGGCCGATACCGACGGACATCGCAGTGCAGCGAGCTACCTCGTGCGCAAGATGTACGGCTGGCGCGGATACCAGACGGACGCAAGTCCGCAACCCAACGCGAACGTGACCTTCGTCGCTTCGGACGAAGTCAAGACGCTCGGAACGATAACCGTCGGCTTCGATTCGGGCGACGGCGTATCCGCGCGCGTGCTGTATCCGGAGTACGTCGATCACCTGCGCGAGAAAGACGCGCGCCTGTGCGAGTTCACCCGACTCGCGGTCGACCGCAATGAGCATTCGAAGGAATTGCTCGCGATGATGTTCCACGTCGCCTACATGTACGCGCGACGCCTGCACGGCTGCACCGATCTGCTCGTCGAAGTGAACCCGCGCCATGCCGCGTTCTACCGACGTGTTCTCGGTTTCCAGCAGGCCGGCCCGGAGCGCATCTGCGAACGCGTCCAGGCGCCGGCGATTCTCCTGTGGCTGCCGCTCGAGCATGCGGAGCGACAGATCGCGCGCTACGGCGGAAACAAGGAGATGACGCGCCTCACCCGGTCGCTGTACCCATGGTGCTTCTCGCCCGCCGAGGAAGCGGGGATCACCCGCCGGCTGGTGACAATCAATTGAGAAAGCGGCGCGGCCCGATATCGGGCTGCGCCGTCAGAAGCTGTAGCGCGCCTCGGCCCACACGCGGTCGCTTCGATCGAAGCGACCGAACATCCCGAGCGGATTGCCGGCGAAAACGTCGACGCCGGTGCGCAGTCGCAGGTTCGCGTCGTATTTCCACGTGAGCATCGCCCGCAGCAGCCGGTCGCTGCGATTCAGGCTGCTGATGCCGAGGAACTCCGCGTCGACGCGATCGGTCATCTCGCGCGAGACGAGCAGGCTCGCGCCGTTCTCGTAGCGCTTCATCCCGGTGTCGGCATCGTGGTTCAGGAACGCGCGCTGGAAGAACTGCGCGTTCACCCGCCAGCGATCGCCCGGAGTGAGGTCGACGCCGGCGATCCAGTCGAGCGTGCGCAGCTCGACGACGCCGTCGCTCGCATCGAGCGGCAGCGTCTGGAAACCGCGCCCGCGCGTGTAGATCGCCTCGGCCTTGAAGACGATGCCTTCGAAGTCCTTCGACACCGTGCCGCCGACGCGCGTGACCAGCTCGTGGCGCGGCTCGTAGAGCACCGTGGGCGTCGGCCCGGGAACGATCGAACGATAGAAGGCCGCCTGCGTATCGGGCGCGCGATAGACGAAGCCGGTCCAGTCCCATCCGCCGACGAGCGTGGACAGCCGCATGCCGATGCCCGAGTTGGAGAGCTTGCGGCTGGGCCGATGCTCGCCGTCGATCGCATAGCCGAAGCCGTCGTAGCGCAGCGGAAACGGATAGAACTCGGCGCCCGGCTTGCCGATGTCGTCGACCTCGGGCCAGGGCAGCCAGACGAGCTCGAGGTGCGAATCGCCCTGGAACCACTCGGCGCGCGCCGCCCACTGCGGGATGCGGATCAGGTCGAACTCGGGCAGCACCGCGTCGCGCAGGTCCTTCGCCGAAACGACGTCGGCGAAGAACAGCCCCACCATCTCGCCCCAGACGATGTTCTGCTTGCCGACGCGGAACTCCCAGTCGCCGCGCGAGAAATCCACGTAGGCCTCGTGCAGCCGCGCCCAGGCGCGCTGGTCTTCGCGCACCTCGTGCGGATAGTGGTCGGACGCGAAGGCGCCGTCCAGATTCGCGCGCGCCGACAG
>QEVN01000071.1 GCA_003576795.1 Burkholderiales bacterium
GCGACGGCGCTGTCCGGCCGACAGCCGCGCGAAGGGCAGCCGCGACTGGCGCGCCAGTCCCACGCGCTCGATCGCCGCGTCGAGCGCACCCGGCGACGCGGGCAGGCCGTCGATGGCGAGCTGCATCGACAGGTTCTCGCGCACGTCGAAGGCGTCCTTCCAGCCGGGCGCGTGCCCCTGGTAGACGCATTGCGCGCGCCATTCGGCGTCGTCGACGCGACGCGGCGCGGCGCGCCAGAGAATCTGTCCGGCCAGCGGCCGCGCCAGGCCGGCGATCGTGCGCAGCAGCGTCGATTTGCCGCTGCCGTTGGAGCCGACGAGCATCGTCCACTGGCCCGGCGCGATGCGCAGGTCGAGCGCGGAGAACAACGTGCGCAGGCCGGCGGCGCAGGCGAGCCCGCGTGCCTCCAGGCCCCCGAAGGCGCCGGCCGTCGTCAACGCGGAACGACCTGGTCGAGGACGATGCGCAATCCGTCGGCGCCCGGCCGCACGTTCTCGACGCGGCCGTAGAGGTCGCCGGGCTTGCGCATCGCCTCGCCGCTGCGGCTCAGGCGCGCTTCCAGTTCGAGCGACTCGGCGCTGCCGAGTCGGCGCGAAGGATCCATCGCGTTGGTGTCGTCGAGCCGGAACGAGACGGGGAAGGCGGGCGCCGGCACGCGCACCACGGCGATCGGGACGGGCGGACCGCCGGCGGCGCGCGCGATGACGAAGAGCGTGCCGCCCTGCGCAGCCTGTTCGGCCAGCGAAGGATCGACGGCGACGGTGCCGGCCACCGCGGCGGCCGCCGAAGCGTCCGCGATCGACGGCGCCGGCGATTGCGCGGTCGAACCGTCCGCGGGCGCGGCACCGCCCAGCTCGGCGTCGATGCGCTGCACGACCGCGGCGATCTGCGCCGCTTCCTCGCCGCCGGGCGTGAGGAACGTCTCGAGCTGCTTCAGGTACGAGCGTGCGCGCGGCAGGTTGCCCAGCCGGTACTGCGCGGCGCCCATCAAGGCGACCGCTTTCGGTTCGTTGGGGTCGGCCTTCAGCGCGCGTTCGAGCAGTTCCACCGGCTGGCCGGCGAAGTTTCCGCCGGCGCGCAGCGCCGCCGATTCGGCATAGTCGGTGAGCAGGCGGGCGTCGTTCGGCAGCCCCTCGATCGCCTTCGCGAAGGCGGCGACCGCTTCGTCGTGGCGCCCCTGCATCTTGCGCGCCTCGGCGAGCATCGCCCACGCTTCGGCGTCGTCCGGCTGTTCGCGCGTTCGCTGCTCGATGCGGTCGATCATCGCTTCGACCTGCGCCGCGTCGACCGGCCCGGGTGCGGCGCTCGAATCCGCCGAGGCGAGATGCGGCGCGCCCACCTCGCGATAGACGCCCAGCGCGACGAGCGGAACGAGCACGGCGACGAACAGCGCGGCGGCCCAGGCTGCGCGCGGCGAGGACGACGGCGCGGATGCGACGGCAGCGCCGCCGCCCGGCTTGCTGCCCGGCGTGCCGGCCGCGGCCGCCGCCACGGTCACTTCGGGGAGGTCTTCGGCCAGCTGGCGAACGAGGTCGGCGTGTGCCTGCTCGGCCTCGGCGGCCGTGAGCCGGCCGGCGTCGCGCTCGCGATCGATTTCGCGACGCCGGTCGCGGAACACCGCGAGGCGCCGCTCGTCGTCGTGACGCGCGCTCGCGCCCGGCCGTCGCGGGGAAACGAGCGGCCAGACGACCAGGGCGGTCGCCAGCAGGGTGACGATCGCGATGGAGATCCACAGGGCCATCGGCGGAGGGGCCGCGGCTGCGCGCAGCGGCACGAAG
This sequence comes from Burkholderiales bacterium, assembly GCA_003576795.1. Taxonomy (GTDB): domain Bacteria; phylum Pseudomonadota; class Gammaproteobacteria; order Burkholderiales; family Burkholderiaceae_E; genus Zeimonas. Next base: position 1,780 of record QEVN01000071.1, read on the forward strand.
AGGGATTAACCGGCGATTGTCTCACAGCGCTTCCGCATCGCGGGAAGGCGCGCGGGGCGATCGGGCGCTCGCATCAAGCGTTCGGGACGTTCGCGCCAGCGCTCAGACGTTCGCGCCAGCGCTCAGGACGTTCGCGCCAGCGCTCAGAGGCGCTCGCCCCCGCGCTCAGGCGCCCGCGTGTTCCGACAGGCGTCGGCCGAGCGCGTCGAGGAAGGCGCTGCAGCGTTCGAGTTGCGCCGTCTCGACGTATTCGTCGGGCTGGTGCGCGACGGCGATGTCGCCCGGTCCGCAGACGACGGTGGGAATGCCGATCGCCTGCAGGATTCCCGCCTCGGTGCCGAAGCTCACGCGGCGGGCTTCGGCGTGTCCGCACAGCGGCGCGACCGCCTGCGCGAGCGAGCGATTGCCGCGCTCGTCCAGCGCAGGCGTGTCGAACAGTTCCTCGAAGGTGATCGCCGTGTCGGGAGCGATGCGCCGCATCGCCGGCAGCACCACCTCGTCGCAGTGACGGCGCACGCGCTCGAGCACCTCGGCCGAGCGCATGCCGGGCAGCGTGCGGATCTCGAGCACGAATTCGCAGTCCTTCGCCGTGATGTTGTGCGCCGTGCCGCCCTCGATGCGACCGACGTGCACGCTGGTGTGCGGATACTCGAAGCCGTCGTGACGCGCGGCCGCGTCCAGCTCGCGCTGCAGCCGTCCGACGAAGACGATGATCTCGGCCGCCTGCTCGACCGCCGAGACGCCGCGGTCGCGCAGCGACGAATGCACCGAGTGTCCTCGAACGCGCACGCGATAGCCGGCCGCCCCCTTGTTGGCGACGACCAGATGCATCGATGTGGGTTCGCCGATGATGCAGGCGGCCGGGAGCAGCGGCGCGTCGGCCAGGTGCGCGGCGAGCGTTCGCATGCCGCGCATCGTCGTCTCCTCGTCGTAGGAGAGCACGACGTGCAGCGGCGCGCGCAACCGGTGCGCCGCCAGCCGCGGCGCTGCCTCGAGCACGCAGGCGAGGAACCCCTTCATGTCGGCCGCGCCGCGGCCGTAGAGCCGGCCGCCTTCCTCGCGCAGCGCGAACGGATCGGAGGACCACGCCTGCCCGGCGACGGGGACGACGTCGGAGTGCCCCGACAGCATCCAGCCGGCGACGTCGTCGGGCCCGATCGTGGCGAAGAGGTTCGCCTTGCCCGGCTCGTCGCCGTGCTGCACGAAGCAGCGAAAGCCGGCGTCTTCGAGCCGCTGCGCCGCCCATTCGATCAGCGCGATGTTCGGCTTCGCGCTGACCGTGTCGAAAGCGACGAGCCGGCGCAGCAGTTCGACGGTGGAACGTGCGCCGGCCATCGCGTCAATCGCGCTGCGTGATGAACTTGGTAGTGAGGTAGCCGTCGAAGGTCTCGACGCCGCCTTCGCTGCCCCAGCCGCTGTCCTTCACGCCGCCGAACGGCGCCTCGGCGATCGCCTGCCCGAAGTGGTTGATGTTGACGTTGCCGGCTTCGAGCGCGTTCGCCGCGGCGTTCGCGTACCTGCTCGACGTCGTGAACACGTAGGACGACAGACCGTAGGGCAGCGCGTTGGCGCGGCGGATGACGTCGTCGAAGTCGTTGAAGCGCGCGAAGGGCGCGATCGGGCCGAAGGGTTCGCTGGTCATCAGCATCGCGTCGTCGGGCAGTCCGGTGACGACGGTGGGCGCGAAGAAGTTGCCGCGGTCGGACAGCCGCTCGCCGCCGAACTCGATGCGCGCGCCGCGCCGGCTCGCGTCTTCGACGAACTGCTCCATTGCCGGCACGCGCCGCTCGTGCGCGAGCGGACCCATGCGCGTGCTCTCGTCGAGCCCGGCGCCGACCTTCATCTCGCGCGTCTTCTCGAGGAAGCGCGCGAGGAAGCGGTCGTGGATCTTCTCGTGCAGATAGAAGCGCGTGGGCGACACGCAGACCTGCCCCGCGTTGCGGAACTTGAAGGCCTGCAGCAGGTCGGCGGCGCGCTCGACGTCGGCGTCCTCGAACACGAGGACCGGCGAATGCCCGCCCAGCTCCATCGTCGTGCGCTTCATGTGCTGCGCGGCCAGCGCGGCGAGCTGCTTGCCCACCGGAACCGATCCGGTGAACGACACCTTGCGCACGATCGGCGAGCGGACCAGGTAGTCGGAGACTTCGTGCGGCACGCCCCAGACGATGTTCAGGCACCCGGCCGGCAGGCCCGCGTCGTGGAACACGCGCGCGAGCGCGACGATCGCGCTCGGCGCGTCTTCGGGTCCCTTGAGCACGAGCGTGCAGCCCGAGCCGAGCGCCGCGCCGATCTTGCGGATCGCCTGGCTGGCCGGGAAGTTCCACGGCGTGAAGGCCGCGCACACGCCGACCGGCTGGCGCACGACGAGCTGGCGCACCGCCGGGTGGCGCGGCGGAATCACGCGTCCGTAGATGCGCCGGCCTTCCTCGGCGTGCCATTCGGCGTGCTCGGCGCAGTTCTTCACCTCGTTGATCGCCTCGGCGAGCGGCTTGCCCTGGTCCAGCGTGATGTTGCGGCCGATCTCGGGCGCGCGCTCGCGCAGCAGGTCGGCGGCCTTGCGCAGGATGCGGCTGCGTTCGAGCGGCGAGGTGTCGCGCCAGGCGGGAAACGCGCGTTGCGCGGCGGCGAGCGCGCGGTCGAGATCTTCGCGCGTGGCGTGCGGCAGCTTGCCGATCACCTCGCCGGTGGCCGGATCGAAGACGTCCTGCTCGCGGCGGCCCTGCGCCGCGATGAATTCGCCATCGATGTAGAGACGGAGATCCTCGTACATGGAGCGCATCACCTCGCTGGTTCGTGAGCCTTCGATTGTGGCACGCGAGGGATTCTCACTCCTCCTGTTGCGGACGCCATGCCGCGCGCAGCTTGTGCTGCACGGGCGGCGGCGCTTCCTCGTAGCCGAGCAGCTCGAGCGTGTAGCTGCCCTGTCCGCCGGTGATCGCCTTCAGTCGACCCTGGAAGTCGGCCAGCTCGGCCATCGGCGCGCGCGCGTTCAGCGTGGCCATTCCGGCGCGGGCGGAATCGGCGCCCGAGACCTGGCCGCGGCGCGCCGACAGTTCGCCGGAGACCGCGCCGATGGCGTCCGCCGGAATGGTCAGTTCGAGCGAGACGATCGGCTCGAGCACGATCGGACGCGCTTTCGACGCGGCGTCGAGGAAGGCCTTGCGCCCGGCGGTGATGAAGGCGATCTCCTTGCCGTCGACCGGGTGCGTCTTGCCGTCGTAGACGGTGACCTTCACGTCCTGCACGGGAAAGCCGGCGACCGCGCCGCCGGCGAGCGCCTGGCGCACGCCCTTCTCGACGGCGGGGATGAAGGGCCCGGGTATCGCGCCGCCCTTGACCTCGTCGACGAAGCGGAAGCCTTCGCCGCGCGCCAGCGGCTCGACGCGCAGGAACACCTCGCCGAACTGGCCGGCGCCGCCGCTCTGCTTCTTGTGGCGATGATGCCCTTCGGCGTTGCCCGCGATCGTCTCGCGGTACGGCACGGTGGGCGGATGCGCGTCGACCTCGAGCTTGTACTGCGAGCGGATGCGCTCGAGCACGCGCGAGACGTGCACTTCGCCCAGGCCGCGCACGACCGCCTCGTGCGTCGTCGGATCGTGCTCGACCGCCAGGCTCGGATCCTCCGCGCAGAGCCGATGCAGCACTTCGGAGAGCTTCTGCTCGTCGCCGCGCTTCTTCACGCGGATCGCCAGGCCGTAGACCGCGTGCGGCATCGGCAGCGGCTGGTAATGCAGCGTTGCATCGTCTGCCGCGTCGTGCAGGACGGCGTCGTAGGTCAGTTCGTCGATCCGGGTGAGCGCGCAGATCTCGCCCGGACCGGCTGCCGCCAGCGGGCGGAAGTCGTGCCCCTGGACGAGCTGCGGCGTGCCCGAGCGAACCGCCTTGCGGCCGTCGGCGACATACAGCGGGGTGTCGGGGACGATCGTTCCCTGGTGCACGCGGACCATCGCGATGCGCCCGACGTACGGGTCGATCTCGACCTTGAAGACGTGCGCGAGCACGTGGTCGTCGGGTCGGCGCGAGGCCACGAAGGGTTCGGCGCGCGCGGCATCGCCGCCCGGCCAGCGCTCGAACAGCGGCGGGTTGCCCTCGAGCGGGCTGGGTGCCAGCCGCACGACGAAGTCGAGCAGCTCGTTCACGCCCACGCCGGTGCGCGACGAGGCGAACAGTATCGGCACGATGTGCCCGTCGCGCAGCGCGCGCTCGAAGGCATCGTGCAGCTCGGCGGCTTCGATCGATTCGCCCGCCAGGTAGCGTTCGGTGAGCCCGTCGTCGACCTCGACGACCTGCTCGACGAGCGCGCGATGCGCGTCGGACACGCCGGAGAAGTCGGTTGCGGCGCCCTCCGGCGAGAAGAAGCAGTCGATGACGCGCTTCGCGCCGTCGGCGGGCAGGTTCAGCGGCAGGCATTCGGGGCCGAAGGTGGCGCGCAGCTCCTCCACGCGGGCCGGCAGATCGACCCCTTCGGCATCGATGCGGTGCAGGACGACGAAGCGGCACAGTCGCCGCGTCTGCGCGAGCAGCGCCATGCGCGCGGTCGACATCTCGACGCCGCGCTGCGCGTCGACGACGATCGCCACCGACTCGACGGCGTCGAGCGCGGCCATTGCCCGACCGGCGAAGTCGGGATAGCCGGGCGTGTCGAGGAGGTGGACGCGAACGCCGTCGCGCTCGAAATGCGCGCAGGCGACCTTCAGCGAGTGCGCATGCTCCTTCTCGAGCGGGTCGTAGTCGCAGACGGTCGTTCCGCGTTCCACCGCGCCCGCGGCCGGAATCGAGCCGGCGGCGGCGAGCATCGATTCGATCAGCGAGGTCTTGCCCACTCCCGCGTGCCCGACCAACGCGAGCGTTCGAAGGTTTTCGATCGGATGCGCGGGCATGCATTGCCTCCCGTGGGGTGAGTGGTTTCGCGATGGCCTCAGGGACGAAGAATGAGTCCAGAGGCGCGCGAAGCGCAAGCATTCCGCTTTCGGGCTCGATCGCGGTCTCCCCCCCGTTCGATACTACCCAAAGGGAGTATTGGGCGCCTATCACCGGCGACTTAGGCTGTGGAGCCGTCCTCGCTGCACTTTGCGGGCGACCCAAGAAAACGAACGAAGAAAGGAAGCACGGAAGTGAACCGTCGCGTACTCGTCGTCGAGCGTCCCGCCGCGACGGCCGACGTCGTCTCCCTCCTCGCCGAAATCGGGTGGACGGTTCAGCGCGCCTCCGACGCCGAAGCGCTGGCGGCGGAGGCGCCGCGCTGCCGGGTCGGAATCGCCGTTCTCGACGATTGCGCCGCGTTCCGGCGCGCCGGGCTGTTCAGAGCGATCGTCGGCGCCGACCTCGAATGGATCGGCATCGCGCCGCCCGGTGCGGTCGACGATCCTGCCTGCGCGCAGTTGCTGTGCGGCTTCTTCGATTACCTGACCCTGCCGGTCGATGCGGAGCGCCTGCGCTTCGTGCTCGGCCACGCCCTCGGAAAGGCGCAACTGCGCGAGCGTCGCTTGTGGGGGGGCGCGGGGACGGCGAACCACGGCATGGTCGGTACGAGCGTGCCGATGCAGCAGCTCTACCGGACGATCGACAAGGTCGCCCCCGCCGATGCGCCGGTGCTGATCCGCGGCGAGAGCGGCACCGGCAAGGAGCTGGCCGCGCAGGCGATCCATCGCGGCTCGGTGCGCCGCGACGGGCCTTTCGTCGCGGTGAACTGCGGAGCGATCCCCTCTTCGCTGATCCAGTCGCAGCTGTTCGGCCACGAGAAGGGCTCGTTCACCAGCGCGCATCGACGCGAAATCGGCAGTCTCGAAGCCGCCTGCGGCGGAACGCTGTTCCTCGACGAGATCGGCGACCTGCCGCTCGAGGCGCAGGCGAGCCTGCTGCGCTTCCTGCAGGAATCGACGATCACCCGCGTCGGCTCGACGCAGTCGCTGAAGCTCGACGTCCGCGTGGTCGCCGCCACGCACGTCGATCTGGTCGCAGCGGTGCGCGAACGCCGCTTCCGCGAAGACCTGTTCTACCGATTGAACGTGCTGCGGGTCGAGATTCCGCCGCTGCGCGTGCGCGGCGACGACATCGAGGCGCATGCGCGGCACGTGCTGGCCCGCTATCGGCGCGACGCCTCGCCGGCCCTGCTCGGGTTCTCCGAGGCGGCGCTGGCTGCCATGCGCTCGCACTCGTGGCCGGGAAACGTGCGCGAACTGGTCAACCGGGTCCACGGCGCGATGATCCTCTGCGAGGGCGCGTGGATCACGCCTGCCGACCTCGGCCTCGATTCCGCGCCGCGCTCCATCGGCGCGATCTCGCTGGCCGGCGCACGACAGAGCAGCGAGCGCGAGCTGGTTCTCGCGGCCCTGCAACGCAATACGCACAACGTGTCGGCCACCGCCCGCGAGCTGGGCGTCTCGCGGGTCACGGTGTATCGCCTCGCGCGGCGCCTGTCGATCGAGACGAAGGCGAAGCCCGAGCGCCCGGCACGGGGGCAGACGCTCGGCGGCTACGGATAGGCGATCGTCGATCCGGCCGTCGTCCAGGGGGAGGGGCGATGACCACGGGAACGGGACTGCGCGCCGCAGCGCGCATGGCCGCCGCGGCGTTGGCGGCGGGGTCGGCAACGGCGATCGTGTCGGGGCCGGTGCACGCGCAAGCCGCGCCCGACGATGCCGAAGTGCGGGCGCTGGCGCAACGGATCGAGGCGGGCGAACGCCGCCTGCGCGCGCTCGAGGCGCAGCTGCGGGAAGAGCGCCGGATGCTCGCCGCGATACGCCGGGCGTTCCAGCAGCAGACGCGCTACGGCGACGCCGATCTCGCGGCGATGGCCGGGCGCGGCGCCGGCGACCTCGCGCAGGCGCCCGTCACCGACACGCCCGGCGTCACGCCCCCGGCCGTGCCGAGCGGGCCGGTGGGCGAAGCGCCGCCGCAGCCCGCGCAACCGGCCGCGCCGGCGCGCATCTTCGACGAGCCCACCGCGCTCACGCCGCACGGCAAGTTCGTGTTCGAGCCTTCGTACCAGTTCGTGCACTCCACCGACAACCGCGTCGCGCTGGTCGGCTTCAGCGTGATTCCCGCGATCACGATCGGGCTGATCGACGTGCGTCGCGTCTCGCGCGACATCCATACGCTGGCGCTCACCGGACGCTACGGCGTGACCAGCCGCTTCGAAGTCGAAGCGAAGGTGCCGTGGGTGCACGCGAGCAGCAACACGCAGACGCGCGCGCTCGCCACGCCGTCGTTCACCGACGAGACCTTCGATGCGAGCGGCTCGGGGCTCGGCGACGTCGAGCTGGCCGCGCGCTACCAGTTCAATGCCTTCCGCGGCGACAACGCGGTGTACATCGGCCACCTGCGCTACAAGTCGCGCACCGGTACCGGCGTGTTCGAGGTGCCGATCGACGAGACCGGCCTGCAGACCGAACTGCCCACCGGCTCGGGCTTCGACGGCCTGCAGACCGGCGTCACCTTCCTCTATCCGTCCGATCCGGCGGTCTTCTTCGGCGGCGCCGCCTACACCTACAACTTCGCGCGCGACGTCGGGCACGGCTTTGGCAGGGTGCGACCGGGCAGCGTCGTCGACCTGAACGCCGGAATGGGCCTCGCGCTGAACGAGCGCGCTTCGTTCAGCATCGGCTACCAGCACAGCATCGTCGGCAGCATGCAGCAGCGCGATCCGGAGGAAGTGGCGCGCGTGCTCGCGCGCACCGGCCGGCTGCAGCTCGGAACGATGCGCTTCGGGCTCGGCTACCGGCTCACGCCGAAGACGAACCTCAACGTGTCGCTCGGCGTCGGCGTCACCGACGACACGCCGGATTTCGAGCTGACGGTGCGGTTCCCGTATTCGCTTTGAGGAAGAGAAGGGAGAAGGGTGCTTCAGCGCCGGGCGGCGTCCACCGCCTGCTGTCGCAGCGCCGCGGCGAAATTCATCGAACGAAGCGCGCTGAGCGAGGAGAGCGCGGCCTCGATCCGCGTTTCGGTCTCGATGCGGGTGGCCTGCGCCGAGTTCTGGATGGACGTCGCCAGTGCCGGGCCGTTCGGGATGCCCGAGACGACGATGCTGCCGTTGCCGACCGGGATCGTGATCGAGATGGTGGGGATGGCGACCGGAGCGACGACGGGGATGCCGCCCGCAGTGGCGGCCGCCGCGCCGCCCGCGGAGCCCTGCGCGGCAGCGGGCGTCGCTGCGTTCGCCGCTGCGGAGGGCGCGGAGCCGGCGCCGGCGGAGGACACGGCGCCGACGTCGACGGGCACCGGCCGGTTCGACTGGTCGCCGTTGGCGATCGCCACCGCCTGCGCGAGCGCGGTGCCCCATTCGGTGGACAGGCCGCTCGCGACGTTCGGCGTGGACACGGTGCCGCTGCTCGTCGGCGGCTGCGACTGCGAGCTCGTCGCGGACGATTGCGGCGCCGTGCTCGCGCGGTTGCCTTCGCCGATCTGCACGAGGTTCGCCAGGTTGCCGATCAGCCGGGCATCGGGAAGCTGGCCGCGCGAGACGGCGTCGAGCCGGTCGACGAGCAGCTGCGTGCGCGCGACGACTTCGCCGTCGACGCGCACGATGCGCTCGATCGCGAAGCGCCCGATCATCGTGCCGAGGTCGAGGCCGCCGCGCATCGGCTCGAGCTGCTGTTCGGGCACGGCGGCACGGGCGAGCACGTCCGCGGCATCGGAGCTCGCCGCCATCGGGGTCGACGGCAGCACGATCGCTGCGACGAGCGCCGCCAGCCGGCCGGCGCGCGAAGAGTGCGGGTGTTGCGCGGCTTTCATGATGCTCCCGCTCAGAATCGGTTGGCGTCGGGGACGCCCAGACTGAAGGTCGCCATCGATTCGCGCACGACGCCCAGTGCGAGGGGCGCCGCCAGGCGCCCGGCCCAGTCCACCGGCACGTTGAAGCGTGCGACGTCGAGATGGCTGCGGATGACGAAGAAGATGCCGCCGACCCACATCGACTCGAACTGCTCGCGCGAGACGATGCGTCCGCCGAGCGCCGGGTCGCCGAGGGCGACGCGCGAATCCTGCAGGCCCTTGACGACGACGAAGTGCCGGTAGCCCTGGTCGCTCACCAGCACGATCGCCGGCACGCCGACGCGCGCCAGCTCGTCGAGCGGAACGCGCACGCCGTCGGCCTGGTAGCCCGCGTGTTCGAGATAGCGCTTCATGTCGAGCAGCGAGAAGCCCTCGCGGCGGATCTTCGCCTGGTCGCCCGACGCGTACATCCACTGGAACACCGAGACTTCGTCGACCGGTTTTCCGTAGTGGTAGGTGAGCAGCGTGGCCACCGCGGCCGAGCCGCAGCTGAAGTCGTATTTCTGGTGCAGCGTCGCGCGGAACGCGATCTGCTGCCGGATCTGCTTGATCGTTCGCACCGGCATCGAGAAGGTGCTGCCGGTGGCGCCGAGGAAGGGCGCGGAAGCCTGCGCCGATGCGTCGATCGCAACGAGCGCGAGCAGCGATGCGGCCGCGCACGCGACCCGACGCAGCAAGGCGGGAAGCACGTGCGGGCCTACTGCAGCTGGAGATTCAGGATCGTCGAGTTCTGGATGACGACGTTGTTGCCCGAGTTCTGCACGACCATCGGCACGCCGCTCATCCCCGCGAAGGATTCGCCGTTGATCGAGTTGTTGCCGGTGCTCAGGTTGGCGGCGACGTTGTCGCGCACGATGGCGCTGGCGTTGTTCTCGTTCAGGTGCAGGTCGGCCCCGCCGCGCTGCTCGGACAGCTCGCGCTCGTCGACCACGCTCGCGCCGGGCCACGCGGCCACGGTCGGGGTCGATGCCGCCGCTTGCGTCGCGGAGACGCGGGCGTCGGGCAGTGCATCGTCTTCCCCCGCGGCGATCGCGGCGCCGGGCAGCAGGACGGCAGCCGTCGCGACGGCGGCGAAGAACGGGCGAAGCAGGGTGCGCATCGAAATCTCCCCTGGATCCGGCACCTCCGCGCTTCGGCGCGGCAGGGGCCGAAGCCCCTGCCGCGCCGCGCGCGGAACCCTCGTCAGCGAACGGCGAGGTTCGCCTGGACGTTCGCGCTTTGCTGGATCAGCGCCGCGATGCCGCTGTTCTGGCTCGCGATCGTGATGCCGGCGCTGTTCGAGAACGAGTTGTTGATGGTGTTCGACATGTCGAAGGTTCCGGCCGTGACGGTGTTCTGTCCGCCGGCGCCGCCGACGCCGCCGTTGCCGGTACCGCCCATGCCGCCCGAGCCGCCCGCGCCCGTACCGCCGGTGGCGCCGACCGCTCCGCTACCGCCGCTGGCGCTGCCGTTGGTCGCCGAGCCGTTCGACGCGGTGCTCGTCGCGCCGCCGTTGGTCGCGTCGCCATTGGTCGCCGCGCCGCCTGCACCGCCCGCACCGGCCGTGTTGGTCGCCGTGCCGCCCGCGCCACCCGCGC
>QEVN01000072.1 GCA_003576795.1 Burkholderiales bacterium
TGTGGCGCGAGCTGCGCGAACGCAGGCTCGCCACGCCGAACATCGGCCTGCTCACGAACATCATCTCGTGCCCGGGCGGCGACTTCTGCTCGCTCGCCAATGCGGTGTCGATCCCGGTGGCCGAGGCGATCCAGCGACGCTTCGACGACCTCGATTACCTGCACGACATCGGCGAGCTCGACCTGAACATCTCCGGATGCATCAACGCCTGCGGCCACCACCACGTCGGGCACATCGGCATCCTCGGCGTCGACAAGTCCGGCGAGGAGTGGTACCAGGTCACGATCGGCGGCAACCAGGGCCCGCAGGCCGCCATCGGCAGGATCATCGGGCCGTCCTTCTCGCGCGAGCAGGTTCCCGACGTCGTCGGGAAGCTGATCGACTGCTACCTCCTTCATCGCCTGGCCGACGGAGAACGATTCGTCGACGTCGTCCGGCGCATCGGCCTGCAGCCCTTCAAGAATCATGTCTACGCCAATACTGATCCAGTCTCGAAAGCCGGTGCCGAATCGCTGGCGCATTCGTGAGGCCGAGCCGTCCCCCGGTTTGCCCGGCGAGCCCACGGCGCTTGCCGCCGGAGACCTCGTCCCGCTCGCGCTGTGGAAAGCCGTTCGCGAGCGGCTCGCAGGCCCGTCGCACGATCTCGCGGCGCGGGTCGGCGTACTTCTTTCGCCCGAAGACGATCCGTACGAGCTGCGGACCGACCTGCACCGCCTCGGGGCGATCGCGATCCGCTTTCCGGTATTCACCGACGGGCGCGGCTACTCCGCCGCGCGACTGCTTCGCCAGCAGCTCGGCTACCGCGGCCTGCTGATGGCGGTCGGCGACGTGCTGCGCGACCAGCTGCTCCTGCTCGAACGATGCGGCTTCGACACGTTCTGGCTGCGCGAGGACCAGAACGTCATCGACGCCCTTGCCGCCTTCGACGACTTCAGCGACGCCTACCAGGCCGCCGCCGCGCGCGTTCCGCTGTTCGCGCGCCGACAGCCGCGAGGAGAGACCCGCCCATGAGCCGACCCGCCCACGAATACGACGCGCTCGAGCGGCTTGCCTCCGCGATGCGCGATCACGCGCCTGCCGCCTTCTCGTGCAGCTTCGGCCTCGAGGACATGGTCATCCTCGACCTGATCGCGCGCTATCAGCTGCCCGCCGAGATCTTCACGATCGACACCGGCCGGCTTCCCGAAGAGACGCATTCGCTGATCGCGACGGCGCGCGCGCGCTACGGCCGGGAGATCCGCGTCCTGTTTCCGCAGGCCGAGGCGGTCGAGTCGCTCGTGCGCCGCGACGGACCGAACGGCTTCTACGACAGCCTGGAAGCGCGCAAGGCCTGCTGCCACGTGCGCAAGGTCGAGCCGCTGCGCCGCGCGCTGGCCGGCAAGCGGCTGTGGATCACCGGGCTGCGGCGCGAGCAGTCGGTCACGCGCAGCAACGTCGCGGTGCTCGCCGAAGACGCCGAGTACGGATTGCACAAGCTGAACCCGCTCGCCGACTGGAGCGGGGCGCAGGTGGTCGACTACATCGCGCGCCGCGAAATCCCGGTCAACGCGCTGCACGCCCGCGGATACCCGTCCATCGGCTGCGCGCCGTGCACGCGCGCGGTCGACGCCGGCGCCGATCCGCGTGCGGGCCGGTGGTGGTGGGAGGCGCCCGAACAGAAGGAATGCGGCCTGCACGTGGGCGCCGACGGGAAGCTCGCGCGGAATGCCGGCGGCCGCAACGCCGCTGAACACGGTTCGGGACGCGCCGCCGCCGAAACGATTCCGACGCCCGCATGAACGCGCCGCTGCCCATCGCCGTCCGGCCGCAGGCCGCCGCGACACGCAATCATCTCGACGCGCTCGAGGCCGAGTCGATCCACATCCTGCGCGAAGTGGCCGCCGAGTGCCGCAACGTCGCACTGCTCTTCTCCGGCGGCAAGGATTCGGCGGTCGTGCTGCACCTGGCGCTGAAGGCCTTCTTTCCCGAGCGCCCGAGCTTCACGCTGCTGCACGTCGATACCGAACACAACTTTCCCGAGGTCATCGGATTTCGCGACGAGGCGGCGAGGCGCGCCGGATTGAGGCTCGTCGTGCGCTCGGTCGGAGATTCGATCCGCGCCGGCCGGGTCCGCCTGCGCCGCCCGGACGAGCCGCGCAACCCGCATCAGTCGGTGACGCTGCTCGACGCGATCGCCGAGTTCGGCTTCGACGCGTGCATCGGCGGTGCGCGTCGCGACGAGGAGAAGGCGCGCGCCAAGGAGCGCATCTTCTCGTTTCGCGACGAATTCGGCCAATGGGACCCGAAGAACCAGCGTCCGGAGCTCTGGTCGCTGTACAACGCGCGCGTGGCGCGCGGCGAGAACATCCGCGTATTCCCGCTGTCGAACTGGACCGAGCTCGACGTCTGGCAGTACATCGAACGCGAAGCGATCGAACTGCCGTCGATCTATTTCAGCCACCGGCGCGAGGTCGTGCGCCGGGGCGGCGCGCTGGTGCCGGTCACCGGGCTGACGCCGGCGCGCGAAGGCGAGACGATCGAATCGCTGCAGGTGCGCTTTCGCACGGTCGGCGACATCACCTGCACGGCGCCGGTCGAATCGACCGCGTCGACGCTCGCGCAGATCGTCGCCGAAACGGCGATCACCCGGATCACCGAACGGGGCGCCACGCGCCTCGACGACCAGGCGAACGAAGCGGCGATGGAGCTGCGCAAGAAGGAAGGCTACTTCTGATGGGAGCTGCGGAACCGACCCGGGGCAAGCTGCTGCGCTTCGTCACCGCGGGCAGCGTCGACGACGGCAAGAGCACGCTGATCGGCAGGCTGCTTCACGACAGCAAGGGACTCTTCGCCGACCAGCTCCGCGCGGTCGAGTCGACGTCGCGCCGCCGCGGCTTCGGCGGCATCGACCTGTCGCTGGTCACCGACGGGCTGCTGTCCGAGCGCGAGCAGGGCATCACGATCGACGTCGCCTACCGCTACTTCGCCACGCCGAGGCGCAAGTTCATCATCGGCGACTCGCCGGGGCACCTGCAGTACACGCGCAACATGGTCACCGCGGCCAGCACGGCCGACCTCGCGATCCTGCTGGTCGACGCGCGCAGCGGCATCGTCGAGCAGACGCGCCGCCACGCCTACCTGGCGCACTGGCTCGGAGTTCCGCAGCTGGTTCTCGCCGTCAACAAGATGGATCTCGTCGGCTGGGACCGGGAGCGCTTCGAGGCGATTCGCGACGCGTTCACGACCCTCGCCCGCTCGCTGGACTTCGCCGGCCAGCTCGCGATCCCGATCTCGGCGCTCGAAGGCGACAACGTCGTCGACCGAGGCGATGCGGCGACCTGGTATCGCGGCCCGACGCTGCTCGAGCACCTCGAGAGGGTGCCGGCGGCAACGGCCGCCCTGCTTGCACCGTTCCGCATGCCGGTGCAGCGCGTGCTGCGCATCGCCGGCGACAACGCGCAGCGCGGCAGCGGCTTCGAGGGCACGCGGTTTCGCGGCTACCAGGGCACGGTAGCCAGCGGCGCGCTGTCGGTCGGCGCCGAGGTCGTCGCCGTCCCCGGCACGCAGCGGGCTCGCGTGCAGCGCCTGATCGGCGCTTGCGGAGAGGTCGAACGGGCGGTGACGGGCGATGCGCTCACCGTCGAGCTCGACCGCGAGATCGACCTGTCGCGCGGCGACCTGCTTGCCGCTCCCGAGCAGCCGCCATCTAGCCTGCGCGCCGTCGACGCCGACCTGTGCTGGTTCGATGCGGAACCGCTGGACCCGGCGCGCAGCTACCTGCTCAAGCAGGGCAGCGCCACGGTGCGCGCCCGCGTCGACGGGATCGAGCATCGCGTCGACATCGAGCGCCTGCAGCCGATCGCTTCCGGTCGGCCCTTCGTCATGAACGACATCGGCCGCGTGCGACTGAAGCTGCACAAGCCGATCGCCGTCGACGACTACCGCGACAACCGCACGCTCGGCGCGTTGATCCTGATCGACGAGCTCAGCAACCGCACGGTCGCCGCCGGCACGATACGCGCAAGCTGAAGACCGGGGCGGCCCGCGCCATCGCGCCGCCGTACCCGGGGTCGGGCTACCCGCCTGCGCACTGCCGAGGCGTCAGGCAAGCGCCGACGCGAAGCGCGTGACGCGCCGCGGCCGCAGGTGGACGCGCGCCCCCGGCCGCAGGCCGAGCCGCTCGCGCAGCGCCGCGAATTCCTTGCGCGGCAGCTCCACGTCCACGAAGCCGTCGTATCCGTCGCGCCGGAACTCGATGCGCGTGTTCGGACCGACGGTGAGCGTCTGGCTGAGCGTCACCGGCCAGGTGTCGTCGCCCGCGCCGGCCACGATCTCCAGCTCGTGGGGGCGCACGTAGGCGACGTCGTCCGGTCCGACGGCACGCTGCTGCGACGCTTCGCCCACGCCGGCATGCGCGAAGCGCCCGTGGAACAGATTCACGTCGCCCAGGAACTGCAGCACGAACGGCGTGGCCGGATGATCGTAGACCTGGTCGGGACTGCCCTGCTGCTCGATGCGGCCCTGGTTCATCACCACCACGCGGTCGGCCACCTCCATGGCCTCGTCCTGATCGTGGGTGACGAACACGCTGGTCACCTGCACCTCGTCGTGCAGACGCCGCAGCCAGCGCCGCAGCTCCTTGCGCACCTTCGCGTCGAGCGCGCCGAAGGGCTCGTCGAGCAGCAGCACCCGGGGCTCGACCGCGAGCGCGCGCGCCAGCGCGATGCGCTGGCGCTGCCCGCCGGAGAGCTGGTGCGGGTAGCGCTGCGCCAGCCAGTCGAGCTGCACGAGCTTCAGCAGCCGCATCACCCGGTCCTGGATCTCGGCCCGCGTCGGCCGGCGGGCCCGGGGCCGCACGCGCAGGCCGAAGGCCACGTTCTCGAAGATCGTCATGTGGCCGAACAGCGCGTAGTGCTGGAACACGAAGCCCACGTTCCGGTTCCGGACAGGGGTGCGGGTCGCATCCTCGCCGTGGAACGAAACGCTGCCGCCGTCGGGCACTTCGAGCCCCGCGATGATGCGCAACAGCGTGGTCTTGCCGCAGCCCGACGGCCCGAGCAGCGCGACCAGCTCGCCCGGCGGGATGTCCAGGTCGATGGCATCGCAGGCGACGGTTGCGCCGAAGCGCTTGCTGAGGTTGCGGATCTCGATGGACATGCGTTCTACTCCGATTGCCCGCCCTGCCGCGGGCTGTCGCGCATCTGGCGCCCGACGCGCTGCTCGACGAGGTATTTCGCCGCCAGCGTCACCAGCGCGAGGCCGGCCAGCAGCGAGGCGACCGCGAAGGCGGCCGCGAACTGGTATTCGTTGTAGGCGATCTCGATGTGCAGCGGCATCGTGTTGGTCTGCCCGCGGACGTGGCCCGACACCACGCTCACCGCACCGAACTCGCCCATCGCACGCGCGTTGCACAGGATCACGCCATAGAGCAGCGCCCACCGGACGTTGGGCAGCGTGACGCGGCGGAACATCTGCCAGCCGCTGGCGCCGAGCACGCGCGCGGCCTCCTCCTGCTCGATCCCCTGCGCCTGCATCAGCGGGATGAGCTCGCGCGCGACGAACGGGAAGGTGACGAACACCGTGGCCAGCACGATGCCGGGCACCGCGAAGACGATCTTCAGGTCGTGGTCGCGCAGCCATTCGCCGAACCAGCCCTGCAGGCCGAACACCAGCACGTAGATCAGGCCGGCGATCACCGGGCTCACCGAGAACGGCAGGTCGATCAGCGTGAGCAGGACGTTCTTGCCGCGGAACTCGAACTTGGCGATCGCCCAGGCGGCCGCGATCCCGAACGCCAGGTTCAGCGGCACGCCGATGCCGGCGGCCAGCAGCGTGAGCCGGATCGCCGACAGCGCGTCGGGCTCGGTGATGGCCGCCAGGTAGACGTCGATGCCTTTCCGGAACGCCTCGACGAACACGGTGGCCAGCGGGACGAACAGGAACAGCGTCATGAACGCCAGCGCCAGGGCCACCAGCGTCCCTTGCACCCAGCGCGGCTCGGCGGTATTCACAGGCCGCCCTGGCGCTTGCGCGACCAGGCCTGCAGCAGGTTGATCAGCAGCAGCAGCGCGAACGCCGCCACCAGCATCACCACCGCGATCGCCGTCGCGCCGGCGTAGTCGTACTGCTCGAGCCGGGTGATGATCAGCAGCGGCGTGATCTCGCTCACCATCGGCAGGTTGCCGGCGATGAAGATCACCGATCCATATTCGCCCAGCGCGCGCGCGAAGGCGAGCGCGAAGCCGGTCAGCAGCGCCGGCATCAGGATCGGCAGGACGACCCTGGCGAGCGTCTGCCGGCGCGAGGCGCCGAGCGTCGCGGCGGCCTCCTCGAGTTCGCGGTCGATGTCCTCGAGCACCGGCTGCAGCGTGCGCACCACGAAGGGCAGGCCGATGAACACCAGCGCCACCCACACGCCGAGCGGCGTGAAGCTGACCTTGAACGGCAGCCACCGGCCGAGCCAGCCGTTCTCGGCCCAGATCGCGGTGAGCGCGACGCCGGCAACCGCGGTCGGCAGCGCGAACGGCAGGTCCACCAGCGCATCGACCAGCCGCTTGAACGGGAAACGGTAGCGCACCAGCACCCATGCCGTGACCAGGCCGAACAGCGCGTTCAGCAACGCCGCCAGGAGCGACGCGCCGAAGGTGAGCCGGTACGAGGCCAGCACGCGCGGGGTGGTCGTCGCCTCGACGAATTCCGACCAGGTGAGCGTGAAGGTCTTGAGGAAGGCCGCGGACAGCGGGACCAGGACGATCAGGCTCAGGTAGAGCAGCGCGAAGCCCAGCGCCAGGTCGAAGCCCGGCAGCACGGTGTGGCGCCGGAGCAGCGCGCGCGACAGCATCTTCAATGCGCCTTCACCGCGGCGATCGCGCGGTCGGAGGGGGCGCCGTCGCCACGCGGACAAGGGATCCGATCACGAGCTACTTCCTCGTGTAGATCCGGTCGAACACGCCTCCGTCGGAGAAGTGTTCCTTCTGCGCGCTGGCCCAGCCGCCGAACAGTTCGTCGATGGTGAACAGCGAAACCCGGGTGAACCGGTCGGCGTACTTCGCCGCCACCTGGGCGTCGGTCGGCCGGTAGTAATGCCGCGCCGCGATCTCCTGCCCCTCGCGCGAATACAGATGCTGCAGATAGGCGGTAGCGACCTCGCGCGTGCCCTTGCGATCGACGTTGCGGTCGACCACCGCGACGGGCGGCTCGGCCAGGATGCTCAGCGACGGCACGACGATCTCGAACTTGTCGGGCCCGAACTCGCGGGTCGCGAGGAACGCCTCGTTCTCCCACGACAGGAACACGTCGCCCACGCCGCGCTCCGTGAAGGTCAGCAGCGAGCCGCGCGCGCCGGAGTCGAGCACCGGGACGTTGCGGTATAGCGCGGCCACGAACGCCTGGGCCTTGCGCGGATCGTTGCCCTGCGTCTTCAGCGCATAGCCCCAGGCCGCCAGGTAGTTCCAGCGCGCGCCGCCCGAAGTCTTGGGATTCGGCGTGATCACCGCCACGCCCGGCTCGACCAGGTCGCCCCAGTCCCGGATGTTCTTCGGATTGCCCTTGCGCACCAGGAACACGATGGTCGACGTGTACGGCGAGCTGTTCAGCGGCAGGCGCTTCTGCCAGTCGGGCGGGATCAGCTTGCCCTTGTGACCCAGTTCGTCGATGTCGTAGGCCAGCGCGAGCGTCACCACGTCGGCATCCAGGCCGTCGATCACCGAGCGTGCCTGCTTGCCCGAGCCGCCGTGCGACTGCCTGACGATGACGTCGTCGCCGGTCTTCGCCTTCCATTGCGCGGCGAAGGACTTGTTGAACTCGACGTACAGCTCGCGCGTAGGATCGTAGCTGACGTTGAGCAGGTTCACGTCCCGGGCATGCGCCGCGGCGGACAGCGCCGCGAGCGACAGGACGGCCGCCGCGCGCCGCAGGAAGGAATGTCGATTCATCTGGGGACCTCGAGGGGAGTCGTCGGGGCGGAACCATGCTAGGAGCACGTCGCCCGGAGAAGAACGAATCAATCTGCCGATCGATATGCGCGAATCGACTACGCCCCGAGCGACGGCTGCGGAACGAGCCCTTGCGGGCGGCTCCGGGGATGTCCGAGCAGCCGCCGGCCGGTCGCAAGCACCCAGCGCTGCGCGACGGGCAGCGTGCCGAACCCCGCATCGATGTTGATGTGCCCGACGTCGCCCAGGTCGACGACCTCGCTCCTCCAGCGGCGGGCCCACCGCCGCCCTGCGTCCGGCGCCAGCCAGGGATCGCTGGTGCTCAACATCATCGTCGTGGGAATCGGCAGCGCGCCCTGCGGCAACGCGTCGCCGAGCGAGGCGCCGATGCGCTTGGCCCATTCGTCGAGATCGGGCGCCGACCAGTCGCGCTGGACCACGCGCACCGAATCCCGATGCAGATGCTGCAGCCAGGTCTGCCAGTGACCGGGAGGACTGTCTCCGAGCCCCGGTACGATCAGCAGCCGCGTCGCGGCCGCCTCGAAGCACGTATCCATTCTCGATCCTTGGGCCGGTCGCGCGCGGCGCCGGTCAATCCTGTATCCAGGGCAAACCGTGGAAACGCCAGCCGCCGAGCGCGCCGCGTCGCAGGGAGTCGTCGCGCTCGCCCTCGAAACCCTCCCGCACGCTGAATGCGTTCGCGAAGCCGGTGCTCGCAGCTGCCGCCGCGGCGTCCATCGAACGCCTGCCGCTGCGGCACAACAGCAGCACCACGGCGTCCTTTCCGGCCTTCGTCTCGAGTTCGTGCACGAAGCGGGGATTGCGCGTCAGGTGGGTCCCGCTGGCCCAGGCCACGTGATGGCTGCCCGGCACATGCCCGACGAACTTGCGCTCTTCGGCCGAGCGCACGTCCACCAGGAGCGCTGCGCCGGATCGGAAGAGCGCCCAGGCCTGCGGCGGAGTGACGCTGCCCGCGAAGGACACCCCGGTCGCCTGCGCTTCTCGACGGGCACGCTCGAGCACGGCGATGAGCGGTGCGTCGGAAACGACGGGTTGCTCTGCGGCAAAGGACATGCGATGCCTCCGGTGGATCGCGACGGGACGAGATGGGTGGCACGTCCGCTCGCGGAGGGCGGACGCCGTTGCGAGCCGCCACTGTGGCTCGAGCCATCCGGCCTGTGAACGAAGATTTTCGAACTTGGTAATGCCGCGTTCGAGAAAGCGCCGCCCCGGCCGCCGCTCGCGCTCGTATAAGCATTCGCGAAAACCGGCATTGCTTTCCGGGCGAGCGGATCGCCGGTCCAATCGCCTGCCATGCCCGGACCGGATTCCGCCTTCCTTCCTGCCGCTGCAGCGGCCCCGAATCGCGAATGAACTTCCAGCAGCTGCGAATCATCCGGGAAACCGCGCGCCGGAACTTCAACCTCACCGAGGTCGGCAACGTGCTCTTCACGTCGCAATCGGGCGTCAGCAGGCACATCCGCGACCTGGAGGACGAGCTCGGCGTGCAGTTGTTCGTGCGCCGCGGCAAGCGCCTGCTCGGGCTGACCGAACCCGGACGCGAGCTGCTGCCGATCGTCGAGCGCCTGCTGCACGACGCGTCGAACATCAAGCAGCTCGCCGATCACTTCGCGCGCAAGGACGAAGGCCGCCTGGCGATCGCGACGACCCACACGCAGGCGCGCTACCGGATCGCCGACCTGGTCTCGCGCTTCGTCGGGCTGTTTCCGAAGGTGCGGCTCGAGATCTTCGAGTCCAATCCGCGGGCGATCGCCGAGCAGCTGATCGCCGGCGAAGCCGACATCGGCATCGCCACCGAGTCGCTGAGCGAGCAGCCCGAGCTGGTCACCTTCCCGTTCTACCGGTGGCGGCACGCGATCATCGTGCCGCACGGACATGCGCTGCTGTCGATTCCCGAACCGACGCTCGCCGACGTCGCCGCCCATCCGATCATCACGTACAACGAGGCCTTCGCCGGGCGCCGCAGCGTCAACGAGACTTTCCGCGAGGCCGGGATCGTGCCGAACGTGATCCTCTCCGCCGTCGACTCCGACGTGATCAAGCGCTACGTGGAGCTCGGCCTGGGCGTCGGCATCGTTTCGCCGATCGCGTTCGACGCGCAGCGCGACGCGAACCTGCAGGCGCTCGGCGGCGCGCCGCTGTTCCCCGAGAACACCACCGTGATCGCGGTGCGACGCGGCCACTTCCTGCGTTCGTTCGGATACCGCTTCATCGAGCTGTGCTCGCCGGAACTCGACGCGCGGCGGGTGCGCGACGAGATCCTGAACAACGCAAGCTGAGCGGCGTCGCGGCCGCAACGTGCGGCGCGGGCATTCCTTCGCGCGTTCCCGTTCCCTACCCGCCCGCGTTGATCCGCTTCGGATCCGGCGTCCGGCTCGTGCGCAGCACGCGCCCTTCGGGCGACAGGTGCACGTGGAACATCTCGGTGTCGCTGCCGGTGGCCGTCTTCACGCGCCAGGTCCAGACCGTCTCGTTGCGCGCCGGAAAACGCTCCTCCTCGTCGGGCTTGCCGAGCAGGCGGCGCAGGTCGTCGCCGCTCATCCCGGCGCGCACGCGCTCGAGCTGTGCGGCGGAGCGCGCGTCGGTCATGCCGCGGTAGCGGCCGTCCGAGCCGATCTCGACCATCCAGGTCTCGCTGCCTTCGGGCCCGCGCGAGTATTCGAGCACCTGGCTGCCGTCGTCTTCCTCCCAGACCGTCGTCGGCGTGCCCATCAGGCGCCGCACGTCCTCGACGGTGGACACGCCCGGCTGCAGTTCGCGCTGGGCGAAGTAGTCGCAGCCGCCCACGAAGGCCAGCAGCGCGCACAGCCAGCCGGTCCAGAACGTCCGTCTCATCCGCGTCCTCCCTTCGAGCGGCGAGTATCGCCGAAGACGCGCCGCAGCCCCTTGGCGACTGCCTCGATCGCTTACACTTCCGGCTGGAGCCGAACCGCCATGTACAAGTCCGAGATCACGCGTTTCCTGGAACAGCTCAAGCAGGAGCGCCCGCTGCTCGAGCAGCGCCAGCGCGAGGGGCGCGCACTGCTGTGGGATCGACCGCAGGACCTCGAAACGATGCAGCGCCACCGCCAGTCGCGGGTGCCGGCATCGTCGTACGTCTACTACCCCAAAGACTACACTTGAGCGCCCTGCCTGGCGCGCAACTCGGGGCGCAACTCGATGCGCCGCCCGACGCCGCCGACGCCGATTCCCCGCCCGGCGCTCCGGAGCAGCTGGAGTTGAAGGTCTTCGCACGGTTGTACGGCGAGCCGATGCTGCGGCTGCCGCAGGATCTGTACATCCCGCCCGACGCGCTCGAGGTCATCCTAGACGCCTTCGAGGGGCCGCTGGACGTGCTGCTGTACCTGATCCGCCGGCAGAACTTCGACATCTTCGACATTCCGATGGCCGAAGTGACGCGCCAGTACCTCGCCTACATCGACGAGATCCGCAGCCGCAACCTGGAGCTGGCCGCCGAATACCTGCTGATGGCCGCGCTGCTGATCTCGATCAAGTCGCGGATGCTGCTGCCGGTGAAGAAGGCCGACAGCGGCGAGGAAGTCGAGGATCCGCGCGCGGAGCTCGCGCGCCGGCTCATCGAGTACGAGCGGATCAAGCTCGGCGCGGAAGAGATCGACCGGCTGCCGCAGCTCGGCCGCGATTTCCTCGCCGCCAACGTCTGGATCGAGCAGGCGGCGACCACCCGGCTGCCCAGCGTCGATGCGAACGACCTGCGCAGCGCCTGGGCCGACATCCTGCGCCGTGCGCGCCTGGTGCAGCACCACCGCATCACGCGCGAGGAGCTGTCGGTGCGCGAGTACATGACGATCGTGCTGCGCCGGCTGCAGGACCGGCGCTTCGCCGAATTCGACGAGCTGTTCGATACGGCGCGCGGCGTTCCGGTGGTCGTCGTCACCTTCATCGCGCTGCTCGAGCTGGCGCGCGAGTCGCTGATCGAGATCACGCAGGCCGAGGCTTTCGCGCCGATCTACGTGCGGCTCGCCTACCGGCCGAGCTAGGGCCTGTTCACACTACGATCGTCCCCGCGTGAGCCCGAAAAAAGCGCGCAATCAAGGCGCAAAGCGCAGCCGTGGCGGTGCCACGGCGAGCATTTGC
>QEVN01000073.1 GCA_003576795.1 Burkholderiales bacterium
CGCGCAGCCGCCGCCAGTGCGAACCCTCCCAGAACACGCGTCCGCACGCGTCGCAGCTACTGAAGCGCTCGTGGTGGGCGCGCACGGAGGGCGGCAGCCGCGCCTCCACCTGCGCCTTCTCGACGGCATGCAACGGAACGTTGCACGACAGGCACAGCGAGAACGGCCGTGCGAGGCCGGCGAGGTCCAGCCGCGCGAAGATCTCGCGCAGTTGCGGCGCGGGCCGCAGCGCGCGCACGTAGCAGCCGTGCGTGATCGTCCGGCGCTTCAGCAGTTCGCGATCGCGCGTGAGCACGATGCGCTCTTCCTCGACGCACAGGCGCTCGACGTCGTCGTCATGGATCGCATTGTCGTAGACCGTGTCGAAGCCGGTCAGTCGAAGCAGGCGCGCGAGACCGCCGAGATGCGCGTCGGCGACGAAGCGCGGCGTTCGCAGCGGCGCCTCGCGCACGCGCAGCAGCGGCGAGATGTCGAGGGCCTCGAATTTCGGATAGACCGCAATGCGGTCGCCGTCGCGGATGATCCGTTCGAAGCCGACCGACTCGCCGTCGACGAGCACCAGCTCGACCTCGGTATGCGGCACGCCGAGCGCCTCGATCTCATGCTTCACCGTGGCCGCGCGGGCGCAGTCGCGATCGAAGGCGTGCCGCCGGTTGCGCGGCGCGAGGAAGTCGTTCAGCTCTTCGTAGAAGCGGAAGGTCGCGCGGGCCATGGGGGAGCATGGCACGAGCGGGGCGCGAGGCACGGGAGCAGCGAGCGCGGCGTCAGCTCGCGCCTTCCTGCCGCTGCGGGTTCCACGCGACCTCCCACAGGTGTCCGTCCGGATCCTGGAAATATCCGGCGTATCCGCCCCAGAACGTGTCGGCGGCGGGCTTCGTGACCGTCGCACCCGCGTCGCGTGCCTGCGCCATCACGGCGTCGACCTGGGAGCGCGACGCGACGTTGTGCGCGAGGGCGAACTGCGTTGCGCTCTTCGGGCCGACGGGGAGCCCACAGTCGTGCGCCAGGCTCGCGCGTGGCCACAGCGCGAGCTTCAGACCTTCCTGCAGCTCGAAGAAGGCGACTGCACCGAATTCGAATTCGGTGCCGACGATGCCTTCCGATGCGAGTCCGAGCCCTTCCCGATAGAAGGCCAAGGCGCGGTCGAGATCGTCGACGGCGAGCGTGATCAACGAGATGCGAGGCTGCAATGTTCGTCTCCCGGCGGACACGTGGGCTGAAGCACGCGCGGAACCCGTCCCGTGCATCGCCGCAGGTCCGCTATCCGTGGCCCGACGCGCTCTCCGAGTACACATTGAGCACGACCACGCCCGCGACGATCAGCGCCAGGCCGATCAACGCGGGCACGTCGAGCGACTGACCGTACACGATCCAGGCGATCAGCGTGATCAGTGCGATGCCCGCGCCCGACCAGATCGCATAGGCGATGCCCACCGGAATCGTGCGCAGCGTCAACGACAGGCACCAGAACGCGATCGCATAGCCGGCGACGACGACGATCGACGGCGCCGGGCGCGTGAAGCCGTCGGACGCCTTCAGCGCCGAGGTGGCGATCACTTCGCTGACGATCGCGATCGACAGAGGGAGCCAGGCGTGCACGTCGCCGTTCACATTCCGATTCGACGGGCGCCTTCGCGAAAGCGCCTCGACGCTTCGGCGTCGAAGCGGAACGCCGCCGCGAAATCGTCGAACCGGTAGCCGGGAACGACGCCGCGAATGATTGCCGCGTGCCGCCGCGCCTCGTCGAGCGAGCCGGCGAGCCCGAGCGTGAACGCCGCGATCGCGTGGATGTGCGGGTGCGCGTTCGGCCGCGCGGCGGCGCGCACCGCCCAGCGCACGGCTTCGTCGACGCGATCGAGGCGGACGAGGGCGATCGCGCGCGAGCCGAGCATGCCGAAGAGCAGCGGATCGAAGGGGCTGAGCAGCCGCGCGTGGTCGGAGGCCGCGATCGCTGCCTGCGGATCGCCGGATTGCGAATGCACGAAAGCGAGCGTGTAGTGGCCGAGCGCGAAGTTCGGGCTCAGCTCCACGGCCTGCTCCAGCTCGCCCACCGACGCGTCGTGTCCTTCGCGCAGCCACAGCGCGCGGCCCATCGCCCAATGCGCCGACGGATCGCGGTCGTCGGCCATCAGCGCCTGCGCGGCGGCGTCGGTCGCTTGTTGCGTCTCCGGTTCGCGCGCCGTCCAGCCCTGGAACGCGTTCTGGAAATGCGTGAACGACAGGCCGGCCCACGCGCGCGAGAAGGTCGGATCCAGCCGCACGGCGGTCTCGAAGAAGTGCTGCGCCTTCGCGTTGTCGGGCGGATCGAAGCGGTACATGTGCCACAGGCCCCGGTGGTGCGCGCTCCAGGCGTCGAGCGAGCCGGGCGGCAGCAGGATAGCCCGGTTGCGTTCGAGCGCCTCGATCTCGGCAGCCAGCGAGGCGACGATGCGGTTGCCGATCTCGTCGAGCACGCCGAAGATGTCGGCCAGCTCGAAGCGCTCGGCCCAGACCACGTGTGCGGTGGCCGATTCGACGAGCTCCACCTCGATGGTCGCGACCGCGCCCTCGCGTCGCAGGGTTCCGCTGCACGAGTAGTCCACGCGCAGCAGTCGCGCCGCTTCCTGCGCGTCCATGCCGCGCGCATGCAATGCCGATACGCTGCCCTGGCCGATGACGAACAGGCTGCGCAGCTTCGCGAGGCGCGTGACCACGTCGTGGGCGAGTGCGATGCCGATGCGGGCGTCGTCGTCCTGCGCGGCGAACGGCATCACCGGCGTGTCCACCGTCCGGCGACGCGCTTGCGCGAATCGTCCGCCACGCCTCGTGCAGCGGTCCTCGATCGAGCCCTGCCTCCTCGAAGCTGCGCAGCGCGATCGCGAACTGCGCTTGCGCCTCGCGCAGCCGTCCGCCGTGCATCAGCGCTTCGAGCATTCGCCGGTGGGCGCGCAGCTCGAAGGGCTCGAGCGCGAGCCATTGCTCGAGCCAGGGCACCGCTTCGTTCCCGGGCGCGCGTGCCGCCAGTTGTTCGAGCAGGCGCACGTTTGCCTCGCGGAAGCGCCGTCGCTGCGCGGCGAGCCACGCGTCGAAGGCCGGCGTGCGCGCGAGCGCGAGTCCCTGCAGGAAGTCGCCCTCGTATAGCGCGGCGAGCGACCGCAGTTGCGCGAGGCCGAGAGCCGCCAGGTCGCCGCACAGCGCGCGTTCGATCTCGAGCGCGTCGACGAAGGCGTCGGACAGATCGAGCCGGACTGCGTCGCCTTCCGCGCGCAGCCGGCGATGCGACGCGTCATCGACCAGCGCGCGGATCTTGCTCAGGCACCAGCGAAGCTCGCCGCGGGGGTCGTTCGGCGTGTCCCACAGCAGATCGCAAAGCGTCTCGCGCGTCGGCGGCCGCGACGCCAGCGCGAGCCGCGCCAGCAGCGCACGGACCTTGCGCGAAGCGGGCAGGGCGAGCGCGGCGCCGGCGCGGCGGATCTCCAGCGGGCCGAGCAGCCGCACGCAAAGGCGCGGCTCCCGCGGCGCAGGCAGCTGTGCGAGCCGCAAGCTCGAAACGGATTCCACGCCGGCTCCCACGCTCGCTTCCCCGGAACGCTCCTATCGTGAACCTGAGGCGTACGGCGACGCCGTGCGCCGGAGTTCCCCCGCCATCGTGAGGCGAACCGATTCCGAACACCGGAGAAGCAACATGAACATTGCTGCTGTTGCCCCTGAACGAACGCAAGCGCCGACAGCCGACTTCCCCGCGCTGAAGGCGCGCCAGCACGCCGCCTGGTCCTCAGGCGACTACGCCCTCATCGGAACCACGCTGCAGATCGTCGGCGAGCAGCTCTGCGAGGCGCTCGACGTGCGCGCCGGCAAGCGCTTTCTCGACGTCGCGTCCGGAAACGGCAACGTCGCCCTCGCCGCCGCGCGGCGCGGCTGCGAGGTCGTCGCGAGCGACTACGTGTCCGCGCTGCTCGGGCGCGCACGCGAGCGCGCCGCGGCCAACCGGCTCGACGTCGAGTTCCGCGAAGCCGACGCCGAAGCCTTGCCCTTCGACGACGGGAGCTTCGACTACGTGGCTTCGAGCTACGGCGTGATGTTCACGCCCGACCAGGAGCGAGCGGCCGCCGAACTTCTGCGCGTGTGCCGCCCCGGCGGGAGGATCGGACTGGCGAACTGGACGCCGGAGGGCTTCATCGGTCAGATATTCCGCACGCTCGGCAGCCATGTTCCGCCGCCGGCGGGCGCCCGGTCGCCGGCGTTGTGGGGCACGCGCGCGCGCCTGGACGAACTCTTCGGCGCGCAGGCGGCCGCGATCGATGCGACGCCGCGCAACTTCGTGTTCCGCTACCGCTCGCCCGACCACTGGGTCGACGTGTTCTCGACCTGGTACGGACCCATGCTGAAGGCCTTCGGCAGCCTCGATGCCGACGGACGCTCGGCGCTGCGTCGCGACCTCGTCGCGCTGATCGGGCGCTTCAATCGTTCCGGCGACGACACGATGGTGGTGCCGGGCGAGTACCTGGAGGTGGTGGTGACGCGGCGTTGACCGGCTCGCGGGCCTTGCCCGGCGCATGGTCCGCGCAAGGGGCGCGCAAGGGCCGAGCGGTGCGGTTGCGTGCCGACGCGCGCGGACGCGCCGCTACTGCCGCGAGTGCAACCCGATCATGTTGCCTTCGGTATCGACGGCCAGCGCGATGAAGCCGTACTCGCCGATCGAGAACTTCTCGCGCTCGAGGTGGCCGCCGGCCGCGTTCACCCGCGCTGCCTCCACGGCGCAGTCGTCGCAGCTGAAGTAGACGATGACGCCGTTCCCGCCGCCGTCGAAGCCCGGCATGCGCACCAGCGCACCGGCCGCGCCCATGGCGTCCATCGACATCGGGAAGGCGAGCATTTCGTGCTCGGCGCCTTCGAGTTTCTGGAGGCTGCAGGCGAACACGGTTTCGTAGAAGCGCCGGGCGCGCGCCATGTCCTGTACGTAGATTTCGAACCAGACGATCGGGTTCTCTTTCATTGCCGCTCTCCTTCGGCTGGGGTGCCGGCGTTCCTGCGGGCAAGGCGCGCTCCCGGCGGGTCACTGCGCGTCGGCGTCCGCCTCCACGTACACCCACGCGGTCGCCCCCGATGCGAGCCTGGCGGCGACGCGCCGATAGGCGTCCACCTCGTACCGGTCCGCATCGGCCAGCTCCTGGTCGCTGATCTCGAAGACCGTCCCGGCCACGCGGCTGTCGAGACGGCCGTTGTGCCGCACGATCGGATGATGCGTGCGGCCGCTCGTCGCGACGACCGCTTCGTCGTCGATGCGGACGAGCGTCTGCTCGTAGCCGACCAGCTCGTCCGGACGCCCGGCGAGGCGCCTGCCGAAGGTGGCGAGCTGCACGCCTTCCTGCTGCAGGGTTCCATAGGAAAAGAGAAGAGGCATCGTCGACTCCCTGGCGCGCGACGTGCGTGTCGCGCTACCGAATGTTGCTCCTCGCGCCGGGGAAGGCATTCCGTGCACCGGCGATCGCTTCACGGCGCTGCCCCGTCCGATTCGACGACCTGCCGATAGAACGAGGCGCTCAGCTTCGGCGTGCGCCGCTGCGTCGCGCGATCGACGCGCAGCAGTCCGAAGCGCGTGTCGTAGCCGTCGGCCCATTCGAAATTGTCGAGCAGGCTCCAGAGGAAATATCCGCGCACCGGCAGGTCCTCGGCGATCGCGCGCCGCAGCTGCGCCAGGTACGCGCGCAGGAAGGCGACGCGGTCGGTGTCGTAGACCCGGCCGTCTTCCTGCGGATCGTCGGCGGCCGCGCATCCGTTCTCGGTGACGAGGATCGCCGGCGGGTTCCACAGGCGCGTCACGTGCCGCGCCGCCCAGTACAGCGACGACGGATCGACGAGCTGCCACGCGGCCGCGGTTCGGGGGTGCGAGCGCGAGAACGGGGCGACCCGCCAGCCGGACGCGTGGCCCGGCGCGGGTGCATCGCCGGATGCAAGGGCATCGCCGGACGCGGGGGCATCCGCGGATACGGACGTGTCGGGCGCGAGCACGTAGCGGCCCGGACCATAGACGTTGATCCCGACGAAATCGACCGTCTCCCCGATCGTGCGAAGGTCGTCGGCCGAGCAGCGCGGTGCGTCGGGGTGCGACGCGTATGCAGCGGGATAGCGCCCCTCGAGCATCGCCGTCAGGCAGCCGGCATTCCAGTCCCGCGTCGCGCGCTCCGCCGCCTCGGCATGCGCTTCTCCGGCCAACGCCGGAACGGCGACCACGAGGTTCTCCGCCGGCCCGACCTGCGTGCCCGATCGGCCCTGCGCGCGGATCGCCTGCACCGCCAGCCCGTGTCCGAGCAGCGCGTGGTGGCGCACCTGGTTCAGCGCCCGCGGCGCGAGCGCGAGGCCCGGCGCGTGCACGCCGCTGCCGTAGCCCAGGTCGACGAAGGAGCCGATCTCGTTCGTGGTCACGAAGCGCCCGATCCGATCGGCGAGCCTGCTCGCGACGAAGCCCGCGTAGTCGGCGAAGACCCGCGCCGTCTCGCGCGACTGCCAGCCGCCGAAGCGCGCCTGCAGCGCCTGCGGCAGGTCCCAGTGGTAGAGGGTGGCGACCGGTTCGATGCCGGCGCCGAGCAGCGCGTCGACGAGGCGTTCGTAGAAGGCCAGGCCTTTCGCGTTCGGTGCGCCGGAACCGTCGGGGAAGACGCGCGGCCAGGCGATCGAGAACCGGTACGCATCGACGCCGAGATCCTTCATCGACTCGATGTCCTCGGGATATCGATGGAAGTGGTCGCAGGCGAGGTTGCCGGTGTCGCCGTTGCGTATCCGTCCGGGCATGCGCGAGAAGCGGTCCCAGATGGATTCGCCTCGTCCGTCCTCGTTCACCGCGCCTTCGATCTGGTACGCCGAGGTGGCCGTGCCCCACAGGAAACCGTCGGGGAAGCGCGCCGGCGAGTCGACGGCGTCTTTCACGTCAGGGCACGGCGATCCGGCCGAGCACCTCGATTTCGCCGCGCTGGTTCGCGCGACCGACGAGCAGTTCGCCGTCGGCGATCAGCTCCATCGTCAGCTGATCGATGTTCGGCCGATGGCTGACGAACACGAGCGGCGTCCTGCCGCGATTCCCGGCGATCAGCGACAGCGCCTTCGCCTCGTAGGCCTTCGCGCGTGCGGCGTCTGCGCTGGCCACCTCGCGCAGATCGGGGTCGGTGAGCGGCGCCGAACCGAAGGCTTCGCGCGCGGTCTGCAGGCAGCGGCACATCGGCGAGCTGACGACGGTGGGCACGATGCCGTGCGAAGCGAAAGCCTCGCCGATCCGGCGCGCGTGCGCCTTGCCCTTCGCGGTGAGCCGCAGCTCACCGCTGCACTGGCCGGTTTCATCCCAGGCGAGCGCGTTGCCGCCGCTCGACTCCGTGTGGCGCATCAGCACGACGAGATCCTCGCCTGCCTCGAGCTGGCTCCAGAGCGCCTCGTCGGCCTGCACGAGGCCGGGGAGGGCGGCGACGAGCAGGGCCGCAATCCAGGTCCGCATCGAAACCTCCGTTCGCGACGATCGGCTGCAGCGCATCGCGCATCGTACCTACGCCGCCCGATCGGATCGGGGAACGCCGCAAGGCTTCGCTCAGAGCGTGAGCCCGGTTTCCAGATCGACGATCCGCGCCGACGCGCGGCCGTTTTCGATCAGCAGCTCGCCGGCGGCGATCGGCAACCGGAAACGGCGCGGACCGGCGCTGCCGGGATTGACGTACAGCACGTCGCCGCGCGTCTCGATCCGCGGCTCGTGCGAGTGCCCGTAGACGACGATGTCGATGCGCGCTTCGAGCGGATCCACCGGCAGGTCGGACAGATCGTGGATCGCGTAGAGGTGCAGGCCGCCGGCGCCGAGGCAGTCGCTGTAGGGCAGCCGCTCGGCCCATGCGCCATGGTCGACGTTGCCGCGTACGACGGTGAGCGGCGCCAGCGCGGCGAGCGACTCGAGGATCAGCGAGTTCCCGACGTCGCCCGCGTGCACGATGAAGTCGCTGCCGGCGAGGAAGTCCACGGCCTGCGGGCGCAGCAGGCCATGGGTGTCGGAAATGAGGCCGATGCGCAGCACGGCGTCGGGTCTGCAGGAAAAGGATGCCGCATGGTACTCGGCGGATCCGCAACGGCGGCCGCCGCCGTTGCCCGGCGCGGGGTTTCGTGCACGCCGCGAAGCACTGCACTAGCATTCGTCGATTTCGACCCGGAGACGAACGGTGAGACTCTGCGGATTCCGCTTCAGCAACTATCACAACAAGGTGCGTCTCGCGCTGCTCGAGAAGGGCATCGAGCACGAGGAGGACGACTCGTGCAAGCCGTCGCAGGACGCGGCCTTCCTCGATCGCTCGGTGCTCGGCAAGGTGCCGTTCCTCGAGGTCGACGGTGCCGTGCTCACCGAGTCGGACGTCATCTGCGAATACCTCGAGGACGCGTATCCGCAGCGACCGCTGCTGCCGAAGGAGCCGCTCGCGCGCGCGAAGGTGCGCGAGCTGAACCGCTGCATCGAGCTGCACCTGGAGCTGGTTGCGCGGCGGCTGTACAAGGAGGCGTTCTTCGGCGGCAAGGTGTCCGACGAGACGAAGCGCGAGGTGGAGCACACGCTGGAGAAGGGCGTGCGCGCGCTGGCGAGGTTGGCTCGCTTCGACCCCTACGTGGCCGGCCCCGAACTCACGCTCGCCGACTGCGCCGCCTTCGTGCACCTGCCGATCGTCTCGCTGGCGTCGAAGACGATCTACGGACGCGACGTGCTCGAGCCGGTCGCGCCGCTGAAGAACTACCTGCGGAGGCTCGGCGAGCGCGAATGCTTCGCGCGGGTGACGCGCGAGCGCAAGGAGGCCACCGCGGCGATGCGGCCGTAGCGCCGCGCGCTCTCGCGCGAAGCCGGTTCCCGATCCGGGCCGGGGGTCAGCCGCTGCCGAGCGTCGTCGCGCGCAGCTCGCGCGGCGTGCAGCCGAAGCGCGTGCGGAACGCGCGGCTGAAATGCGCGGCGTCGCTGAAGCCCCAGGAGAACGCGATGTCGCTGACCGTGCGCTTCGCGTGCGCCGGGGCGCACAGGTCGCGACGCGCGGCATCCAGCCGCTGGACCCAGATCCAGTCCGCGAGCGAACAGGCTTCGCCGGCCCACGCGCGATGCAGCGTGCTGGGCGACAGGCGCAGCGCCGCGGCGATGCCGGCCACGGTGAGGTCGGGGTCGCGCAGCCGGGTCCGCACGCAGGCCTTGATCTGCTCACGGTGGAAGGCAGCCATGTGCGAGGACGAGGCCTGTCGCGCCTGCGGCAGCGCGGACAGGCCGGCGACGAGGATGTGGGTGATGCTGTCGGCCACCGCGGCAGCCGACTCGGGCGCCAGCGTGGCGATGTCTTGAGCCAGCGTGCCGATCATCCCGATCATCAGGTGCCCGGCGCCGCGTTCGCCGCTGACGGCGGTCGCGGTCAGGCGCTGCGTGTCGCGCAGCGCCGTGCGCAGCGTCGGCCCCGGCATCATCAGTACGTACTGCTGGAACGGCCCGGCGAAGCGCAGCTCGTAGGGGCGGGTGCTGTCGTAGAGCGCGAAATCGCCCGGCCCGAGACGGGCGGTGCGGCCGTCCTGGACGACGAAGCCTTCGCCTTGCGCCTGGATGCTGACCAGGAAGTAGTCCTCGGTGGCGCGCGCGATGCGGGCCGACGTGCGACGCACGCACTGGGCGTCGGAGGTGACGCGCGACAGCTCCAGCGTCGCCAGCCGGTCCACGGCGATCTCGCCTTCGATCGAGTCCGTGCCGGCGCCCGGATCGCAATCGAGCTGGACGTAGGTCTCGCAGACCATCTCCGTCCAGTACGCGAGCCGTCGGCCCGGTTCGGCGCTGGCGGTGGTGAGCAGGCGGGTCATGAAGTCATAGCCTAGGCGGGTGCGCCGCCGGCGGCAACGGCCGCCCCACGCGTCGCACAGTCAAGAGCCGCGCAACGCGCAGGCAAGCCGGCGCACGGCGCACTGCCTAGCATGGTCCGCTCCTTCCCCGTCCGGACGAGGAGCCGCTCATGGCCATCCAGCATCCGAAGTACCGCGTCGCGGCCGTGCAGGCGGCGCCGGTGTTCCTCGACCTGTCCGCGTCGGTCGACAAGGCCGTCGCCCTGATCGCCGAGGCCGCCGCCGGCGGCGCGAAGCTGATCGCCTTTCCCGAGACCTGGCTGCCGGGCTATCCGTGGTTCATCTGGCTCGATGCGCCGGCCTGGGGCATGCAGTTCGTGCAGCGCTATCACGACAACTCGCTGGTCTACGGCTCGCCCGAGGCGCAGCGCATCGCGCAGGCGGCGAAGGACCACCGCATCATGGTCGTGATGGGCCACAGCGAGAAGAGCGGCGGCAGCCTCTACATGGGGCAGTGGATCATCGATGACGACGGCGAGACGGTGGCGCAGCGGCGCAAGCTCAAGCCCACGCACGTCGAGCGCACGGTGTTCGGCGAGGGCGACGGCAGCGACCTCGCGGTGCACGCCACCGCGCTCGGGCGCGTCGGCGCGCTGTGCTGCTGGGAGCACCTGCAGCCGCTGTCGAAATACGCGATGTACGCGCAGGACGAGCAGGTGCACGTCGCCGCCTGGCCGAGCTTCTCGCTGTACCGGGGCGGCGCGTATGCGCTGGGGCCGGAGGTCAACAACGCGGCCAGCCGCATCTACGCGGTGGAGGGCCAGTGCTTCGTCATCGCGCCGTGCGCGACGGTGTCATCGGAGATGGTGCAGATGCTGTGCGGCGACGATCCGATGAAGCGGCAACTGCTGCTCGAGGGGGGCGGCTTCGCGGCGATCTACGCGCCGGACGGGCAGTTGATGCACGCGCCGCTGCCCGAGAACGTCGAGGGACTGGTCTACGCCGACATCGATCTGGGCATGATCTCGCTGGCGAAGGCGGCGGCCGATCCGGCCGGGCACTATGCGCGGCCGGACGTCACGCGGCTGCTGCTGGACACGACGCCGGGCGACCGCGTGGTGCTGCGACGGCGGCAGACGACGGAGGTGGCCCGCGCCGCCGACGCGCCTTCGGCAGCGACCCGCCGGTCGTCGCAGGCCGAAGGCGTGGCGACCCAGGGGGCCGCCGAAGAGACGCCCCGGCCGCAGGAATCACGGTCCGGAGCGGCGGCGATCGGATAGACCCGCGCCCGGGAAACCTGCGTCAGGGAATCTGCGTCACAGGGGATCTGCGTCAGGCCGCCTCGAGCGCCCGATCCAGGTCCTCGACCAGGTCGTCGATGTGCTCGATGCCGATCGACAGCCGGATCATGTCCTCGCTCACGCCGGCCTTCGCCAGTTCCTCGGGCGAGAGCTGGCGGTGCGTGGTGGAGGCCGGGTGCGTGGCCAGCGACTTCGCGTCGCCGATGTTCACCAGCCGCGTGAAGAGCTGCAGCGCATCGAGCACGCGCGCGCCGGCTTCGCGCCCGCCCGCCTTCAGGCCGAAGGACAGGATGCCCGAGGCGCGTCCGCCCATGTATTTCTTCACGAGCGCGTGATCGGGGTGCTCGGGCAGTCCGGCGTACTGCACCCAGCCCACTTTCGGATGCTTCTGCAGGTGCTTCGCGATGGCGAGCGAGTTCTCGCAGATGCGGTCCATGCGCAGCGGCAGCGTCTCGATGCCCTGCAGGATCAGGAACGCGTTGAACGGCGAGATGGCGGCGCCGGTGTTGCGCAGCGGAACGACGCGGGCGCGGCCGATGTAGGCGGCCGGGCCGAGCGCTTCGGTGTAGACGACGCCGTGGTAGCTGACGTCGGGCTCGTTCAGCCGCTTGAAGCGCGCCTTGTGCTCGGCCCACGGGAACTTGCCGCTGTCGACGATCGCGCCGCCGATGCTGTTGCCGTGGCCGCCGAGATACTTGGTGAGCGCGTGCACGACGATGTCGGCGCCGTGCTCGAAGGGCCGGAACAGGTAGGGACTCGGCACCGTGTTGTCGACGACGAGCGGAATGCCGTGCGCGTGCGCCACTTCGGCGAGCTTGGCCACGTCGACGACGTTGCCGAGCGGGTTGCCGATCGATTCCACGAAGATCAGCTTCGTGCGCGCGTCGATCTTCGCGGCGAAGCTCTCCGGCTTGCGCGCGTCGGCGAAACGCACCTCGATGCCCTGCTGCGGGAAGGTGTGCGCGAACAGGTTGTAGGTGCCGCCGTACAGCGTGCTCGCCGAGACGATGTTGTCGCCCGCCTCGGTGATCGTCTGGATCGCGTAGGTGACCGCCGACATTCCGGAAGCGAGCGCGAGCGCGCCGACGCCGCCCTCGAGCGCGGCGACGCGCTGCTCGAGCACGTCTTCGGTGGGGTTCATGATCCGCGTGTAGATGTTGCCCGGCACCTTCAGGTCGAAGAGGTCGGCGCCGTGCTGCGCGCTATCGAAGGCATAGGCGACGGTCTGGTAGATCGGCACGGCGACCGATTTCGTCGTCGGTTCCGGCTTGTAGCCGGCGTGTACGGCCAGGGTTTCGATGCGCATGGAGGGTTCCGGTTCGAGTGGTCGGCAACGACGGCTGGCGGGCCGCGCTCGCGAACCGGGGATTCTGCCAGCGTCGGGCGGACGCCGGCGTCGATATGCGTGCGGCGAAGATGCTGATACCCGGCATGCGCGCGCTGTGGCTGCTACCGGTTCCCCGCGCCTACGCCCGTACCCGCACCCGCACCCGCACCTCCGCCTGCGTCCGCGCCTGCGCCCGCGGACGCATCGGCGCCCGTCGCAACGCCCTCGATCGGCGGCGCCTCGCCCACGCGCTCGGCGAGGAAGGGCGCGACCTCTCCGTCGCGGGTGGCGACCGCGCCGATCATCCGGCCCGGCTCGATGCGCGCGTCGACGATGCGCAGCGCCCCGTCGGTGTCGGTGAAGGCGAAGTGCACCTGGTCGCCCAGCACGCGCGCCTCGCGCATCGTCGTCTCCACGCCGGCGAGTCCGACCCGGCCGTCGAGCATCTGGAAGCGCTGGCGGATCTTCATCGTGGCGTCGACAGCGCCGCCGGACTGCGGCAGCCGCAGCCGCCAGTCGCCGCCGGCGTTGGCCGGGACGACCCACAGGTGCATCGCTCGCAGGCCGATCTTCGAGCTTTCCTCGGGCTCCCAGTCGCCCATGCGGAACTCGCGCGAAACGATGCGCGTGCCCGGTTTCGCGGCCAGCAGCGTGCGGCGCAGCCGCAGCGTCAGCTCGGGCGTGAGGTACATCGTGACGACGGTGGCCGACGACAGGTCGGCGGCAACGAGATCGCCCTGCTCGAAAGTGGCGAGCGCCGAGACGCCGGCCTGCTCGGCGTTGCGCCGCGCCAGCTCGACGACGTTCGCGTCGTAGTCGATCCCGCGCGCGTGCGCGCCGAAGTCGCGTGCGGCGGCGATCGCGATCCTGCCGTCGCCCGAGCCGAGGTCGACGAGCGTATCGGACGAGCCGACCTGCGCGAGGTGCAGCATCCGCAGGACGAGCGGATCGGGCGCCGCGACGCGCGGCGCGGCGCCGGTAACCGGATCGCCGCCCGGCCGGGGACTGCTGCCGACCTCGTCCTGCACGGCGGGCGCGGGGTCGGCGGCGCGAGCCGCCGGCATCGACGAGAAGAGCACCAGCCCGAGCGTCACCAGCGTACAGGCGCCGGACACCCGCAGGAAATCGCGTCGGTTTCGGCTCGTCGTCATCCTTTCCGTTCCTTCCGCGCGCTTCTCAGCGCGCGGGAATCTCCTTCATCACCTGAGCATAGGCGAGCAGCGCGAAGATCGCCGTGCCGCCGACGATGTTGCCGAGCAGCGAGGGCAGGAAGAACCCGCCGACGAACTCGCCGATGCCGATGCGCGCATTCAGCAGCAGGAACCAGGCTTCGATGCTTCCGGCGACGATGTGCGCGAAGCCGCCGACGGCAATGAGCCAGGTCATGACGAGGATCACCAGGGTCTGGCTGTGCCCGGCGCCGGGTGTCATCCACACCAGCGTCGCCATCAGGAAGCCTGCGCCGATCGCGCGAATCGTCACCTCGAACCATGGGCCGCCGATCGCATGTTCGCTCACCTGGAGCATCGCGTCGAAGGTCTCGGGCGGGACCGCAGGCAGGAAGGTGGCGAAGGCCGCGGAGATCAGCGTGCCGGTGAGGTTGGCACAGAGGACGATCGCCCAGTTGCGGGCGGCTGCGCCGAAGTTCGCGGCGGTGGGCTCGGCCATCACCGGCAGCACGACGGTGATCGTGTTCTCGGTGAACAGCTGCTGGCGGCCGAGGATCACGATGAGGAAGCCGATCGGATAGCCGAGCGCAACCAGAAGTTCCCGTCCCGCCATGTCCGGCAGGTAGCGCATCAGCACCGCCTGCGCGACGAGCGAGAAGCTGATCGACAGGCCGGCGGCGAGCCCCGACCACCACAGCGAAACGGCCGGCCGCGCCATCTCCTCTTCGCCGTTGCGGCGCACCGCCTCGTAGATGATCGGCGACGGCGGCGTGGCGCGCCGCTCGAGCTGCTCGATCTTCTCGAGGTCTCCCTGCTCCTGTGTCTTCGGCATCGCGGATCTCCGTCTACCAGTCTCCGCCGATCGCGCGCAGCAGCGCCACCGTGGCGACCAGGCGCCGGCCGTGCAGCGACAGCAGCGCCTGCTCGCTCTGCAGCACCGTGGTCTGCGCCTGGATCACGTTCAGGTACGAGACCGTACCGGCCTTGTATTGCAGGGTGACGATGTCCAGCGAGAGGCGCGCGGCGGCCACGACTTCGCGCTGCACGCCTTCCTCGTCGGCCAGCACGCGCAGCGCGACGAGGTTGTCCTCGAC
>QEVN01000074.1 GCA_003576795.1 Burkholderiales bacterium
CGCGGCAGCCGCAGCGTCGGCGCGCGGCCGACCGCATCGCTGCAGGCGGCGACCGCCTCGTCTTCGAGCCGCAGGTGCTGCACCACGAGGCGTCGCCCGGTCATCGCTGCGCGAGCCTGGCGAGCTGATCGACGATCTCGCGCACCTTCGGCACGCGCGCGGCGAGATCGGGCGTGGCGATCGCGAAGCGCAGGCGGTCGGGGCCGGCCAGCTTCACGTCGCGACGCGACTGGATGAAGCGGATCATCGCCGCCGCATCGAGCGGCGGATCGGGCACGAACTGCACGACGATCGCGTCGGGGGCGGCGTCGATCTTCGCGATGCCGAGCGGGCGCGAAGCGATGCGCAGCCGATGCGTCTCGAGCAGCGTGCGCGCGGGCTCGGGCAGCTTGCCGAAGCGGTCGACCAGCTCCTCGCGCAGCGCATCGAGCGCGTCGGATGCGCTGCAGTTCGCCATCCGCTTGTACAGCGACAGCCGCTCGCGCACGTCGGGGACGTAGTCCTCGGGCAGCAGCGCCGGCGCGCGCAGCACGATCTCGGTGACGGCCGACAGCGGCGCCGACAGGTCGGGCTCGCGGCCGGCGCGCAATGCGTCGACCGCCTCGGCGAGCATCTCGCTGTACAGCGCGAAGCCGACCTCCTGCATGTCGCCCGATTGCGATTCGCCGAGCACCTCGCCGGCGCCGCGGATCTCCAGGTCGTGCATCGCGAGATAGAAGCCCGAGCCCAGCTCCTCGAGCGCCTGGATCGCTTCGAGGCGCTTGACCGCATCGCGCGTCATCGACTTCTCGTCGGGAACCATGAGGTAGGCGTAGGCCTGGTGGTGCGAGCGGCCGACGCGGCCGCGCAGCTGGTGCAACTGTGCCAGACCGAAGCGGTCGGCGCGATGGATGACGATGGTGTTGGCGCTCGGCACGTCGATGCCGGTCTCGATGATCGTCGTGCACAGCAGCACGTTGAAGCGCTGCTGCAGGAAGTCGCGCATCACGCGCTCGAGTTCGCGCTCGGGCATCTGCCCGTGCGCGACCGCGATGCGCGCCTCGGGAACCAGCTCGGCCAGGCGGGCGCGCCGGTTCTCGATCGTCTCGACCTCGTTGTGCAGGAAATACGCCTGCCCGCCGCGCTTCAGCTCGCGCATCAGCGCCTCGCGGATCGTGCCGGCGCTTTCGCGCCGCACGAAGGTCTTGATCGCCAGGCGGCGCTGCGGCGCGGTGGCGATGACCGAGAAATCGCGGATGCCCTCGAGGCTCATCGCCAGCGTGCGCGGAATCGGCGTGGCGGTGAGCGTGAGCACGTCGACCTCGGCGCGCAGCGCCTTCAGCGCCTCCTTCTGCCGCACGCCGAAGCGGTGTTCCTCGTCGATGATCACCAGCCCGAGCCGGTCGAACTTCACGTCGGGCGACAGCAGCTTGTGCGTGCCGATCGCGATGTCGATCTTCCCGTCGGCCAGGCCGGCGATCGCCGCGCTCGTCTCCTTCTTCGAGCGGAAGCGCGACAGCTGCGCGATGCGCACCGGAAAGTCGGCGAAGCGGTCGCTGAAGGTCTGGAAATGCTGTTCGGCGAGCAGCGTCGTCGGCGCCAGAACCGCCACCTGTTTCCCATCGGCCACGGCGACCCACGCGGCGCGCAGCGCCACTTCGGTCTTGCCGAAGCCGACGTCGCCGCAGACGAGGCGGTCCATCGGCTTGCCCGCCGTCATGTCGGCGACGACCGCGTCGATCGCCGATTGCTGGTCGGGCGTCTCCTCGAACGGAAAGCCGTCGGCGAAGGCCTCGTAGTCCTTCGGCGCGAAGCCGAACGCGTGTCCTTCGCGGGCGGCGCGGCGCGCATACAGGTTCAGCAGCTCGGCCGCCGCGTCGCGCGCCTTCGAGGCGGCGCGCCGGCGCGCCTTCTCCCACTGGCCCGAGCCCAGCTCGTGCAGCGGCGCGTCCTCGGGAGCGGCGCCGCTGTAGCGCGAGATCACGTGCAGCTGCGCGACCGGAACGTAGAGCGTCGCGTCCTTGGCGTAGCGCAGGTGCAGGAACTCGGTGGGCCCCTCGTCCAGCTCCATCGTGACGAGGCCTTCGTAGCGGCCGATGCCGTGCTGCGCATGCACGACCGGGTCGCCGGCCTTCAGCTCGGAGAGGTCGCGGATGATCGAGTCGACGT
This sequence comes from Burkholderiales bacterium, assembly GCA_003576795.1. Taxonomy (GTDB): domain Bacteria; phylum Pseudomonadota; class Gammaproteobacteria; order Burkholderiales; family Burkholderiaceae_E; genus Zeimonas. The sequence goes on from QEVN01000074.1 coordinate 2,149, forward strand.
CGGTCTGCGCTTCGCGCAGGCCGCGCCGGCGACGCCGCGGCGCGCCGGCGAACAGCTCGGTTTCGGTGACGACGGAGATGTGCGCACCGGGAACGGCGAAGCCGTCGAAGATCGGTCCGACGGTGATCGCCTCGCGCAGCTCGCCGTCGGCGAAGCGCTTCCAGTCGTCGACCGCGGGCAGGCGCAGGCCGTTCTCGGCGAAGAGCTGCTCGAGCGTTTCGCGACGGCCGGGCGATTCGGCGACGACGAGCTTGCGCGTTCCGGGCGCGGCGAGCCAGGCGCGCAGCCGCTCGAGCGGGTCGGGCGCGCGGCGCTCGATCGCCACGTCGGGCGGCGGGAGCGCGAAAGGCGCGCCGCGCTCGCGCGCTTCGGGCGCTGCACTGCCGCTGCGCGCCGCAACGTCGTTGCGCGCCGTGCCGTCCGCGCCGCCGCCGTCCGCTTCGCCGCCGTCCGCTTCGCCCGGGGCGGCCATCGACCAGCGCCCGAACTCCTTGGCCTGCGCGAACAGCGTCGCGCTGTCGAGGAACAGCTCCTCGGGCTTGAGCAGCGGACGGCTTCGATCGTGCGACAGGAACCGGTAGCGCTCGGCGGCTTCCTGGCCGAAGCGGCGCGCCGCCGCGTCGACGTCGCCGTGCGAGACGACGATCGCGTCGTCGGGCAGGTAGTCGAACAGCGTCGCCGTGTGCTCGTGAAAGAGCGGCAGCCAGTACTCGATGCCGGCCGGCGCGATGCCGTTGCCGACGTCGCGGTAGATCGTGCTCGCCGAGGGATCGCCTTCGAAACGCTCGCGCCAGCGTCCGCGGAAGGCCGTGCGCGCGGCTTCGTCGAGCGCGAACTCGCGCCCGGGAAGCAGCCGCACGCGATCGATCGGATACAGGCTGCGCTGCGTGTCGGGATCGAAGGTGCGGATCGAGTCGATCTCGTCGCCGAAGAGATCGATGCGGTACGGCAGGCTCGATCCGGTGGGGAAGAGATCGATCAGCCCCCCGCGCACCGCGTATTCGCCGGGACGCACCACCTGCTTCACGTGCTCGTAGCCGGCGAAGGCGAGCTGGCGGCGCAGCCGCGCCTCGTCGAGCTGCTGGCCCTTGTGGAAGAAGAACGTGTGCGAGGCGAGATACCGGGCCGGCGCCAGGCGCTGCAGCGCGGTGGCGACCGGCGCGAGCACGACGTCGCAGTCGTGCTGCTGCAGCGCATACAGCGTGGACAGGCGCTCGGAGACGAGGTCCTGGTGCGGCGAGAACGCGTCGTAGGGCAGCGTTTCCCAGTCGGGCAGCAGCAGCACGCGCAGCAGCGGCGCGAACCAGCGCATTTCCTGCGCGAGCCGCACCGCGTCGCCCGGCTTCGCCGTGACGATCGCCAGCGCGCGGCCGTGCGCGGTGGGCGTCGCGGCAGCGGCCTCGGCGTGGGCGGGATCGGCGGCGCGCAGCGCACGCGCGCTCTCGCGTTCGGCGAGCGCGGCGAGCAGCAGGGCGTCGGCCGAGCCGTGGCAGCGCGGAAGGGTGCGCACCTGCCCGCGACCGGGCGCGGGGATCGAACCGAGCGCATCGGCGCGATCGCCAAGCAGCCCCTGGGGCGTTGCTGCGGCGGGGGAGGTCGTCGGAAACTCGGTTCGCAAGCCTAGAATTCTATCTTTTCGCCGAAGGGCAGGTTTCGCTCGATGTCCGCATCTCCTCCGCAATCGTCGCGCCACGTCGCGCTGATTCCCGCAGCGGGAATCGGCACGCGCGTGGGAGGGCCGCTGCCGAAGCAGTACCTGGCGCTGGGCGCGCGCTCGATGCTGGAATGGAGCGTCGACGCGCTGTGCGCGGCGCCGTGGATCGAGCGCGTCGTCGTCGTCGTCGCGCCCGACGACCAGCGCGCCGCGATGCTGCTGCACGGCCGCGCGCGCGTCGAGGTGCTCGCGCGCGGCGGCGCGACGCGGCGCGACAGCGTGCTCGCCGGCCTGCGATCGCTGATGCGCCGACACGCTGCGCACGACTGGGTGCTCGTGCACGATGCGGCGCGCCCGGCGCTCGATGCGGCGGCGCTCGAACGATTGCGCGACGCGGTGAGCGCGTCATCCGTCGGCGGGTTGCTCGCGCTGCCGGTGGGCGACACGGTGAAGCGCACGGCCGACGATCGCCGCAGCGTCGCGGCGACCGTCGATCGCGAAGGCCTGTGGGCCGCGCAGACGCCGCAGATGTTCCGCCTGGGGCTGCTGCTCGATGCGCTCGCCGCGCACGCCGACGTCACGGACGAGGCCTCGGCGGTCGAGCGTGCCGGGCACGCGCCGCTGCTGGTCGAAGGCACGCGCTCGAACTTCAAGGTCACCAGCGCCGAGGACGTCGCGCTGATGCGCCTCCTGCTCGCCGCCCGCGCGGGCGAGGCGGAGCCGCGGTGAGCGACGACCCGATCGCCGCCGCCGGGCCGGCGCCGGTCGCGCCGCCGGCCCTGCGCATCGGTCAGGGCTGGGACGTGCACGCGCTGGTGCCCGGCCGCCGCCTGCGCATCGGCGGCGTCGACATCGAGCATCGCGCAGGCGCGCTGGGGCATTCCGATGCCGACGTGCTGTTGCATGCGATCACCGACGCGCTGCTCGGCGCCGCCGCGCTCGGCGACATCGGTTCGCATTTCCCCGACACCGATCCGCGCTGGCGCGGCGCCGACAGCGCGCTGCTGCTGCGCGAGGTCGCCGAGCGCGTCCGTGCCGCCGGATGGCAGGTCGCGAACGTCGACTCGACGGTGATCGCGCAGGCGCCGCGCCTGGCACCCTTCGTCTCGCGGATGGCGGCCAACGTCGCGTCGGCGATCGGCATCGATGCCGCGCAGGTCAGCGTCAAGGCGAAGACCGGCGAGCGGCTCGGCTTCGTCGGACGCGCCGAGGGAATCGCCGCGCAGGCGATCGTGCTGCTGGCGGCCGCGCCCGCCGGCGGCACGGCAGCGCCGAAAGCTGCCGGGTCGAGCCCCGGGAACTGACGGCTTCTTCTGCCGTTTCGGGCTATCGCGCCGGCGAGACGCTCGGCTATGCTTGGCGATTCGAACGCCGTTCGGCGTCGATTACACCAGGAGGAGCCGATGGGGGACCAAACCAAGTACCTGCTCGACGAGAGCCGGATCCCGAAGCGCTGGTACAACATCCAGGCCGACCTGCCGAAGCCGCTCGCGCCGGTGCTGCATCCGGGCACCTTGCAGCCGATCGGCCCCGACGACCTGGCGCCGCTGTTCCCGATGGAGCTCATCCTGCAGGAGGTGAGCACCGAGCGCGAGATCGACATTCCCGAGCCGGTGCGCGACATCTACCGGCTGTGGCGGCCGAGCCCGCTGGTCCGCGCGCATCGCCTCGAGAAGGCGCTCGGCACGCCGGCGAAGATCTTCTACAAATACGAAGGCGTGAGCCCCGCCGGCAGCCACAAGCCGAACACCGCGGTCGCGCAGGCCTTCTACAACCGCGAGGCGGGAATTCGCCGACTCACCACCGAAACCGGCGCCGGCCAGTGGGGCTCGTCGCTCGCCTTCGCCGGCGCGCTGTTCGGCATCGACGTCACCGTCTTCCAGGTGCGCGTCTCCTACGACCAGAAGCCGTACCGCCGCGCGCTGATGGAAACGTATGGCGCGCGCTGCGTCGCCTCGCCGTCGAACGAAACCGAGTACGGCCGCGCGGTGCTCGCGCAGCGCCCCGATCATCCGGGCAGCCTCGGCATCGCGATCTCGGAAGCGGTCGAGATCGCCGCGAAGAACGACGACACCAAGTACGCGCTCGGCTCGGTGCTCAACCACGTGATGCTGCACCAGACGGTCGTCGGCCAGGAGGCGATCGAGCAGATGCAGATGGCCGACTCGTGGCCCGACGTCATCATCGGCTGCACCGGCGGCGGCTCGAACTTCGCCGGACTCGTGTTCCCGTTCATCGGGCAGGGCCTGCGCGGCGGCAGGAAGTCGCGCGTCGTTGCCGTCGAGCCGGCGGCCTGTCCCACGCTCACGCGCGGGAAGCTGGCCTACGACTTCGGCGACACCGGGCACATGACGCCGCTGGTGAAGATGCACACGCTCGGCTCCACGTTCACGCCGCCGGGCTTCCACGCGGGCGGCCTGCGCTATCACGGGATGGGGCCGCTGATCTCGCACCTGCTCGACCTGAAGCTGATCGAGGCCGCCGCCTACCAGCAGACCGAGTGCTTCGCCGCCGGCGTGCAGTTCGCGCGCACCGAAGGCATCATTCCGGCGCCCGAGGCGAACCACGCGGTCAAGGCGGCGATCGACGAGGCGCTGCGCTGCAAGCGCGAAGGCCGCTCGGAGACGATCCTGTTCAACCTCTCGGGGCACGGGCACTTCGACATGGGCGCCTACATGGCCTACAACTCGGGCTCGCTCACCGACCAGTCGTACGACGAGAAGGAGCTCGCGATGGCGCTGGCGGGGTTGCCCAGCGTGCCTGCCTGAGGAAGTGAAGGGCGAAGGGTAAAGGGTGAAGGGCAACGGCCCGGCTGCAAGGGTCGAGGCTTTTCCCCTTCGCCCTTCACCCTTCACTGCCCCGTTGACGGATGTCAACGGGAGGATCTCGCGAACGGCGCATCGTTCGATCCAGTCCGGCCCATCCGGACGAGGAGGCGAACGTGCGAAACCGCGACGAAGCGCTGCCGTGGATGTACGAGAAGATGGTCGAGATCCGCCACTACGAGGAGGCGATGGCAGCCGTCTACCTCGAGGGCAAGCTTCCCCCGAAGATCCAGAAGGGGCTCGCTTTCGACATCGGCTCGGGGCCGGTGCCCGGCGAGATGCATCTCGCCGCCGGGCAGGAGCCGGTGGCCGTCGGCGTCTGCGCGCACCTGAAGAAGGAAGACACGGTGGTCGGCACGCACCGGCCGCATCACTTCGCGATCGCCAAGGGCGTGCCGCTCGACCGGATGACGGCCGAGATGTTCGGCAAGGCCGCCGGATTGGGCAAGGGCAAGGGCGGGCACATGCACCTGTTCGATGCCGAGCATCGCTTCAGCTGCAGCGGCATCATCGGCGCGAGCCTGCCGCCGGCCTGCGGCGCGGCGCTGGCCGCGAAGAAGCTCGGGCGCGACTGGGTCGCGGTCGCCTTCTTCGGCGAGGGCGCGGCCAACCAGGGGTCGTTCCACGAATCGCTGAACCTCGCGGCGCTGTGGCGATTGCCCGTGGTCTTCGTCTGCGAAGACAACCAGTGGGCGATCTCGGTGCCGAAGACGAGCGCGACGTCGATCCCGCGCGTCTCCGATCGCGCGCCCGCGTACGGCATGCCCGGCATCCACGTGGATCGGAACGACGCGATCCGGGTGTGGGAGGCCGCCGGCGAAGCCGTCGATCGCGCACGGCGCGGCGAGGGGCCCACGCTGATCGAGGTGCGCACCGACCGCTATTTCGGGCACTTCCAGGGGGACGCCGAGGTCTACCGGCCCAAGGACGAAGTCGCCCGGCTGCGCGCCGACGACCCGATTCCGCGCCTGGCTGCGCAACTGAAGAAGGAGGGATTGCTCGGCGACGAGGAGCGCGCGCGCAGCGAGGCGCGAGCGAAAGCGCGCGTCGACCAGGCCTTCGCCTTCGCGCGCGCCGCCGAGGATCCGAAGCCGGCCGACGCGCTGGCCGACGTGTTCGTCTGAAGGAGATCGATCATGAGCGAATCCCGCACCCTGACCATGGCGCAGGCGATCTCCGAGGCGATCGCGCAGGAGATGGAGCGCGACCCGAGCGTCTTCGTGATGGGCGAGGACATCGGCCGCTACGGCGGCATCTTCGGCGCCACCGGCGGACTGCTCGACCGCTTCGGCGCCGAGCGGATCATGGACACGCCGATCTCCGAGACGGCGTTCATCGGCGCAGCCACCGGCGCCGCCGCCGCCGGCATGCGTCCGATCGCCGAACTGATGTTCGTCGACTTCTTCGGCGTGTGCATGGACCAGATCTACAACCATCTGGCGAAGAACACGTACATGGCCGGCGGCAACATCCGGCTGCCGGTGGTGCTGATGACCGCGATCGGCGGCGGCTACAGCGACGCCGCGCAGCACTCGCAGTGCCTGTACGCCACCTTCGCGCACCTGCCGGGGTTGAAGGTCGTCGTCCCGTCGAACGCCTACGATGCGAAGGGCCTGATGATCCAGGCGATCCGCGACGACAACCCGGTGCTCTTCATGTTCCACAAGGGGATCATGGGTCTGCCGTGGATGGCGTATTTCGAGGGCAGCACGCGCGAGGTTCCGGCCGAGCCCTATGCGCTGCCCTTCGGCGCGGCGAGCGTCGTGCGCGAAGGCCGCGACCTCACGATCGTCACGCTGAGCCAGATGGTGCACAAGGCGGTGCTGGCGGCGGGCGAACTCGCGCGCGAGGGCATCGACGCCGAGGTGATCGACCTGCGCACGCTGGTTCCGCTCGATCGGCAGGCCGTGCTCGCTTCGGTGGGCAAGACCGGGCGGCTGCTCGTCGTCGACGAGGACTACCTCAGCTTCGGGCTGAGCGGCGAGATCTCCGCGATCGTCGCCGAGAACCTCGACACCGTGTCGCTGCGCGCGCCGGTGCGCCGGCTCGCCGTGCCCGACGTGCCGATTCCGTACAGCCGCGTGCTCGAGCGCGCCGTGATCCCGCAGGCCGAGTCGATCGTCGCGGCGGCGCGCGCGCTGTGCGCTTCGTCGCTGCGCCAGGCGGTTCCCGCATGATCGCGATCGGCCTCGACGACGGCGCCTGGAAGGACGTCGAGCCGGGAACCGAAGCGCTGGTCGATCGCTGGCTCGTCGGGCAGGGCGAAGCGGTGAAGGCGGGCGCGGTGCTGGCCGTCGTCGTGCTGGTGAAGACGAGCATCGAGCTGGCGGCGCCGGCCGACGGAGCGATCGATCGCATCGACGTCGCCGCCGGCTCGACCTTCGCGCGCGGCGTACCCATCGGGTGGCTGCGCGAGACCGCGTAGCCGATGCAGACGCGGGCGAGCGCCGCCGACGAGCAGGACTGGATCCGGGAGTCGCTCGCCGAGCCCGTCGCACGGGCGCAGTGGCGGGTGTGGCGCTATCGCGCGCCGGCGATCGTGCTGGGGCTGTCGCAGCGGCGGCTGCACGACGCGGTCGCCGCGCGCGCGGGCGAGGCGCTCCCGGTGCTCGTGCGCGCCTCGGGCGGCGGCGCGGTGCTCGCCGGCCCGTGGATGATCGGCGCGACCGTACTGCTGCCGTCGCGGCATCCGCTGGCCGCGGGCGCGCTCATCGACAGCTATCGATGGTTCGGCGAGCTGCATATGCGCGTGCTGCGCGCCTTCGGCGTCGAGTCCCGTCTGCTGTCGCCGCAGGAGCTGCGCGAGAGCGACTCGCGGGTGGACGGCTTCGAACCGCTTCCCTGGGCATGCTTCGGCGCGCTCTCGCCGTGGGAGCTGGTGGACGACGTCCGTCGCAAGCTGGGCGGACTCGCGCAACAGCGTCGCGCGAGCGGCATCGCGCTGGTCGCGGGGACGCTGCTGTGGCGCCCGCCCTGGTCGCTGCTGTGCGAAGCGCTCGATCGCGGCGACGCGCTCGAAGCGCTCACCCGGCGCACCATCGACTGCGAGTCGATCCGCGAATCGGCCGGCTTCGCGCCGTCGAGCGAAAGGCAGCGCGAGGATTTCGCCTCGGACCTGGCCGCGGCGATCGACGCGGCGCTGGCGAGCGCGCTGGAAGGGGACTGACGCCGGCCAACCAGGGAGCCTCGTATGCGTCGGCTCCCCTACCTATGAAATGCATTGCATATCATTGATTTCATTGAACTTTTTCGTCCGGACGAAGGAATAAGCGCATAAAATCTCCTCCTTTCGCAGGTTTTCGTACGGCCGAACATCTCGGCGACGGGGAGGAGCGCCGATGGCGCTGCAAGGAAAGACCACTGGCACCGACGGCAGGCGTTTCGTCACCACCTACTGCTACAACTGCGTAGCCGGTCCCGATCTGCTGACCGTCGAAGTGCGCGACGGCGTTGCCACGGCGATCTCGCCGAATCACGCGGGAGCCGGAATCCACCCGGCCGAGGGGCGCCCCTGCGTGAAGGCCTACGGGCTCATCCAGAAGACGTACAGCCCGTATCGCGTCCTGTCGCCGATGAAGCGCACGAATCCGCGCAAGGGGATCGACGAGGATCCGGGCTTCGTGTCGATCTCGTGGGACGAGGCGCTCGATCTCATCGCCGCGAAATTGAACCAGGTGCGCGAGCGGGGACTGGCCGACGAGGACGGCTACCCGCGGCTCGCCGTCAGCCTCGGTCACGGCGGCACGCCGGCCCACTACATGGGCACCTTTCCGGCCTTCCTCGCGGCCTGGGGCACGATCGACTACAGCTTCGGTTCCGGGCAGGGCGTCAAGTGCGTCCATTCCGAGCATCTGTACGGCGAATACTGGCACCGCGCCTTCACGGTGTCGGCCGACACGCCGCTGGTGAAGCTGAATCTCTCGTTCGGCGCCAACGTCGAGGTGACGGGCGGGCCTTCGGCGGTGATGCGCCAGGCGAATGCGCGCGTGCGCGGCGCGCGCCGCATCGTGATCGAACCGCACCTGTCGGTGACCGGCGCGGTGTCGGCCGAATGGATCCCGATCCGGCCGAAGACCGATCCGGCGTTCATGTTCGCGCTGATCCACGTGATGCTGCACGAGCGGCCCCGCGAGGATCTCGACCTGCCGTTCCTGCGCGACCGCACGGCTTCGCCCTATCTCGTCGGCCCGAACGGCTTCTACCTGCGCGATCCGGACAGCGGCAAGCCGCTGCTGTTCGACACGGTGAGCGGCACCGCGGTGCCGCACGATCATCCGGGCGCGGTTCCCGCGCTGTCGGGCGAGTTCGTCGTCGGTCCGTGCTTCGAGCAGGGACCCGACGACGAGCGCTGGGCCCATCGAGAGGCGAGGGCGACGACCGCGTTCGACAAGCTCGTCGCGCACGTCGCCCCCTACAGTCCGGAGTGGGCTGGACCCTTGTGCGAGGTGGACCCGGCGACGATCCGCCGCGTGGCGCACGAATTCGTGGACACCGCGTCGGTCGGCGAGACGATCGAGATCGACGGCCGCACGCTGCCGTACCGGCCGGTCGCGGTCACGCTCGGCAAGACGGTCAACAACGGCTGGGGCGCCTTCGAGTGCTGCTGGGCGCGCACGGTGCTCGCGGTGCTGGTCGGCGCGCTCGAAGTGCCCGGCGGCACGCTCGGCACCACGGTGCGCATCAACCGGCCGCACGAGGACCGGATGCAGAGCGTGCGGCGCGGTCCCGACGGCTTCCTGCTCAACGAGCTGAATCCCACCGACCCGGTGCACTGGATCGGCAAGCCGGGCCGGCGCAACGGGCGCAACGCGCATCGCACGCTCGTGCCGCTGGCCGGCAACGGCCCGTGGTCGCAGGCGCTCGGGCCGACCCACCTGGCGTGGATGTTCACGAAGGAAGCGCCGCAGAACTGGCCGCAGCCGAACTACCCGGACGTCTGGATCACTTTCCGCACCAATCCGGCCATCTCCTTCTGGGACACGCGCCATCTGGTCGAGACGATCGCGGGCTTTCCGTTCATGGCCTCGTTCGCCTATACGGTCGACGAGACCAACTGGATGGCCGACGTGCTGCTGCCCGAGGCCACCGACCTCGAGAGCACGCAGCTGATCCGTCTGGGCCGCTCCAAGTTCGTCGAGCAGTACTGGGCGCACGAGGGCTTCGTGCTGCGCCAGCCGGCGATCGAGCCGCT
>QEVN01000075.1 GCA_003576795.1 Burkholderiales bacterium
TCCTGCAGGCGGCGCCGCTCGCTCCACGCCGGCGCCTCGATCCACTCCGGCGCGGCCGGAAGCCCGCCCGCCTCGTCGCCGAACAGGCTGACCTGGTCGGCCGCCGCGCCCGCGGCTTCCGCCGCGTCCATCGCGCGGCCGACGTTGGCCAGCAGCTTCGCGCGATCTTCGTCGAGCGAGTCGAAGGCGCCGGCGCGCACCAGCGCCTCGATCGCGCGGCGGTTGACGATGCGCCGGTCGATGCGGGCGCAGAAGTCGAACAGATCGGTGAAGGCTCGCTCGGCGCGCGCGCGCAGGATCTCGACGACCGCCCCCTCGCCGGTGCCCTTGATCGCGCCCAGGCCGTAGCGGATCGTGCGCTCGCCCACCGGCTCGAAGCGGTACTGCGAGGCGTTGACGTCGGGCGGCAGCAGCTCGACGTCGTTGGCGCGCGCGTCGTCGACGAAGAGCTTGACCTTGTCGGTGTCGTCCATGTCGGCCGACAGCGTGGCCGCCATGTACTCGGCCGGGTAGCAGGCCTTCAGCCACGCCGTCTGGTAGGTGACGACCGCGTAGGCGGCGGTGTGCGACTTGTTGAAGCCGTACTCGGCGAACATCGCCATCAGGTCGAACAGCTTGTTTGCCAGGCCGAGGTCGTAGCCCTTCTTCTTCGCGCCCTCGACGAAGACGTCGCGGTGCTGCGCCATCTCCTCGGGCTTCTTCTTGCCCATCGCGCGACGAAGCAGATCGGCGCCGCCCAGCGTGTAGCCGCCGATCGTCTGCGCGATCTGCATCACCTGTTCCTGGTAGACGATGACGCCGTAGGTGGGTTCCAGGCACGCCTTCAGGTCGGGATGGAAGTAGTCGATGGACTGCTGCCCTTTCTTGCGCAGGATGAAGTCGTCGACCATCCCCGAGCCGAGCGGGCCGGGGCGGTACAGCGCGAGCACCGCGATGATGTCCTCGAAGCGATCGGGCTGCAGCTTCTTCAGCAGCTTCTTCATCCCCTCGCTTTCCAGCTGGAACACCGCGGTGGTGTTCGCGTCGCGCAGGACCTGGTAGGCGCGCGGATCGTCGAAGCTCATCGACTGCAGGTCGAGCTTCGTGCCGGTGCGGCGCTCGACGTAGCGCACGGCGAGGTCGAGGATCGTGAGGTTGCGCAGGCCGAGGAAGTCGAACTTCACCAGGCCGACCGCCTCGACGTCGTCCTTGTCGAACTGGCTGACGACGCCGGCGGCGTCGGCTCCCGGCGGCTTGTACAGCGGGCAGAAATCGGTGAGCCGGCCCGGTGCGATCAGCACGCCGCCGGCGTGCATGCCGACGTTGCGGGTGAGGTCCTCGAGCGGCTCGGCGAGCGCGAGCAGCGCGCGCACTTCGTCCTCGGTGCGCTCGCGCTCGGCGAGCAGCGGCTCGGCCTCGCGCGCCTTGGCGAGCGACACCGGCTTGTTCTGCACCACCGGCACGAGCTTGGAGAGCTGGTCGCAGAAGGTGTAGCTCATGTCGAGCACGCGGCCGACGTCGCGGATGACGGCCTTGGAGGCCATCGTGCCGAAAGTGGCGATCTGCGAGACCGCCTGCTCGCCGTAGCGCGTGCGCACGTACTCGATGACGCGATAGCGCTGTTCCTGGCAGAAGTCGATGTCGAAGTCGGGCATCGACACGCGCTCGGGGTTCAGGAAGCGCTCGAAGAGCAGCGCGTAGGGAATCGGGTCGAGGTCGGTGATGCCCAGCGCGTAGGCGACGATCGACCCCGCGCCCGAGCCGCGCCCGGGGCCGACCGGCACGCCGTTGGCCTTCGCCCAGTTGATGAAGTCGGCGACGATCAGGAAGTAGCCGGGAAAGCCCATCTGCACGATCGTGTCGCACTCGTATTCGAGGCGCGCCGTGTATTCGGCGCGCTTCGCCTCGAGCGTGGCGGGCGGAGTGCGATCGGGCGGGAAGAGCGCGGCCAGGCGCCGCTCGAGGCCTTCGCGCGCGAGCGTGCGCAGGTAGTCGTCGAGCGAGACGCCGTCGGGCGTGGGGAACTGCGGCAGCTGCGCCTTGCCCAGCGTCATCGGAACGTTGCAGCGGCGCGCGATCTCGACGCTGTTGGCCAGCGCCGACGGCAGGTCGGCGAAGCGCTCGGCCATCTCGCGCTGCGTACGGAAATGCTGCTCGGGCGTGAAGCTGCGAACGCGCCGCGGGTCGGCGAGGATCGCGCCCTGCGCGATGCACACGCGCGCTTCGTGCGCGCGATGATCGTCGCGGTCGAGGAACTGCACCGGGTGCGTGGCCACCAGCGGAAGCGACAGGCGCGCCGCGAGCTGCGCAGTCGCGCGCGTGTGCGCCTCGTCCTCGGCGTGGCCGCTGCGCTGCACTTCGAGATACCAGGCGCCCGGAAAGCGGCTCGCCCAGGCGCGCGCCAGCTCCGCGGCGCCGCGCGCATTGCCGGCGAGCAGCGCCTGGCCGACCTCGCCGTGCTGCGCGCCCGACAGCGCGATGAGGCCTTCGCCGGCCAGGCGGCCGTCGGCGTCGCGTTCATCGAACCATTCGGCGCGCAATTCGCCGCGGCCGCGGTACTCGTTCTCGATCCACGCCCGGCTGAGCAATTCGCACAGCCGCAGGTAGCCGCCACGATCGCGCGCGAGCAGCAGCATGCGGAACGGCCGCTCGCGATCGGCTTCGTTGGAAACCCAGGCGTCGACGCCGCAGATCGGCTTGATGCCGCGCGCGCGGGCGGCCTTGTAGAACTTCACCCAGCCGAACAGGTTCGCCAGGTCGGTGACGGCAACGGCCGGCTGCTCGTCGGCCAGCGCGCGTTCGACGAGCGCTTCGATTCGCACGATCGAGTCGCTGACCGAGTATTCGGTGTGGACCCGAAGATGGACGAAACCGGGCGCGCTCATCGGTAGAATCTCATCGGCCCGAAATTCTACCCATGTTGCCCCGCCCTTCGCTCCCGCGCCGGCGCGCGATGCTGCTGCTGGCCTTCTGCGCGCTGTGCTGGAGCGTCGCCGGCGTTCTCACGCGTCGGCTCGAGCACACGGCGAGCCTCGACGTCACCTTCTGGCGCAGCTTCTTCTGCGCGGCGACGATGCTCGTGCTGCTCGCCGCGCAGCGCCGCGGCAACCCGCTGCCGGCCATCGCGCGCATGGGCTGGCCCGGCCTCGTCTCGGGCGCGATGTGGGGAACGATGTTCACCAGCTTCATGATCGCGCTCACGATGACCAGCGTCGCCAACGCGCTGGTCGTGATGAGCGTCGCGCCGCTGCTCACCGCGCTGCTCGGTCGCATCGTGCTCGGCACGCGGCTGGGCGCCTTCGACTGGATCGCCACGCTGCTCGCCGGCGCCGGCATCGCCTGGATGGTGCGCGACGGCGTCGACGGCGAGGGCCGCCTGGGCATGGCGATCGCGCTGTGCGTGCCGCTCGCCAGCTCGGCGCAGATCGTCGTGCTCAAGCGCCTGCAGGCGCAGGTCGATCTCGCGCCGGCGGTGCTGGTCGGCGCGCTGCTGTCCTGCGCGTTCACGCTCGCGCTCGCCTGGCCGATGCGGCTGCCGGTCGCCGACCTGCCGATCCTCGTGCTCCTGGGCAGCGTGCAGCTGGCGGTCCCCTGCTTCCTGCTGGTGCGCGCGGTGCGCCCGCTCGCGCCGCACGAGGTCGCGCTGATCGCGCTGCTCGAGGTCGTGCTCGGCCCGATCTGGACCTGGCTGTGGGCCGACGAGGCGATTTCCGCGGCAACGCTGCAGGGCGGACTCGTCGTGCTCGGCGCGCTCGTCGTTAATGCGCTGCTCGGAAGGACGGCCGCGCCGGCGTCGGGCCGCGCGGTGCCGGTGTGAGCGCCGCGGTGACCGGCGATTCGACATCGGCTTCGCCGCCGCCGGAGACGATCGAGCTCTTGCGGCCCGATCGCACGGTGCTGCGCGGTCTGCGCTGGCGAAGCCCCGGCGGCGCGCGCGCCGTGGTCGTGCACGGACTGGGCGAGCACGCGGCAAGGCAGCGCAACGTCGCCGGGTTCCTCGCGCAACGCGGTTTCGACGTCGTCGCCTTCGATCATCGCGGGCACGGCCGCTCCGACGGCGCACGCGGGGCGCTGCGTCGCGACGACGATCTCGTCATCGACCTGGGGGCGATCGTCGATTCGACCGCGAGCGCGCCGATCCTGCTGGTCGGACACAGCATGGGCGGACTGGTGGCGCTGCATCACGCGCTCGCGCGCCCCGAAACGGTTGCCGCGCTCGTGCTGTCGTCGCCGGCGCTCGACCCGGCGCTGAACCTCGGGCAGAAGCTGCTGCTCGCGACGATGTCGCGTCTGGCGCCCGCTCTTGCCGTAGGCAACGGGCTCGACGCGTCGAAGATCTCGCACGATCCGGCCGTGGTGCGCGCATACCGCGAGGACCCGCTCGTGCACGACCGGATCACCGCGCGGCTGGCGCGCTTCATCGTCGATGGCGCGGCCGAGGCGATCGAACGCGCCGGCACGCTCGCCGTGCCGACGCTGCTGCTCGTCGCCGGCGACGACCGGCTCGTTGCGACGGCGGGAAGCCGGCGTTTCGCGCAGCGCGCTCCGCGCGAGCGCATCGACGAACGCGTCTACGAAGGGCTGTGGCACGAGTTGTTCAACGAGAGCGAGCCGGGGCGCAGCCGCGTGTTCGCCGAACTGGGCGCGTGGCTCGATGCCCACCCGGTTGGGCCGGTTCGCTAACCAGCCGGGTTTCGGGGGCCACGGTCGACGCGTCGCCGGCTGGCCACACGAAAACGAGTCAAGGCCGAAATGCCGCGAAGCGCAGCATTTCGGCTTGCGAAGACTGCTTCCGGGCTGAAAACGCTGTATTTCGCAGCGCGAGTGTTTCGCAGCTTCATGGACGCGGGTGCCGCACGGCGGCGTCCGCCTAACCTGCGCCTCAGGCGAGATCGAAGACGAGGGCCTCGGCGTCCTCTCCCTCATCGAGCACCAGGCGCGACTCGCCGCTGAGCTTCACCGCGTCGCCCGCTTCGAGCGCCTCGCCGTTGACCCGCAGTCGCCCGCGCACCACGTGCACGTAGGCGCGGCGTGCGTCGGCAATCGGCGCCTGCACGTTCTCGGCGCCGTCGAACAGGCCCGCGTAGACGATCGCATCCTGATGGAGGGTCAGCGCGCCTTCGCGCGCGTCGGGCGCGGCGATCGGCTGCAGGCGTCCCCGCTTGCGCGAAGCCTCGAAATGCCGCTGCTCGTAGCCGGGCGCGATGCCGCGCTGCGCCGGCTCGATCCAGATCTGCAGGAAATGCGTGGCGCCCTGCTTCTCGTGGTTGTACTCCGAATGCTGCACGCCGGTGCCGGCGCTCATGCGCTGCACGTCGCCGGGCCGGATCACCGAGCCGTTGCCCAGGCTGTCGCGATGCGCGAGCGCGCCTTCGAGCACGTAGGTGAGGATCTCCATGTCGCGATGGCCGTGCGTGCCGAAGCCGGTGCCCGGCGCGACGCGGTCCTCGTTGATCACGCGCAGCGCGCCGAAGCCCATGTGGCGCGGATCGTAGTAGTCGGCGAAGGAAAAGCTGTGCAGCGTCTTCAGCCATCCGTGATCGGCGCTGCCGCGTTCGCCGCTGCGTCGGATCTCGATCATCGTCGTCTCCCGATCGGATCCGGCCAGTGTAATGCCGCTGCCCGGGCGCGGCTCGCCAATACAATGCAGGCCGATGCCCGCCGTCGAACGAAGCGCATACGTGGGCCGATTCGCGCCCTCGCCCACCGGCCCGCTGCACGCCGGCTCGCTCGCTGCCGCGCTCGCCAGCCGCCTCGACGCGCGCGCGCAGCACGGGCGCTGGCTGCTGCGCATCGAGGACCTGGACGCGCCGCGCGAGATGCCCGGCGCCGCGAACGCGATCCTCGACGCGCTCGCGCGGCTCGGCTTCCGACACGACGGCGAGATTGTCTTCCAGAGCCGGCGCAACGACGCCTACCGGCAGGCCTTCGAGCGGCTCGCCGCCGCCGGCCACGTCTATCCGTGCGCGTGCACGCGGCGCGAGATCGCCGACTCGATCACGCATCGCGGCGAGACGCTCGCGCGCGGCGAGGTGCCGTATCCGGGAACCTGCCGGCACGGGATGCCCGCGGGCCGCAGCGCGCGGGCGTGGCGCGTGCGGGTGGACGCGACGCCGGTTCGCTGGATCGACCGGCGCGCGGGCGCGCGTCGCGACCGCCTCGACGAACAGGTGGGCGACTTCGTCGTGCGCCGCGCCGACGGACCCTGGGCCTACCAGCTCGCGGTCGTCGTCGACGACGATGCGCAGGGCGTGACCGACGTCGTGCGCGGCGCCGACCTGCTCGATTCGACGGCACGACAGCTGCACCTGCGCCGCCTGCTCGGAATGCCCGAGCCGCGTCACCTGCACATCCCGGTTCTCGTCGGGCCGGACGGCACGAAGCTCTCCAAGCAGACCGGCGCGCCGGCCGTCGATGCGAGCCGCCCGATCGAGGCGCTCGATGCGGCGCTCGAGGCGCTCGGCCTCGGGCGCATCGGAGACGAGCCGCTCGAGCGCTGGTGGTCGCTGGCCGCCGCGCGCTGGGCGCGGGCGGAGGCGCTGCCCTCCCCCTCCAACGGCTAGCGGACGAGCCCTATCGGGCGGCGCCCGTCTCGATGTCCTGCGACAGCGTCGGATCGAGGTCGCCACGCGGCACGGCGAAGCCGAAGACGACGCGTCCCGGCTGGTCGGCATCGACGAAGACCGAGCCGCGATGCGCGCGCACGAACTGGTCGACGATGTACAGGCCGAGTCCGAGCCCCTCGCGTCCGCTCTTCGTGCTGCGGAACGGCTCGAACAGCCGCGTTCGCTCGATCGGATCGATGCTGCCCGCGTTCTCGACCTCCACGCGCAGCGAATCGCCGCGGCTGCCGTCCACCAGGACGCGCACGCCCGCGTCGGCCTTGCCGTGCCGAAGCGCGTTCGAGACGAGGTTCGACGCGACCTGCGCGATGCGATCGGGATCGAGCGTGGCGCGTACGTCGCCGACGATGCGAAGCTCGATGCGCGCGTCGGGCGCGGCCTGGCGCAGTTCGCCGACGACGCCCTCGACCACCGCGCCGAGGTCGACCGGCCGCGGCTCGATGCGCAGGCCGCCCGCGCGGATGCGCGAGAAGTCGAGCAGCTGCGTGATCAGCGCCGACATCCGCGACGTGCTCGACTTCAGGCGCAGCGCGCTCTGCTTCACGTTGTCGTCGGAGCCGGTGCGCAGCAGCAGCTCGGCGGTGAACGCGATCGCCGACAGCGGCGTGCGCAGGTCGTGCGTGAGCACCGCGACCATCATCTCGTTGAGCGACAGCGCGCGCTCCAGCTCGAGCATGCGCTGGTGCAGCTGCCTGCGCTGCTCGTACAGCTCGACGAAGACGTCGACCTTGCCGTGCAGGATCTTCGGATCGATCGGCTTGTTCAGGAAATCGACCGCGCCCGCTTCGTAGCCGCGGAACGAACGCTGCGCGTCGATCGGCGCGGCGGTGACGAAGATGATGGGGATGGAGCGCGTGCGCTCGGCGCCGCGCATCAGCTCGGCGAGCTCGAAGCCGTCCATCCCGGGCATCTGCACGTCGACCAGCGCCAGCGCGACGTCGTTGGCGAGCAGCGCCTCGAGCGCCTCGATGCCGCTTGCGACGGTGAGCACGCGCAGCCCCGGGCGCTCGAGCAGCGCACGCATCGCAAGGCGGTTCTGCTCGATGTCGTCGACGACGAGCACGCCGACGTCGCCGCGCTCGGCGGCGGACACCGCTTCGATCATCGCGTCAGCTCCGCGAGCATCGGGCCGATGCGCTCGAGCGGCACGACCGCATCGGCGCCCACCGCGCGCAATGCGGACTCGGGCATCGTCGCCGCGTGGGCGGTGGCCGGATCCTCGATCCACAGCGTGCCGCCGTGCGCCCGCACCGCGGCGGCTCCCGCGGTGCCGTCGGCGCTCGCGCCGGTGAGCAGCACGGCGAGCAGGCGCTCGCGCCAGGCGAGCGCCGCGCTCTCGAAGGTGGGATCGATCGCGGGCCGCGAGAACAGCACCGGTTCGTCGAACGACAGCGCGATGCTGCGGTCGGGTTCGACGAGCATGTGGTAGCCGGAGGGAGCAAGCGTGACGGTTCCCGCTTCGATCGGCTGCTTGTCGAGCGCCTCGGCAACGGGAAGCGCGCAGTGCTCGCCGAGCAGGCAGGCCAGGGAAGACGGCCGCTCGGGAGAGACGTGCATCACGACGAGGATCGCGGGCGCGAAGGACGCGGGCAGCGCCTTCACGATGGATATCAGCGCGTTCACGCCGCCGGCCGATGCTCCGATCGCCACGGCGTCGAATCGGGGTTCGGCCTGGGTCATCATCGCCGGCGGTAGATGCGCGCTTCGGGAGCGACCAGCTCGAAGGCCTCTGCGTGCGCGCCGAACTGCAGCGTTTCGCGCGGTCCGATGCCGAGGTAGCCGTGACGCACCAGCGAGTCGCGGAACAGGCCGACGGCGCGATCCTGCAACGGACGGTTGAAATAGATCAGCACGTTGCGGCAGGACACGAAATGAACCTCCGAGAATACGCTATCGGTAGCAAGACTGTGATCGGCGAACAGGATCCGGCTCTTGAGCCGGCGCGAGAACACCGCCGCTCCGTAGGCCTCCGAGTAATGGTCCGACAGCGACCCGCGTCCGCCCGCCGCATGGTAGTTGCGGCTGAACTGCGCCATGCGATCGAGCGGGTAGACGCCCTTTTCCGCCTGCTCGATCGCGGACGGGTGGATGTCGGTGGCGTAGACGACGGTGCGCTCGAGAAGTCCCTCCTCGGCGAGCAGGATCGCGAGCGACCACACCTCCTCGCCGGAGCTGCAGCCCGCGACCCATATCTTCGTCGACGGCCAGGTGGCCAGCACCGGCAGCACCTCCTCGCGCAGCGCGCGGAAGTACGGCGGGTCGCGGAACATCTCGCTGACCTGCACGGTGAAGAACTGCAGCATCCGCACGAAGCTCGCCGGGTCGTGCAGCACGCGATCCTGCAGCTGCGTGAGCGTCGCGCAGCCGAAGCGCTGCATCGCCAGCCGCAGCCGGCGTCGCAGCGAAGCCACCGCGTAGTCGCGGAAGTCGTGCTGGTAGCGCAGCATGACCGCCTCGAGCAGCAGGCGGATCTCGATGTCGAACAGCGCGTCGTCGTCGCCCGGACCGTTCGGCTTCGGCTCGTCCATGGCACTACTTCGGGATCCACACCCGGCACAGCGACACCAGCTTGTCGACGTCGATGGGCTTGGCGACGTAGTCGTTCGCACCCGCCTCCAGGCAGCGATCGCGATCGTCGGACATGGCCTTCGCGGTGAGCGCGATGACCGGGACGTCCGCCCATCGCGGATCCTCGCGCATGCGGCGGATCGCGGTCAGTCCGTCCATCTCCGGCATCATGATGTCCATCAGCACCAGCTCGATGCCCGGCTGCGCCGCGAGCCGCTCGAGCGCCTCGCGGCCGTTGCGCGCGATCTCCAGCTTCACGCCGAGCGGCTCGAACACGCTCGACAGCGCGAAGATGTTGCGCACGTCGTCCTCGGCCAGCAGGATGCGCCGCCCGTCGAGCACCGCATCGCGCCGGCGCGCCTGGCGCAGCAGCTTGCGCTGGTCGTCGGGCAGCGACGCCTCGACGCTGTGCAGGAAGAGCGTCACCTCGTCGAGCAGGCGCTCGGGCGAGCGCGCGCCTTTCACGATGATCGATCTCGAGCGGCGGCGCAGCCGCTCCTCGTCTTCGCGGCCGAGCGCGCGCCCGGTGTAGACGATCACCGGCGGGAACGAGCGGTCCTCGCGAGCGGCCAGCCGCTCGAGCAGGTCGTGGCCCGAGCCGTCGGGCAGCGTGAGGTCCATGACCATGCAGTCGAAGGTGGACGCCTCCAGCTCGCGCAGCGCATCGGCGATGCTTCCGACCGAAACGATCTCGATCCGCTCGCCGCCGAGCAGCAGCTCGAGGTTCGCGCGCAGCTGCGCATCGTCCTCGACGATCAGCAGGCGCCGCACGCTGCGCTGCAGCCGCTGCTCGAGGCGCGAGAACATCTCGGCGAGCTGTTCGCGCGTGGCGGGCTTGTGCAGGAAGCCGATGGCTCCCAGCTCGCGCGCCGTGTGCGTGCGGTCGTGCATCGACACGACGTGCACCGGGATGTGGCGGGTGGCCGGGTCGCGCTTCAGGCGCTCGAGCACGCTGAGCCCCGACTGGTCGGGCAGGCCGATGTCGAGCAGGATCGCATCGGGTCGCAGCGCCGAAGTGCTCCGCAACGCGTCGGCCGCGTCGGCGGCCACGACGCAGTCGAAGCCCTGCTCGTGCGCGAGGTCGACGAGGATCTGCGCGAACACCGGATCGTCCTCGACGCACAGAACGAGTCGCGGGCGACCGCGCGGCTGCGACCGGTCGTCGTGCACCACGACGCGGGCGAGCGCTTCGGCGGGTTGCCGAACGGCGGCGCCGGGGGCCGGCTCCGCGCCGGGACGCGCCGCCGCATCGCGGACGCCGGCGACGAGCGCAGCTCCCGCGGCAGCCGGCGCATCGTCGGCGACATCGCGGCGCGGCTCGATCGCCGGACTCCATTTCAGCGGCAGCACGAGCGTGAACACGCTGCCGCGCCCCGCTTCGCTCTCGGCTTCGATGTCGCCCCCGAGGCGACGCGCCAGTTCGCGCGAGATCGACAGGCCCAGGCCGGTTCCGCCGAAGCGTCGGCTCGTTCCGGCATCGGCCTGGCGGAACGCCTCGAAGATCATCGGCAGCTGGTCGGGCGAAAGCCCGATGCCGGTGTCGCTCACCGCGAACGACAGCCGCTCGCCGTCGCGCAGCGACACGCGCAGGCGCACTTGGCCTCGCTCGGTGAACTTCACCGCGTTCGACAGCAGGTTCTTCAGGATCTGGGCCAGGCGCAGCGAATCGCTGACGATCGCGGCCGGAACCTCGGGATCGACGTCGACGCGCAGCGCCAGTCCCTTCTCCGCGGCCAGCGGCTCGAAGGTGGCGCGCAGCCGCTCGAGCAGCACCGCCATCTCGACGTTGCCCGGATGCAGGTCGATGTGGCCCGACTCGATCTTCGCCAGGTCGAGCACGTCGTTGATCAAGGCGAGCAGGTCGCTGTTCGATGCATGGATCGCCTTGGCGTATTTCACCTGCTCGGGGCCGAGGTTGCCGTCGCGGTTCTCGGCAAGCAGTTTCGAGAGGATCAGCGCGCTGTTCAGCGGCGTGCGCAGCTCGTGCGACACGTTCGCCAGGAAGTCGGACTTGTAGCGGCTCGCCGACTCGAGCTTCGCCGCGTACTCGAGCAGCGCCTGCTGCGCGTCGAGCAGCTGCGACTTCTGCCGCTCGAGCTGCTGCGTCTGCTCCTCGAGCTGCACGTTCGTCTGCTCCAGCTCGCTCTGCTGCGTCTCGAGCCGCGCCTGCGAGGCTTCGAGCACGCGGCTCTGCTCCTCCAGCTCCTCGTTCGAGACGCGCAGCTCCTCCTGCTGCACCTGCAGCTCCTCGCTCTGGCGCTGCGTTTCCTCGAGCAGCGAGACGAGCTGCTCCCGGTAGTGCGCGCTGCGCAGCGCGACGCCGATCGCTTCGCCCACCGCATCGAACACCGCGACGACGCGCTGCGCGTCGAGCCGGGGATCCAGCGAGCCCAGCTCCACGACGCCGGCGACGCGCTCGTCGGCGAGGACGGGAGCCACCGCCAGCACGTCCGCGCGGCTGGCGGTGGCTCCCGTCTTTGCCGACGAGCGCGTCGCCGGCGTCGTGGAGCTGGGCTCGCTGGATCCCCGGCTCGACGCGCAGCGCGTCGTCGCGGTGTTCG
>QEVN01000076.1 GCA_003576795.1 Burkholderiales bacterium
CGAACGCCGCATCGGCCGGCGCGGCGGTCGTCGCGGCTTCGTTCGTGACGCGCGGCCATTCGATTCCCGCGGCGAGCAGCGCGGCGACCGCGTCGCGATTGTGCGGCTCGCCGAAGAAGCGCTGCACGCTGGCGACGATCTCCGGGCCGACGCCCTCGAGCGGCACCGGCTGCGGCGCTTCGCCGCGTGCGCGTCGGCGCGCATTCTCCTTCTGCACGGCCGCCTTGCGCGCAGCAAGCGCGCTCCAGTCTTCGCGCAGCAGCGCGTCGACGTCGCCGTAGTGCGCGGCGAGCACGCGCGCCACCTCCTCGCCGACGTGGCGGATGCCCAGCGCGAACAGGAAACGCGCGAAGCTGGTGTGGCGCGAGCGATCGATGGCGGCAACGAGGTTGGCCGCCGATTTCTCGCCCATCCGCTCGAGCGTGGCGAGCGTCGGCACGTCGAGCGCATACAGGTCGGCCGGGGTGCGCACGCGCCCGTTGTCGACCAGCTGCTCGACGATGCGCTCGCCCAGGCCGTCGATGTCCATCGCGCGGCGCTGCGCGAAGTGCAGCAGCGCCTGCTTGCGCTGCGCCGGGCAGTACAGGCCCGCCACGCAGCGCGCGTCGGCCTCGCCTTCCTCGCGCACGACCGCCGAATCGCAGACCGGGCAGCGGGTCGGCATCCGGAAGGCGCGCCGCGGCGAACCGGGCTCGCGGCTCTCGACGAGCGCGCGCACGACCTCGGGAATGACGTCGCCCGCGCGCCGCACGACGACCCGATCGCCGATCAGCAGGTCCTTGCGCCGGATCTCGTCCTCGTTGTGCAGGGTCGCGCTGGCCACGGTGACGCCGCCGACGAACACCGGACGCAGGCGGGCCACCGGGGTGAGCTTGCCGGTGCGCCCCACCTGCACCTCGATGTCCAGCAGCTCGCTGACCGCTTCCTCGGCCGGAAACTTGTGCGCGATCGCGAAGCGCGGCGCGCGCGCGACCGTGCCGATCGCGTCCTGCCAGTCGCGCCGGTCGACCTTGTAGACGACGCCGTCGATGTCGTAGGGCAATTGCGAGCGGCGCGCGAGCAGCGCGGCGTGGAACGCGACCAGGCCCTCGACGTCGCGCGCGAGCGCGCGCTCGGCCGACACCGGAAAGCCGATTTCGGCGAACCAGTCGAGCAGCCCCGCCTGCGTGCCCGGCAGCGCCGCGGCGCGGACTTCGCCCAGTCCGTAGGCGAAGAATCGCAGCGGCCGACGCGCGCTGATCGACGGGTCGAGCTGGCGCAGGCTGCCGGCGGCCGCGTTGCGCGGATTGACGAACTCGCGCTCGCCGGCCGTGCGCTGCCGCTCGTTGATCCGCTCGAAATCGCGCCGGTACAGCAACACCTCTCCGCGCACCTCGAGCACGTCGGGCGCGACGCCGGCCAGCCGCAACGGAACGGCGCGGATCGTGCGCACGTTCGCCGTGACGTCCTCGCCGGTGCTTCCGTCGCCGCGCGTGGCGGCCCGCACCAGTTCGCCGCGCTCGTAGCGCAGTTCGATGGCGAGCCCGTCGTATTTCGGCTCCATCGCATAGGCGAGCGAGTCGACCGGCAGTGCGAGTTCGCGCAGCCGGTCGCGCACGCGGCGATCGAAGGCGCGTACTTCGTCGTCGTCCAGCGCGTTGGCCAGCGACAGCATCGGCACCGAGTGCCGCACCGAAGCGAACGCGGCGCTCGGCGCGCCGGCCACGCGCTGCGTGGGCGAGTCGGCGACGACGAGCGTCGGGTCGTTGCGCTCCAGCTCCTGCAGCTCCCGGAACAGCCGGTCGTACTCGGCGTCGGGAACGCTCGGCGCATCGAGCACGTAGTACTCGTGGTCGTAGCGGGCGATCAGTTCGCGCAGCCGGGTTGCGCGCTCGCGCGGCGTCTGCGTCGACATGGCGGTTCCGGGGAGCTCGTGCGCCCGGTGTGCGCTCAGTTGAACACCTTGCAGGCGAGGGTCGAGCCGGCCGGCAGTCCGATCGCTTCCAGCGACTCGTAGCGTTGCGCGAGCTGGCGGGCGATCTGCGCCAGCGAAGCCTGCGTCAGCGGCTTGCCGCTGTCGTCGACGAGGCGCGCGCCCAGGCGCTGCGCGCAGGCGCCGGCCGTCTGGACCATGCGCGCGAAGGGTTCGAGGGAGGCCGCGACGCGGGGAACGTCGAGCAGGAAAGTGAGCCGGCTCGGCGAATCGGAGAAGCCGAGCGTGAACAGCGGCTCGCCCTGCGGCCCCGGCCGGACATAGCGATGGCTGCCGCGCTCGACGAGCGCCAGCGCCGGCGCGAGCGCCGCGAGCTGCGCCGGGTCGACGGCCTCGGGCGCCTCGACGTTCACGCCGATCTGCACGTCGAGCTGCGCGCAGGTGGAGTCGAGGTCGCGCGCGCGGGCGAGCACCGAGCCCATCGCCGGCGCGTCCACGCGCGCCGGCAGCGTCTCGGCGATCGCCTGCACCGCGCTGACGAACTCGGAGAACTCCATCGCGTTCAGCGGACCGTTGCGGTTCGCCAGCAGGACGCCGATGCGGACGAGGTCGTAGCTGCGGCCGGCCGCCAGCGGCCCGAAGGCGTCGTCGGAACTCGCGCGCCCGTCGAAGGCAACCGGTTTCGAACCGGCACGGCGAAAGCGCTGCGCGATCGCCAGCACCCGTTCGCCGGGCAGCCGGCTCGCGGGCTCCAGCTCGATGATGCAGTCGCAGGCTTCCGACAGCGCAGGACCGGCGTTGACCGGAGCGGCCGCCGTGGGCGCGGGCGGTGCTGTGCCCGGCGCGGGCGCTGGGGTCATCTGCGCCGGCGCCGCGGTCATCTTCGCGGGCGCCGCCGTGATCTGCGCGGACGCCGCCGCCTCCGCGCGCGCTGCCGCCGGTTCGCGCCCGGCCTCTTCGCCGGCGCGCCCGAGGGCCGAAGCGAAGGCCGGCGCGGGTGACGGGGAAGCCGCTGGCGCCGCCGCCGGCGCGGCCCCCAGGGCCGAAGACGATGCGCCGGGCGCTCCGCCCGCCGCGGCGCCCTCGCTGCCCGAGAAGCGCTCCTCGCGCGACCCGGGCGCGCGCGTTTCCGACGCGCTCTGGCGCACACGATCGCGATCGATCGGCGCCGACGCGGCTGCCGGCGCTTCGCCCAGTTCGTCGTCGCTCAACGACTGCGGAGCACCCGGCGCTTCGATGCCGTCCGCCGACGGATGGGCATCGGCTGCGTCGAGCGCGACGCCCCCCGCGAGCCGCGGCTCGCCGCTGCGCCGCCCGTTGCCCGCCACGGCTTCGCGCCGGCCCGGGCGGTCGGCACGCTCCTTCCGGCCCGAAGCGCTCTCGCGCCCGACCAGGCGCCGCAACGACTGCTCCCAGCGCGGCCACGTGCCCTGCCGCAGGTTGTACGCGACGGCGATCGCGATCGCGACGACGAGGAGCAACAGCAGGCTGACGGCGAGGCTGCTCATGCGGCCTCCGCGTAGCGCGCCGCCGCGTCGAGATCGACCGCGACGATGCGCGAGACGCCGCGTTCCTGCATCGTCACGCCGACCAGCTGCTGCGCGAGTTCCATTGCGATCTTGTTGTGCGTGATGAACAGGAACTGGGTCTGGTCGGACATGCGCCGCACCATCTCGCAATAGCGCTCGGTGTTGGCGTCGTCGAGCGGCGCGTCGACCTCGTCGAGCAGGCAGAACGGCGCGGGGTTCAGCTGGAACAGCGCGAAGACCAGCGCGATGGCGGTGAGCGCCTTCTCGCCGCCCGAAAGCAGCTGGATCGACGTGTTTCGCTTGCCCGGCGGCTGCGCGAGCACCTGGATGCCGGCATCGAGGATTTCGTCGCCGGTGAGGATCAGCCGCGCCTCGCCGCCGCCGAACAGCTCGGGGAACAGCTTCGCGAAATGGCCGTTGACCGTGTCGTAGGTCTGCTGCAGCAGCTCGCGCGTTTCGCGATCGATCTTGCGGATCGCGTCTTCGAGCGTGGCGATCGCCTCCTCGAGGTCGCTCGACTGCGCATCGAGAAAGCCCTTGCGCTCCTCGGCCTGCGCCAGCTCCTCGAGCGCGGCGAGGTTCACCGCGCCCAGCGCGGCGATCGCGTTCGACAGCCGCGTGACCTCGCCCTGCAGCCAGGACGGGCGCGGCGCGTCGGCGAGCGAAGCGCGCAGCGCCTCGATCGCGGCTTCGTCGAGGCCGGCCTCGGCGAGCGATTGCGCGTACTGCTCGCGATTGAGCCGCGCCGCCTGCTCGTCGAGCTGCAGCTTGCCCAGGCGCTGGCGCAGCGGCTCCTGCGCGCGCTCGGCGACCAGCCGCGCCTCCTCGCGCGCGCGCAGCGAATGGCCGAGATCGTCGAGCTGCGCCCGCGCCTGCGCGAGCGCCTGCTCGGCGACGGTGCGCGCCTCGAGCGCTTCCTGCAGCGCGTGGCGTGCGCTGGCGTCGGTCAGCTCGTCGAGCTTCGCGCGCAGGCTCGCCCGCTCGACCTGCGCCTGTTCGCCGAGCGCGATCGCCTGCTCGATCAGCGCATCGAGCCGCTCGATCGACGACTCGGCCGCGCGAACGGCGAACGACGCTTCCTGCGCTTCGCGTTCGTCGCGGCGCAGCGCCTCGCGACGCTCGCCGAGCGCACGCTCGGCGTCCTCGAGCGCGAGCTGCAGCGACTCGGCCTGTTCCTGGTGCTGCCCGAGCTCGGCATCGAGCGCCTCGAAGCGCTCGTTCTCGGCGGCGATCGTCGCCTCGTGCTCCTCGATGTGCGCGGCCAGCTCGGCCAGTTCCGCGTCGATGCGCTCGCGGCTCTGCGCGGTGGCGTCGCGCTCCTGCTCGAGGCGCTGCACGTCGAGGCGCAGCGCGCTGATGCGCTGCAACTGCCGCGCATGATCGCCGCGCAGCCGGGTGAGCTCGGCCAGCCGCTCGGCCGCGCCGCTCTCGATCCGTGCGGCGGCGCTGCGCGCCTCGTCGGCGAGCAGGTCCTGCGCGCGCAGGCCGCGCTGCAGGTTCTCGATCTCGTGGCGGCGGGCGAGCACGCCCTCCTGCTCGGAGTCGGCGGCGTACATCGCGACCGATTGCCGGCCGACCACGTGGCCGTCGGCGACGACGAACTGCCCGCCCGGCGGCAGCGAGGCGCGCTGCGCGAGCGCCGATTCGAGCGACTCGGCGGCGAAGCAGCCGGCCAGCCATTCGGCCAGCAGCGACTGCACGCCGGCATCGGCGGTGTGCACCAGTCGCGCCAGCGGGCGCAGACCGGCCGGCGCGGCGACGTCCGCCGAGGCGGCGCTGCCCGTCGCCGGCAGCGCCGTGAAGAAACCGACCTTCGAAGGCGGCGCGTCGGCGGCGAGCCCGGCGACGGTGTCGAGCCGCCCGACTTCGAGCGCCCCGACGCGTTCGCGCAGCACCGACTCGATGGCGCTCTCCCAGCCGTCGTCGATGCGCAGCTTCTCGTACAGGCGCGCCAGCCGCTCGAGCCCGTGCCGCGCCAGCCAGGGCTGCACCTTCGCCTGGCTCTCGACGCGCTCCTGCAGCTGCCGCAGCGCGTGCAGCCGTCCGTCGATCTGCGCGCGCTTGGCCTCGGCCTCGCGCAAGGCCTGCTGCGCCGGCTGGCGCTGCGCCTCGAGCTCGCTCCACTGCGGCTCGACGAGCGCGAGCCGCTCGACGACCAGGCGATCGGCTTCCTCGGCTTCGGCGAGCGACTCGATGGCGCGCTCCAGCTCGAGCGCATCGAAGGGATGCAGCGCATCGGCCTCGGCGCGCAGCCGCTCGCGCCGACGCGTGGCGACGTCGAGCGCTTCGCTCGCCTTGCGCTCGTGCAGCGCGCACAGCTCGATCGACTGCCGCGTCTGTCCCACCCGCTGGCGCGCTTCGTCCACCCGCGCGCGCGCCTCGCGCGCCTGCGCGTCGAACTCGGGCAGCGCCGCCGCCTGCTCGGCGACGACGCGCGACAGTTCCTCGGCGTGCCCGCGCGCCTGCGTGAGCTGCCCCTGCGCCGCCTCGCGGTCGCGCCGCGCGTGCGCCTGCTGCTCCTGCGCGCGCTGCGCGGCCCGCTCGACGCTGTCGAGCCGCTCGCGCAGCTGCCCCTGCGTCTCGGAAACGAGCCGGATCTCGGCCTCGATGCGGCCGACCTGGGCGTTGCCCTCGTAGTAGCGCCCCTGCGCCCCGTGCACCGCATCGCCGGCGGCGTAATGCGCGCTGCGCAGCGTCTCGATCTCGGCCTCGATCGCGCGCTGCTCGGCCAGCCGCGCCTCGACCTGGTTCGCCGCGTCGGCCGCCTGCGCGGCGAGCCGGCGCTGCTCGGCATCGGCCTCGTCGCGACGCAACAGCCACAGGCTGTGCTGCCTGCGCTCGCGCTCGACTTCGAGCGAACGGAATTCGCGGGCGACCTCGGCCTGGCGCTGCAGCCGCTCGATCTGCGTCTGCAGCTCGCGGCGGATGTCGTCGACGCGCGTGAGGTTCTCGCGCGTGTCGGCGAGCCGGTTGGCCGTCTCCCGGCGGCGCTCCTTGTACTTCGAGACGCCGGCCGCCTCCTCGAGGAAGACGCGCAGCTCCTCGGGCCGCGCCTCGATGATGCGCGAGATCATGCCCTGCCCGATGATCGCGTACGCGCGCGGGCCCAGGCCGGTGCCGAGGAACATGTCGTGCACGTCGCGGCGGCGCACCGGCTGGTTGTTGATGTAGTAGCTCGACTGCCCGTCGCGCGTGAGCACGCGCCGCACCGAAATCTCGGCGAACTGGCTCCAGCTGCCGCCGATGCGGCCGAGCGAGTTGTCGAACACCAGCTCGACCGACGCACGCGCGGCCGGCTTGCGCTCCGACGAGCCCGAGAAGATGACGTCCTGCATCGACTCGCCGCGCAGCTCCGACGCCTTCGATTCGCCGAGCACCCAGCGCACCGCGTCGATCAGGTTCGACTTGCCGCAGCCGTTGGGACCGACGACGCCGACCAGCTGGCCGGGGACATCGAAGGAAGTGGGATCGACGAAGGACTTGAAGCCGGCGAGTTTGATCTGTTTGAGTCGCACCGAAAGCCCTATGCAAGGATCCGCGGGCACCGGCTGAGGACCCGCGGTCCGGCCACTCGCCGCTGGGCTGGAGCGCAGGGCACGCTCCCAACAGAGAAGCCGCTCTCGGGCGGCTTCGGTCGCTCCGTATAATAGCACCGGCCCCGTGCCGCCCCGGCACAACGAAGCCGCCCATGCCGCCTGCGCCCACCCGACCGTCCCGACAGCTCGAGACCTTCCCGAATCCGGCGCGCGAGCGCGACTACCTCGTGCACGTCGAGGTTCCGGAATTCACCTGCCTGTGCCCGCTCACCGGGCAGCCCGACTTCGCGACGATCGTCATCGACTACATCCCAGACGAGCGCAACGTCGAACTGAAGGCGCTCAAGCTCTACATGTGGAGCTACCGCGACGAAGGCGCCTTTCACGAGGCGGTCACCAACCGCATCCTCGACGACCTGGTCGGCGCGCTGGATCCGCGCTTCCTGCGCCTGACCGCGCGCTGGTACGTGCGCGGCGGCATCTTCACCACGGTGCAAGCCGAGCACCGCAAGCCGGGCTGGACGCCCGCGCCCCGCATCGACATCGGCAGCTTCGCCCCCGGCACGAGTACCCGACCCTGACCATGCAGCCCACGCCCCCCTCGCCGCCCACGCGCGGCACTGCCGACGAACTGCTCGCGCTCCAGCGCACGATCGACGAGGCGTGGGAGCGCAGCGCCGAACTCGCGCCGGGCTCGGCTTCGCCGCAACTGCACGACGCCGTCGAACGCGTGCTCGCGATGCTCGATGCGGGCGCGCTGCGCGTGGCCGAGAAGCGTTCGCCGGCGCCCGGCGACTGGATCGTCCGCGAATGGGTGAAGAAAGCCGTGCTGCTGTCGTTCCGGCTGAACGCGGCGGCGCCCTCGGGCAGCGGCCCGATGCGCTTCTTCGACAAGGTCCCCACCAAGTTCGACGGCTGGGGCGCTGCCGACTTCGCCGCTGCCGGAGTACGCGTCGTCCCGCCAGCCGTCGTGCGACGCGGCGCCTTCGTCGGCAGGAACGTCGTGCTGATGCCTTCGTACGTGAACATCGGTGCCTTCGTCGACGAAGGAACGATGGTCGACACCTGGGTCACCGTCGGCTCGTGCGCGCAGATCGGGCGCAACGTGCATCTGTCGGGCGGCGTGGGCATCGGCGGCGTGCTCGAGCCGCTGCAGGCGGCGCCGACGATCGTCGAGGACAACTGCTTCATCGGGGCGCGCTCGGAGATCGTCGAAGGCGTCGTCGTCGAGGAGAACTCGGTGATCTCGATGGGCGTCTTCCTCGGGCAGAGCACGAAGATCTACGATCGGGCGCGCGACGAGGTGCTCTACGGGCGGGTGCCCGCCGGCTCCGTCGTCGTGCCCGGCACGCTGCCGTCTTCCGACGGAAAGGTCGGCCTGTATTGCGCGGTCATCGTCAAGCGCGTGGATGCCCGCACGCGCGCGAAGACCGCGATCAACGAGCTGCTGCGCGGCGACTGACCGCCCGAGCGCGAGCCACGGGGAGAGAAAGCGATGGCAATGGACCGGTTGCTGCGCCTGATGGCCGAGAAGAAGGCTTCCGACCTGTTCCTCGCGCCGGGTTCGCCGATCCAGATCAAGATCGACGGCTCGATGGTCGCGGTGAACGCGCAGCGGCTCGAGCCGACCAACGTCGAGGCGCTGCTGCGCGAAATCGTCTCCGACGCGCAATGGAAGCGCTTCGAGGACGAGCACGAACTGAACATCGGCTACGGAATCACCGGCGTCGGCAGCTTCCGGGTGAACGTGTTCCACCAGCGCGGCAGCCCCGCCGGCGTCGTGCGTTTCGTCCCGCACGACATCCCCACCCTGGCGCAGCTGAACCTGCCGGAGATCCTCGGCGAGCTGATCCTCGAGAAGCGCGGCCTGCTGCTCGTGGTGGGCGCCACCGGCTCGGGCAAGTCGACCACGCTGGCGGCGATGCTCGACCACCGCAACGAGAACCGCAGCGGCCACATCCTCACGCTGGAAGACCCGATCGAGTTCGCGTTCCGCAACAAGCGATCGATCGTCAACCAGCGCCAGATCGGCACCGACACCGAATCGCTCGACATCGCGCTGAAGAACGCGATGCGCCAGGCGCCCGACTGCATCCTCATCGGCGAGATCCGCGATACGGCGACGATGTCGTCGGCGCTCGCCTACGCGCAGTCCGGACACCTCGTCCTCGCCACGCTGCACGCCAACAACGCGAACCACGCGCTCAACCGCATCGTCAGCTTCTATCCGCTCGACAATCGAAGCGTGCTGCTGTCCGACCTGGCGGCCACGCTGCGGGCGATCGTCTCGCAGCGGCTCGTGCGTTCGGCCGCCGGAGGGCGGCTGCCCGCGCTCGAAGTGATGACGAACACGCGGCACATCTCCGAGATGATCGAGCAGGGCCGCCTCACCGAGATCAAGGACGCGATGGAGCAGAGCCTCGCGCCCGGATCGTGCACCTTCGACCACGCGCTGGCCGCGCTCGTGCGGCAGGGACGCATCGGCCGACCCGATGCGCTGGCCAACGCCGATTCGCCGACCAACCTGCTGTGGCTGCTCGAGAACGAAGGAACGGCGCCCCCGGCCGACGAGGCGCGCGCGGCTTCGGGGCCGCCCTCGTTCGTGTCGCCGGCGATGGCGTCCTCGGCGCTGCAGAAGCCGGGCGCCGATGCGCGCGGCGAACCGGGCGACGGCGCCTCGTTCTCCGAGTTCCTGCTCAACGTCTGAGAATGACCGAGGTCGTCGTCTTCGGCATCGAAAACTGCGACCAGGTTCGCAAGGCGCGCGCGTGGCTGCGCGCGCGCAGCATCGAGCACCGCTTCCACGACCTGCGCCGCGACGGGCTCGATGCGCAGCGCCTGTCGCTGTGGCTCGGACGCGTGCCGTGGGATTCGCTGCTGAACCGCCGCGGTCTCGCCTGGCGCCGGCTCGATGCCGCGCGTCGCGCCGCGGTCACCGACCAGACCAGCGCGAGCGAGCTGATGCTCGAGGAGCCGCTGCTCGTCAAGCGCCCGGTGCTGCAGATGCCCGACCAGATCGTCGTCGGCTTCTCCGAGATGCTGTACGCCGGCCTGTTCCGATGACCCCGATGACCGAAACGCTGCGCCTGGCGCAGGCGCTGATCCGCCGTCCGTCCGTCACGCCCGACGACCACGGCTGCCAGGCGCTGGTCGCCGCCCGCCTCGCGGCGCGCGGCTTCGCCTGCGAACGCCTCGACGCCAACGGCGTGGCGAACCTGTGGGCGCTGCGCGCGCTCGGGCCGGCCGGACCCACGCTCGTCTTCGCCGGCCATACCGACGTCGTGCCCCCGGGTCCGCGCGAGCGATGGACCAGCGACCCCTTCGAACCCGCCGAGCGCGACGGCCGGCTCTACGGGCGCGGTGCCGCGGACATGAAGACCTCGGTCGCCGCCTTCGTCGTCGCGATCGAGGAGGCGCTCGACGCCGGGCTCGTGCGCCGCGGCCGCATCGGCGTGCTGCTCACCTCCGACGAGGAAGGACCGGGCATCGACGGAACGGCGCGCGTCGTCGAGACGCTGACCACGCGCGGCGAGGCGCTCGACTACTGCATCGTCGGCGAGCCCACCAGCGAACGGCGCCTGGGAGACACGATCAAGAACGGGCGGCGCGGCTCGCTGTCCGGGCGCCTCGTCGTGCACGGCGTGCAGGGACACGTCGCCTATCCGCAACTCGCGCGCAATGCGCTGCACGAGCTGGTCCCGGTGCTGGCCGAGCTCGTCGCGGTCGAGTGGGATCGCGGCGATGCCGATTTCCCGCCGACGACCTGGCAGATGTCGAACCTGCACGCGGGCACCGGCGCAGGCAACGTCATCCCCGGCGAGGCCACGCTGGACTTCAACTTCCGCTTCTCGCCGGCCAGCCCGGCCGAAACGCTGCAGCGTCGCCTCGTCGAGCGGCTCGACGCGCACGGGCTGCGCTACCGCATCGAATGGGCGCCGCCGGCGCAGCCCTTCCGCTGCCCGCCCGGCGAGCTGTCGCGCGCGCTCGCCGAGTCGATCCGCGCCGAAACCGGCGACGAACCGCGCTGCTCGACCAGCGGCGGCACCTCGGACGGGCGCTTCCTCGCGCGCATCTGCCCGCAGGTCGTCGAGTTCGGCCCGGTGAACGAGAGCATCCATCGCGTCGACGAGTCGGTGGGAATCGACGAGATCGAGCCGCTGAAGAACATCTATCGGCGAGCGATCGCCGCACTGCTGGGCGCATGATCGGACACATGAGCGACGCGAGCCCACCCCCGCGCGCCGTCGCCGACGCCGCCGAAGCGGTACGCGAGCTGCGCACGCTGCGCGACCTGCTGCGCTGGGCGGTGTCGCGCTTCGAAGCCGCGCAGATCGCCTACGGCCACGGCACCGACAACGCGTGGGACGAGGCGGTGTCGCTGCTGCTGTACTCGCTGCACCTGCCGCCCGATCGCCTCGATCCCCATCTCGACGCGCGGCTGGTGCGTCGCGAGCGCGCGGCGGCGGTCGCGCTCGTCGAGCGGCGCATCGAGACGCGAAGGCCGGCGCCCTATCTCACCGGCGAGGCGTGGCTGCGGGGCCTGCGTTTCCTCTGCGACGAACGCGCGCTCGTGCCTCGTTCGCCGATCGCCGAGGCGCTCGACGAGGCGCTCGCGCAATGGATCGCCGTGCATCGGCCGGAGATGGCATTCGAGCCGCGCGCCGTGCTCGATCTGTGCACCGGCGGCGGCAGCCTCGCGATCTTCGCCGCGCACCTGTTTCCGCAGGCGAGCGTGGTCGGCGCCGAC
>QEVN01000077.1 GCA_003576795.1 Burkholderiales bacterium
TCCTTCGCGTACCTGCTGATGCTGTTCGCCGTCGCCGCCTGGGGCGACCGGCGCGCCGCGCAGGGCCGCTCGGTGATCGGCAACGCCTGGGTGTACGCGCTGTCGATGGGCGTGTACTGCACCGCGTGGACCTATTTCGGCAGCGTCGGCCGCGCGGCCGATTCCGGCGTCTGGTTCCTGCCGATCTACCTCGGGCCCACGCTGGCGATGGTGCTGGCCGGCGTCGTGCTGCGCAAGATCATCCGCATCGCGCGCGCCCACCGGCTGACGTCGATCGCCGACTTCGTCGCCAGCCGCCACGGCAAGAGCCCGTCGCTCGCCGCGCTGGTGACGCTGATCGCGGTGATCGGCATCGTGCCGTACATGGCGCTGCAGCTGAAAGCGGTGGCCAGCGGCTTCACGCTGCTCACCGGCGCCGACGGCGCGTCGGGCGGGCCCGAGCCGTGGTGGCGCGACAGCACGCTGTACATCGCGCTCGTGCTCGCCGGCTTCACGATGATCTTCGGCACGCGCCACCTCGACGCCACCGAGCGGCACGAAGGGCTGGTCGCGGCGATCGCGGTCGAATCGGTCGTCAAGCTCGTCGCCTTCCTCGCCGTCGGCGCCTTCGTCGCCTGGGGCCTGTTCGACGGGCCCACGGAGATCTTCGAGCGCGCACGCGCCGACCCGGCGATCGGTGCGATGCTCGCCGGCAACGCGCCCGTCCCCTTCGCCTACGACCAGTGGTTCGCGCTGGTGCTGCTGGCCATGCTCTCGGTCATCCTGCTGCCGCGCCAGTTCCAGGTGATCGTCATCGAGAACGTCGACGAGCGCCACCTGCGCCGCGCGTCCTGGGTCTTCCCGCTGTACCTGCTGCTGATCAACCTGTTCGTGCTGCCGATCGCGCTTGGCGGTTTGCTGCATTTCGGCGCCGCCGGCGCCGAGCCTGCAAACTTCGGCCGGGGCGCGGCCGACCCCGAGACCTTCGTCCTGTCGCTGCCGATGTCGGCCGGCGCGCAGGGCTTGGCGCTGCTCGCTTTCGTCGGCGGGCTGTCGGCCGCCACCGGCATGGTGATCGTCGAGGCGATCGCCGTGGCGACGATGCTGTCCAACGATCTCGTGATGCCGCTGCTGCTGCGCACGCGGCGCTTCGGCCTGCGCGAAGCGCGCGACCTGACCGGCCTGCTGCTCGCCATCCGGCGCGTGTCGATCCTCGCGCTGCTGCTGCTGGGCTACCTGTATTTCCGGCTCGCCGGCGAAGCCTATGCGCTGGTGAGCATCGGGCTGATCAGCTTCGCCGCGGTGGCGCAGTTCGCCCCCGCGCTCTTCGGCGGCATCTACTGGAAGGGCGGCACGCGCGACGGCGCGCTCGCCGGCCTGGCGGCGGGCTTCGCGCTGTGGATCTACACGCTGATGCTGCCGTCGATCGCGCGCTCGGGCTGGCTGGGCGTCGCGCTGGCCGACTTCGTGCGCGACGGACCCTTCGGCATCGGATGGCTGCGCCCGGAGCAGCTGTTCGGCATGACGCAGCTCGACGGCCTGACGCACGCCCTCTTCTGGAGCCTGCTCGTCAATGCCGGCCTGTACGTCGTCGTGTCGCTCTCCCGCCGCCCGTCGGCGCGCGAAGCGAGCCAGGCGCTGCTCTTCGTCGACGCGCCGGCGCGCCTGCACGGCGGCGGTGCCGCCGACGCGTCGCACGCACCGGTGTTCTGGCGCGGCCGCGCGC
Organism: Burkholderiales bacterium; assembly: GCA_003576795.1. Classification (GTDB taxonomy): domain Bacteria; phylum Pseudomonadota; class Gammaproteobacteria; order Burkholderiales; family Burkholderiaceae_E; genus Zeimonas. The sequence goes on from QEVN01000077.1 coordinate 1,706, forward strand.
GCGTGGCCGACCTGCGCGCGCTCGCCGCGCGCTTCCTCGGGCGCGAGGCCGCCGAGCGGCTGTTCGCCGACTACGCGCGCCGCACCGGCGCCGCTGCCGTCGAGGCGATCGCCGCCGACGCGCGCCTGGTGCAGTTCGTCGAGACGCAGCTCGCCGGCGCGATCGGCAGCGCCTCGGCGCACGTGATGGTGGCCTCGGTCGTCGAGGAGGAGCCGCTGGCCGTCTCCGACGTGCTGCGCATCGTCGAGGAGGCCACGCAGCTTCGCGCGCACTCGCGCGAGCTGGAGCGCATCGGCGACGAGCTGCGCGCGGCCAACGAGCAGCTCAAGAGCCTCGACCGCCTGAAGGACGACTTCATGTCGTCGGTCACGCACGAGCTGCGCACGCCGCTCACCTCGATCCGCGCGCTCGCCGAGCTGATCGTCGACGATCCCGACATGGAATCGGCCGAGCGCCAGCGATTCGTCGGCATCATCGTCTCGGAGACGGAGCGCCTGTCGCGCCTGGTCGACCAGGTGCTCGACATGGCGAAGATCGAATCCGGAAACGCGCAGTGGCACGACGAGGAAGTCGACCTGCGCGCGCTGCTCGAACGCGCGGTGCAAACCGCGCAGGCGATGGTGCAGGAGCGCGGCGCGCGGATCGCGCTCGCGATGCCGCCGTCGCTGCCCCGGCTGCGCGCCGACGCCGATCGCCTGATGCAGGTGATGATGAACCTGCTGTCGAACGCCGTGAAGTTCGTGCCGCCCGAAGGCGGCCGCATCGACGTGCGCCTGCAGGCCGACGAACGCGGCGTGCGCGTGGAGGTGCAGGACAACGGCCCTGGCGTGCCGGCCGAACAGCAGGCGCTCGTGTTCGAGAAATTCCGCCAGGCCGACGACGGCACGACGCGTCGCGAAGGCACCGGCCTGGGGCTGCCGATCAGCCGCAGCATCGTCGAGCACTTCGGCGGCACGATGTGGCTGCGCTCCGCGCCGGGGCAAGGCGCCTGCTTCGGCTTCGAGCTGCCGTGGAGGAAGACGCCGTGACGCACCGCATCCTGATCGCCGACGACGAGCCGAACATCGTCGTTCCGCTCGAATACCTGATGAAGCGCGAAGGCTACGAAGTGCTGGTCGCGCGCGACGGCGAGCAGGCGCTCGAGACGATCCGGCGCGAGCGTCCCGACCTCGTGCTGCTCGACGTGATGATGCCGATCCGCAGCGGATACGAGGTCTGCCAGACCGTGCGCGCCGACGAGACGCTCGCCGGCGTGCGCATCGTGCTGCTCACCGCGAAGGGACGCGACGCCGACCTGGCGAAAGGCCTCGCGCTCGGCGCCGACGCCTACGTGACGAAGCCGATCTCCACGCGCGATCTCGCGCGCCGCGTGCGCGAGCTGCTCGAAGGCGGATCGTGAGCCCGCAGGCACGACGCGAAGCCGTGGGGCTTGCCGTGGCCCTCGCGCCCGCGCTCGTGCTCGCATCGTGGACGATCGGCGCCGGCGCCTTCTTCGCGGGGACGCTGCCGCCGGACGAGCGCCTCGTGCTGATGCGCTGGCTCGAAGCGCGCGCGGCGATGCTGCTCTTCCTCTGGCTGCTGCTCGCGCTCGGGCTCGGGCTCGCCGCGCGCATCGCGTGGCAGCGACGGGTAGCCGCGCCCGCGCGCCTGGCCGAGCGCGCGCAGGCGCTGCTCGCCGGCGCGGCCGACGGCGCGATCGAACCCGAGGGAAGCGCGGAGAATCGTGCGCTCGCGGGCGTCTTCAACGCGCTCGTGCAGCAGCGCCGCGCGCTGCACGCCGACATCGAGCGGCGCGTGCGCGAGGCGAGCCGCGAGATCGAACGGCAGCGCAGCCGGCTGGCCGCGCTGATGACCGAGCTGGCGCAGAGCGTCGTCGTCTGCAATCTCGACGGGCGCATCCTGCTCTACAACCATCGCGCGCTCGGGCAGTTCCACGCGCGCACGGACACCTCGGGGGCAGGCGGCAGCGAGCTGATCGGGCTGGGCCGCTCGATCCACGACGTGTTCGATCCCGCGCTGCTCGTGCACGCGCTCGAGACGATCCGGCGGCGACTGCAGCGCGGCGACGCGCATCCGTCGGTGCAGTTCCTCACCGCCGTGCGCGGCGGAGCGCTGCTGCGCGCGCACATGGTGCCGGTGCAGGATCCCGGCAATGCGGAGGATGGACCGGATCGCCGGGGCGGCGAAGACGGGCAGGCGACGCTGAGCGGCTACCTGCTGATGCTCGAGGACGTGACGGAGCCCTTCGCCGACGCGGCGCTGCGCGATCGCGCGATGCACGAGCTGATCCAGGGCAGCCGCGCCTCGCTCGGCAACCTGCAGGCCGCCGTCGAGGTGCTCGACTATCCCGACGTCGACGACGCGACGCGCGAGCGCCTGCACGAAGTGATCCGCGCCGAGGTGCGCACGATGGGCGCGCGACTGCACGAGGCCGCGGCGCGCGACGCGCAGGCGCAGAAGACGCGCTGGCCGCTCGAGGACATGCCGGGCGCCGATCTGCTCGCCGCCGCGCGCCAGCGCATCGAATCGGGGCTCGATTGCCGCGTCGACGTCGACGCGGTCGACGCGGGATGGTGGCTGAAGGTGGACAGCTTCTCGCTGCTGCGCGCGCTCGCGCATCTCGCCGAGCGCCTGGTCGACGAATACGGGCTGCGCGTGCTGCGCCTGCGCCTGGCGCCGGCCGGCGCGCGCGCGCATCTCGATCTCGTCTGGCAGGGGCTCGCGCTGAGCACCGAGACGGTGACGAACTGGGAGACCGACGCGATGCGCTCGGGACCGCTGTCGAGCGCGCTGAGCGTGCGCGACGTGATCGAGCGGCACGACGGCGAGATCTGGTTCCAGCGCGAGCGCGCCCGCCACGAGAGCTTCTTCCGGCTGCTGCTGCCGATGGCGGAGGCATCAGGCGCCGGCACCGAGCGCGAAGCGGCCGCCGCGAGCCGCCCCGAGTATTACGACTTCGATCTCTTTCGCGACGCGGGACCCGGACGCGCGCTCGCCGAGCGCGCGCTCGCCGAGCTGACCTGCACCGTGTTCGACACCGAGACCACCGGCCTCGACCCGTCGGGGGGCGATCGCATCGTGCAGATCGGCGCCGTGCGCATCGTCGCCGGCAAGCTGCTGCGGCACGAAGGCTTCGAGCGCCTGGTCGATCCGCAGCGCGCCGTTTCCGCCGCCTCGGTCGCGATCCACGGCATCGACGCCGCGAGGCTCTCCGGCCAGCCGCCGGCGGCGCAGGTGCTGCCGGCCTTCCACGCCTTCGCGCGCGACTCGGTGCTGGTCGGCCACAACGCCGCCTTCGACATGCGCTTCCTGCGCGAGGCCGAAGCCGAGACGGGCGTCGTCTTCGGGCAGCCCGTGCTCGATACGCTGCTGCTGTCGGCGTACGTGCATCCGCAGCAGGAGTCGCATTCGCTCGAGGCGATCGCCGCGCGGCTCGGCGTCGCGCTGTCCGGACGGCACAGCGCGCTGGGCGACGCGCTGGCCACCGCGGAGATTTTCCTGAGGCTGATTCCGCTGCTCGAAGCGCGCGGCGTGCGCACGCTGCAGCAGGCGCTCGACGCCGCGCAGCAGACCTGGCACGCGCGGCTGCGCTATTGAAGGCGAAGCGGCGCGCCCAGGCCACCCGTGCCGACGCGGCGTCCCCGACGCGCGGGACGAGGCGTCAATGCGCGCCGAGCAGCGTCGTCGACAGCGTGATGATCGCCACGCCCGCGAGCATCAGCGCGAACTGCCAGAACCACTCGCCGTCGCGCCGCGTCTCCCGATGCAGTCCGGGAATCAGGTCGGCGAGCGCCACGTAGACGAAGCTCGCCGCGGCGACGACGAGCACGTACGGCAGCAGCTCCTGGCCGTGCGCAAGGGCGAAGTAGCCGACCACGCCGCCCACCACCGCGGCCGTGCCGCTCAGCAGGTTGTAGACGAGCGCGCGCCGGCGCGTGTAGCCGGCGTTGATCAGCACGATGAAGTCGCCGATCTCCTGCGGGATCTCGTGGGCGGCGATCGCCGCCGTGGTGATCCAGCCGAGCGCCGGATCGGCGAGGAAGGCCGCGGCGATCACCACGCCGTCGGCCGTGTTGTGGATCGTGTCGCCGACCAGCACGACGAGGCCGGCCGGACCCGCCTCGTCGCGGTCGTGACCGTGATGGTGCCCGTGCCCGTCGTGCTCGTGATGGTGGCTGTGGCGCAGCACGGCGAACTTCTCGAGCGCGAAGAAGCCGATGATGCCGGCCAGCAGCGCCCACGACAGCGAATGGATGTCGGCGCCGGACTCGAAGGCCTCGGGAACGAGATGCAGGATCGACGCGCCGAGCAGCAGCCCCGCCGACAGGCTCACCAGGCGGCGGACGACGCCGGCCAGCAGCGACAGCGACAGCCAGGCGGCGGCGAGCACGCTGGCCGCGCCCGACAGAAGCGTTGCGGCGATGATCGCCGCCAGCGTCCAGTTCACGTCAGTGCGCCTGGTCCCAGTTCGCGCCCACGCCGCACTCGACCTCGAGCGGCACCGAGAGCGTCGCCACGCCGCTCATCAGCGTCGGCACCTGCTCGCGCACGAGAGCCAGCTCGTCCTCGGGCACCTCGAGCACGAGCTCGTCGTGCACCTGCAGGATCAGCCGCGAGCGCACGGCCTCCCGGTCGATCCAGCGCTGCACGGCGATCATCGCGAGCTTGACCAGGTCGGCGGCGGTTCCCTGCATCGGCGCGTTGATCGCCGCGCGCTCGGCGCCCGCGCGTCGCGGGCCGTTCGGGCTGTTGATCTCGGCGATCCACAGGCGGCGGCCGAGCGCCGTCTCGACGTAGCCGTTGCGCCGCGCGCGCTCGCGCGTCTCCTCCATGTAGCGCGCCACGCCGGGGTAGCGCGCGAAATAGCGCTCGATGTAGCTCTTCGCGGCGCCCCGCTCGATACCCAGGTTCGATGCCAGGCCGAAGGCGCTCATCCCGTACATCAGCCCGAAATTGATCACCTTCGCGTAGCGGCGCTGCTCGAAGCTGACGTCGGCCGGCTCCACGCCGAAGATCTCGGCGGCGGTGGCGCGGTGCACGTCCATGCGCTGCTCGAAGGCGCGCAGCAGGTTCGCATCCTGCGAGATGTGCGCCATGATGCGCAGCTCGATCTGCGAGTAGTCGGCCGAGACGATCTTCGAGCCGGCCGGCGCGACGAAGGCCTCGCGGATGCGCCGGCCGTCCGCGGTGCGGATCGGGATGTTCTGCAGGTTCGGATCGCTGGACGCCAGCCGGCCGGTGACCGCGACCGCCTGCGAATAGCGCGTGTGCACGCGTCCGCTGCGCGGATCGACCATCTTCGGCAGCTTGTCGGTGTACGTTCCCTTGAGCTTGGACAGCGAGCGCCAGTCGAGGACGATGCGCGGCAGCGGGTAGTCCTGCGCGAGCTTCTCGAGCACGTCCTCGTCGGTGGACGGCGCGCCGCCGGCGGTGCGCTTGAGCACGGGCAGTCCGAGCCGCTCGTAGAGCACTTCGCACAGCTGCTTGGGCGAGCCCATGTTCAGCGGCGCCCCGACCAGCTCGAACGCCTGCCGCTCGAGGGCGTACATGCGCTGGGCAAGCTCCTCCGATTGCCGCGTCATCGCCTCGGCGTCGATCAGCACGCCGGTGCGCTCCATCGCCTGCAGCACGCGCGAGACCGGCAACTCGATGTCGCGATAGATGTACGCGAGCTTCTCGTCGGCGACGATGTGCGGATACATCGTGCGATGCAGGTGCATCGCCACGTCGGCGTCCTCGGCCGCATAGCGCGTGGCCGATTCGAGATCGACCTGGCCGAACGGGATCTGCTTCGCGCCCTTGCCGGCGACGTCGGTGTAGCGGATCGTGCGCCGGTCGAGATGCCGGTCGGCGAGCGAGTCGAGATCGTGGTTGCGGTGCGCCTCCAGCACGTAGCTCTCGAGCAGCGTGTCGTGCGCGATGCCGGCCAGCCGCACGCCGTAGTTGGCGAGCACGTGCGCGTCGTATTTCAGGTTCTGCCCGACCTTCGCGCGGCGCTCGTCCTCGAGCCAGCCGCGCAGCCGCCCGAGCACGTGCTCGCGCGACAGCTGCCGGGGTGCGCCGGTGTAGTCGTGCGCCATCGGCACGTAGCAGGCCTCGTAGGGCTCGACCGCCAGCGACAGCCCGACGATCTCGGCGCGCATCGGATCGAGCGAGGTCGTCTCGGTGTCGAAGGCGACCAGCTCGGCCGCCTCGATGCGGCGCAGCCACTCGCCGAGCCGCTCGTCGTCGAGCACCGTCTCGTAGCGCGGTTGCCGGGCGGGGGCGTGCGCGCGGGCGGCAGCCGTCACCGGCTCCCCGTTCGCCCCCGAAACCGCCTCCTGCGACGCCGCCTCGGGAAGCGCCTCCGGCGAGGCTGCGGCGTCGGCCGAAGCCTCCTTCGGTACCGCGTCGGCCGAGCCCCCGTCGATTTCCCGCAGCCAGCTGCGGAAATTGCAGCGCTCGAACAACTCGCGCAGCGCCGCGCGATCGGGCTGCGCGAAAGCCAGCGAGCGCTCGATCGACTCGACCTGCGGCGCCAGCTCGCAGTCGGTCTTCACGGTGACGAGCCTGCGCGCCGTCGGCAGCCAGTCGAGCGCGTTGCGCAGGTTGTTGCCGGCCGCCCCGCCCACCTCGTGCGCCTGCTCGACGAGCGCATCGAGCGAGCCGTACTGCGCGAGCCACTTCGCCGCCGTCTTCGGACCCACCTTCTCGACGCCGGGCACGTTGTCGACCGAGTCGCCGACCAGCGTGAGCCAGTCGACGATGCGTTCGGGCGCCACGCCGAACTTCGCCACGACGGCGTCCCGGTCGAGCCGTTCGCCGGGGCCGCCGTCGCGCGTCATCGTGTTCACCAGCACGACGTCGTCGCCGACCAGTTGCGCGAGGTCCTTGTCGCCGGTGGAGATGACGGTCTTCATTCCGCTCGCCCGCGCCTGCGTCGCGAGCGTTCCGATCACGTCGTCGGCCTCGATGCCGTCGACCATGACGAGCGGCCAGCCCAGCGCGCGCACGAGCTGGTGGATGAGCGGGATCTGCCGCCCGAGATCCTCGGGCATCGCCTTGCGATTGGCCTTGTACTCGGGGTACCAGTCGTCGCGGAAGGTCTTGCCCGGCGCGTCGAACACGACCGCGCCGTGCGTCGCGCCGCCGAAGCCGTTCGGTTTGCCGTCGGCACGCAGACGCCGTAGCATCGCCACCATGCCGTAGATCGCACCGGTGGGCTCGCCCGACTTGTTGCGCAGATCCGGAAGCGCGTGGAACGCGCGATACAGATACCCCGAGCCGTCAACCAGCAGAAGCGTTTTATCGGACATGTCCAGCAGCAAGCAGGTGCCGCAGTTGCGCGCGATCGAAAGCCCGGAGCGGTCGACGTCGCTGAAGGCGCGCGAGTCATGGCATATCTTCGGAATTATCTCAGAGTTCGTCGAAGCGACCGAACGCCTGTCCGACGTGCGACCGGCCGTGTCGATCTTCGGCAGCGCGCGCGTGCGTCCGGGGCATCGCTGGTACGAGACCACGGTCGACGTCGCACGGCGCCTGTCGGACGCGGGCTTCGCGATCATTTCGGGCGGCGGGCCCGGCATCATGGAAGCGGCGAACCTCGGCGGGCACAGCGGCAAGTCGGCGTCGATCGGGCTGAACATCCAGTTGCCGATGGAGCAGACCGGCAACGAGTACCAGGACATCTCGCTGAACTTCCGCCACTTCTTCGCGCGCAAGGTGGCTTTCGCGAAATACGCCACCGCGTTCATCGCCGCGCCCGGCGGCTTCGGCACGCTCGACGAGCTGTTCGAAGTGCTCACGATGGTGCAGACGCGCATGGGCCGGCGCATTCCGGTCATCCTGATGGACGCCGCCTTCTGGGGCGGGCTGCTCGACTGGATCCGCTCGCAGCTGGTGGGCAACGGCCTGATCTCGCCCGGCGACATCGACCTGATCCAGGTGATCGACGATCCGGCCACCGTCGTCGAGGCGATCTTCGACTTCTACCAGACGCGAGGCTTCGTGCCGACGGCAGACGAACGCGAACGGATGCTCTACCTGTAGCGCGCCGATGGCCGTGTTCACCTTCGTTTCGCGCGACGCGCTCGCGCGCTGGCTCGCGCGCTACGACGTCGGGGACCTGGTCGAGCACGAAGGCATCGCTTCGGGCATCGAGAACAGCAACTGGTTCGTGACGACCACCGCCGGCCGCTACGTGCTCACGCTGTTCGAGCGGATGACCGCGCAGGAGCTGCCTTTCCACCTCGGCCTGCTGCACCACCTGGCCGCGCACGGCATCCCCTGCCCCGACCCGGTCGCCGATCGCGACGGAATCGTGCTCGAAACGCTGATGGGCAAGCCGGCGGCCCTGTGCAGCCGGCTCGACGGCCAGCCCGAGATGCAGCCGGGCGCCGCGCATTGCGCGCAGCTGGGCGAAACGATCGCGCGCATGCATCTGGCAGCGGCCGACTACTCCGGCCGCACGCCGAACCCGCGCGGACTGTCCTGGTGGCAGGCGGTCGCACCGCAGCTGGCCGCGCACCTGGCCCCGGAGCAGGCGGCGCTGCTCGGCGACGAGATCGAACATCAGCGGGCCTTCGCGGCGAGCGGCGGGCTCGCGTCGCTGCCCGCCTCGGCCGTGCACGCCGATCTCTTCCGCGACAACGTCTTCTTCGATTCGCGAACGCACTCGCCGCGACTGGCCGGCATCATCGATTTCTGGTTCGCCGGCGTCGACGCCTGGCTCTTCGATCTCGCGGTCGCTGCCAACGACTGGTGCACCGACGGGAACGAAGGCTTCGATCCCGCGCGCCTTGCCGCGCTGCTCGATGCCTATCGGCGCGTGCGTCCGCTGCAGCCCGCCGAGCGCGACGCCTGGCAGACGATGCTGCGCGCGGCCGCGCTGCGCTTCTGGGTGTCGCGCCTGTACGACCTGCACTGCCCGCGCCCGGCCGAGATCGTCGTGCCGAAGGATCCGGCGCGCTTCGAGCGCATCCTTCGACTGCGTCGCGCCGAAGCGCCGGCGCTGCACTGATGCGCATCGCCCCCCTGCCCGCGCGCGCCGGCTGGCGCTGGGTGGCGCGCGGCTTCGCGCTGCTTCGCCGCCAGCCGATCGCGCTGCTCGCCATCACGTTCCTGAACCTGCTGCTGCTGTCGCTGTCGGTGCTCATCCCCTTCGTCGGTTCGATCGCCCCGCTCGTGCTCGCGCCCGCGCTGATGGTCGGGCTGATGCGCGCCGTGGGCACCGCCGACGAAGGCGGAATGCCGCTGCCGACGATGCTCTTCGCCGCCTTTCGCGAGGACGGCGGTCGCGCGCTGCGCCCGCTGCTGCTGCTGGGCATCGTCAATGCGGTGGCGACGATGCTCGCGCTCGCGCTGGCGGCGCTGTTCGACGGCGGCGCGCTGATGCAGCTGGCCGTCGGCAACCTGGAGGAAGCCGAGTCGGCGGCGCTCGACGACGTCTCGCTGTGGCTGGCGGCGGCAACCTTCGTCACCGCCTACCTTCCGGTGCAGATGGCGATGTGGTACGCGCCGCTCTTCGTCGCATGGCATCGCGTGCCGCCGGTGAAGTCGCTCTTCTTCAGCCTGCTGGCCGTCTGGCGCAACCGCGGCGCCTTCCTCGTCTACGGCATCGGCTGGTTCGCCATCGCCTTCGCCGGCTCGCTCGTCGTGCGCGCGGTGCAGGGCGCCTTCGGTTCGCACCCCCTCGCGATGTCGATGATCCTGTCGCCGCTGTCGCTCGCGCTGATCACCGTCATCTACTGCTCGTTCTGGCCGACCTACCGTGAACCGGTGAGCGACCCGGCAGCCGAAGCCGTCGCCGGCACGGCGCCCGACGCGCGCGCCTGAGCTTTCTCCCGCCGGCTTTTCTCCCGGCGGCGCGTCAGCAGGGCTCCAACCTCGCCACCGACAGCGCGAGCCACTTCGTTCCCTCGCGCTCGAAACGCACCTGCGCGCGCGCATCGTCGC
>QEVN01000078.1 GCA_003576795.1 Burkholderiales bacterium
GCGGCGTGCACGAAGGGGCTCGCGGCGAGCAGCAGGGCAGCGCAAAGCGTCTTCATCGGAAACTCTCCGGTTTCACGGAGACGGTACCGGAAGACGCGCCGAAGACGCATCGAATCGGTCACGAAGCGAGGGGTTGCGGCGCCGACGCGCGGCGCAGCGTCATTTCCCCGGCGACGCGGACCGCGCCTGCAGGCGCTGCCGGAGGCGCCGGAGCCACGCGCCGACCCGCGCGAGCCATCCCGGCTCCTGCACAGGTTCCTCGGGCGTCGTCTCCACAACGACTTCTGCGCCGACGGCGCCGAAGCGCTGCTCGAGCTGCTCGGCGAACTGCGCGGCACGCTCGTCCGCCCGCTTGTCGAACAGGCTGTTCACGACCGGACGGAGCGGCCCTTCGCCCTTCACGCGGATCAGGCCGAGCAATTCCGTCCTCGGACCATCCGGCTTCAGGCCGACGTCGATCTCCATCGTCAGATGGTCGGCCGTCGCGACGGCATGCAGGCGGTGCGGAGGGTCTTCCGCATCGATGCGGGCTCTCAGCTGCACGATCAGCGGCACGACGCCGACCTTCTCCTTCACCGTCAGGTCGGCGGTGCGTTCGTCGAGCAGCGTCACCTTCTCGACGCCGGGGATGCAGCTGCACAGCGCGTGCACGTCGCGCACGAACGTCCACACCTCCGCCGGCGACGCATCGACGACGAATCTCGTCTCGCGCTCGGGCATCAGTCCCACCACCGGTTCAGCCGGTGGTCGTCGGCGATCACGCCGGCGGCGTTGTGACCGGCGCCGGCGTGCACGCCGCCGCCCGGATGGCAGTAGCCGCCGCACATGTAGAGCCCTTCGACGGGCGTGCGGTAGTCGGACCATCCGGCGAAAGGCCGGAACCAGCCCATCTGGTCGGGCGTCATGTCGCCCACGACGTCGACGCCGTTCACCAGGTTGTCGTTGTGACGCTCGGTATCGGTCGGATCCTGGATCCTCATGCCGAGGATCGCGTCCTTCGTGATGTTCGGCGCGTACGATCTCCACAGGCCGAGCACGTGCTCGGCGTATTCGTCGCGCAGCCTGCGCCACCCTTCGGGCCCGTCCGGCTCGATCCGATACGGCGCGTACTGCCAGACCACCGCGGTGTGCCTGCCGGCGGGCGCCTGCGACGGATCGAACAGCGTGGGCAAGGTCACCTGCAGCATCTCCCCCCGCGGCGGAACGCCCGTCGCGATGTCGCGGTATGCGCGCACCTGGTCTTCGACGCGCCCGCCGAACATCTCCTGGCTGAACGCGAGATCCACCGCGGCGTTCCCGTCCGCGGCCCGGTAGTGCGGCGGCGCCGACAGCGCCAGGTGCAGCACGAACAGCGATCGTCCGTTCGAGTGGTAGTTCTTCACTCGCGTGGCGAAGGAGGACGGCAGGTGCTCTTCGCCGACCATGCCGAGGAAGCTCTTCTTCGGCTCGACGTTGGTGACGACGGCTTTCGATGCGTCGATCCTTCGCCCGTCCTTCAGCGCCACGCCGATCGCCCGGTTGCCGCGCACGACGATGCGCTGCACCGCCGCGTCGGTCTGCACCACGCCGCCGTGCGCCTCGACGGCGCGGCGCAGCCCGAGCGCGAGCGAACCGGACCCGCCGACGCAGATCGGCGCCTCGGCCTTCAGGATGCGGAACAGGCAGATCCATCCCTGGCCGAACTGGTCGGGCGGGAAACCGAGCACCGTCATCCGCGCGAGGAAATGCACCTTCACCTCGTCGCTCTCGAACAGCTCGTCGAGCAACTGCACGGGCGTGCTCGCCTGCCATTGCAGCAACGTGCGCCCTTCGGCCGACTGCTCGAGCTGCGCGCTCTGCAGCGACGGCGCCAGCGGCGGCGAGTACATCAGCGGCAGGTAGGTCGAATCGATGAACTCTTCGTAATCCGCGACCAGTTGCCGGAACGTGCGCGCGTCGCGCGCCGAGAACCGGGCGATCTCGTCGGCCATCCGGTTCGCGTCGCGATGCATCACGAGGCTGCGGTGATCGGGAAAGATCGTTCCGCGCAGATGCTCCGGATAGACGTAGCGGACGCCGTGACGCTCCAGCTCGAGATCGCGATAGACCGGACTCGTCGGAATGTGCGTATGGACCACCGAGCAGATGTTGTGCCGGAACCCCGGCAGCGTCGCTTCCTCGGTGCTGCATCCGCCACCGACGCGGGAGCTGCGCTCGAGCACGAGCACGCTCGCGCCCGCCCGGGCGAGATACGCGGCGCAGGCGAGTCCGTGGTGTCCGCCACCGACGATGACGAAGTCGTAGGACATGGAGAAACCTCGAAGGCGTTGCGCCCGGGAAGGCGGAAGGAGCCGGGAAACGGTACGCAAACGCTCTTGCCGCGGCAAGCGTTTTCAGCGGACGATGATCGCCGACTCCCCAACCCCTTCCGGAGGCGCCATGCCCACCGTCCCCCACGCCTCCCGCTCGCGATCCGGGACGCCGGCCTGCGCCGCGGTCGTCCTGGCGATGTTCGCCGCGCAGCCGACGCCGGCAGCGCCCCCTGCCGCCGACGCGCTGCGGGTGCAGCGCGCCGAGATCGTCGACCGCAAGGGCTTCGAGAAGCCGATGGTCGCCGCCACGTTGATGGTGCCGGCCGGCTGGAAGCACAGCGGCGAGGTGCAATGGAACATCGGTCGCCGATGCGGCCGTCCGTACGGGATGGCGTTGCAGGCTGCCGCGCCCGAAGGCGGCGAAGCGATCACGCTGGACCCGTCGGAAGCCTGGGGGGCGACGAACTACGGCTCGCCGCTCGGCGATTGCCCGCAGGCGGGCTTTCGCGATGCACGCGAGTACCTCGCCTCGTGGATCGCGCGTCATCGCCGGAACGCGCGGCTGGTCGAATACAAGCCGCGGCCCGACAAATCGAAGGAGCTCGCGCAGAATCAGTGGGCCGGCGGCAGCCTGCGAAGCTGGGTCGACAGCGGCGAAGCGTTGATCGCCTGGACCGGGGACGGCCGTGAGTTCCACGAACGGCTCGCAACCGCCGTCGTCTTCAGCCACAGCCGTCTCGCCGGCCTCAACGGACAGGTTCTGGAATCGCTGCAGGGCGAGGCGCTCGGCGTCCTGTCATGGCGCAGCGCCTCGCGCCCGGTGTCGCAGCGACACTTCGAGCTGATGTGGGCGACGCTGAAGACGGCGCCCGAATGGCAGGCGCGCATCGCCGCAGCCGAGCGGCAGATGGCGGCCGACAACGCGGCCACGCAGGCGCAGATCTCGCGGATGCAGGCCGAGTCCTCCCGCGAGACGCTGGCGCATATCCAGCGCCGCGGCGAGATCCGCAACGAAGCGATGCAGCAAACCGAGCGCATGCGCAACGAAAGCTGGCAGTCCGGGCAGGCCACGCAGGACCGCATGCATCGCGACACGGTGCGAACGATCCGCGAGGTGCAGGGCTACCGCGATCCGCGCAGCGGAGGCGTCGTCGAGCTGCCGCAGTACTACGACCATGCCTGGCAGCTGCGCGACGGCACCTACGTGCTCACCGACGATCCGAACTTCGATCCGGCGCGCGACATCGGGATGGCGGGCGAACGGCTGCAGCGCACGCGCGAGTGAGCCGGCCGGGCGAGCGCCGATCGTGATCCTCGACTACGCGTATCGGCGACGCGCCGGTGCAGTCCCGGCCGCCAGCGCGCGTCGGACGAGCAGCGTGCCCGCCTCCCCCGTCGCCGGCTCGACGTCGAAGCGCATGTCGTGCGCCAGCGCGAGCATCGGCAGGTTCGACGCGAGCACGCGCCCTTCGATCGTCTCGTAGCCGTCGCGCCGGGCGCGACGAACGAGCCGCGAGATCAATGCCGTAGCCAGGCCGTTGCGCCGCCAGTCTTCGGCTACCGTGACCGCGAACTCGCAGGCTCTCGCATCGGTCGACTGCGACGGCAGGTATTGCGCGGCTCCGACGATGTCGATGCCGTCTTCCGCCGGAGTCGTTGCCACCAGAACGAAATCGAGTCCGGCGCGCGGATGAAGGCCGCGCTCGAGCGCAGCCGGATCGATCCGCTTCTTGTGCTGCAGGAAGCGCGAATAGCGCGACTCGTCCGAGAGCCGTTCGAAAGCCTCGAGGATCTCGCTCTCGTCGGTCTCGCGGATCTCGCGCAGCGTGACATCGCGGCCGTCGCGCAGCCGGACGCGGCGGGGACGGCAGCGCGAGCGCGTCGCCGCGGGTCGCGCCCGCGGGACGGTTTCGGGGCCATCCGTGGAAATCATCGGAACGGACGATACCCCGAAACGTATCCCCGTAACCGTCGCCCCGCGATAATCCGTCGGATCGACCGGCTGCCGACCTCGGGCAGCACGAACAGGAGACGAACGAATGCCCGCGTATCTCATCGGCCATGTCAATGTGCGCGATGCGCAGCATTGGTCGGAATATCGCAGCCGGGTGCCGTCGACGCTCGCGCGTTGGGGCGGCGAGCTGCTGTTCCGCGGACGACTCGCCGAAACACTGAGCGGCGAGCAGCCGTACGCCGAGACCGTCGTGCTGCGTTTTCCCGATCTCGCCTCGATCGACGGATGGCATCGCTCGGCCGAATACCAGGCGCTGATTCCGATCCGCCAGGCGGCCGCCGACGTGCTGCTGGCGAGCTACGCGTCGGACGATTGAACAGGGCTTTCCTCCATACGACTGCCCGCCGCCCTCACACCCCGGAATCCGGATGTTTCGCTTCGAATCGATCGCACGCAGCAGTTGCGTTCCGTGGACGCTCGCCTTCGTCGCCCAGGCTGCGCTCGCGAGTACGGGCGCGGCCCTTTCCCCAACCGAGATCTTCGAGCGCGCCGGGGAATCGGTGACGATGGTCCAGGCGCAGGCCGCCGACGGCACTGCGCTCGCGGCGGCCACCGCGATCGCGCTCGGCGACGGCCGCTACGTCAGCACCTGTGCTGCACTGGAGGGAAGCGATTCGATCCGCATCGGCCCCGCCGATCGGCAGCGCGTCGCGACGCTGCTGGCCCGCGATGTGCAGCGCAATCTCTGCCTGCTGTCGGCGCGCGCCGAAGCGGATCCGGCGGCCATTTCCCGGGCGCCCGCCGGCGAGTTGCCGCCGGTCGGCGAGCGCGTGTACGCCCTGTCCAACGCGCTGGGCCTCGGCATCGGGCTGTCCGAGGGCGTGATCGCCGGCATCCGGCAGCGGGGCGACGTCACGCTGCTGCAATTCACGGCGCCGATCTCGCCCGGCTCGGAAGGCGGGGCATTGGTCGACTCGAAGGGCCGCCTGGTCGGCATCATCGACTACCGGCAGCGCGACGGCCAGAACGTGAACTTCGCCGCGCCGGTCGACTGGATCGACGAGATCGAGATGCGCAGCCGACAGGATGCGCATCGCCAGGAATGGCGCGATCGTGCCGCGCGATGGTTGCGAGAGGGCGACGGCGAGAAGCTCGCCGAACTGGCCGGCGAGTGACGAGAGCCACCAGGCGTGCACGCATCTCGTCGGCCGGCAAATACACGGGCCAGCCGTGCCCGGGCAGCAACCACTCGAAGCGACAGGCGGCCGCCAGCCTGCCGAGCGATTCGGTAAGCTCCGCCCAGGAGTACCAGCACGCGTCCTCGAACGCCACGAGGTCGCGCTCCCGTTCGCTCCAGGCGAGCGAATCACCCGAGAAGAGGACGCGATCGTCGACCAGGTAGACGACGCTGCCGCGCGTATGTCCGGGCACCGCGATCGCGCGCACGCCGGGCGCGATGATTCGCTCCGTCCCGTCTTCGAGAAGGTCGGTGGCATACGGCGCGGCCGAGCGGTCGTCCCGGTGGATCCAGACGCGCGCGCCGAACTCGCGCGCGTACTTGTCCGCGTCTGCGACATCGTCGCGATGCGACAGCAGGATGTCGGCAATGCCGCCCGCATCGCGAAACCATTTCACGAGCTCGGCCGCATGGCGCGGAGAATCGATCAGGAGATTGCCGGCCGGACGCTCGACGAAATAGGAATGCGCTCCGAACGACGAGCGCGCGTTGAATCCGCAGCGCCACACGCCCGAGGTGATCTCCTGCGGAAAGATCGTCACGTTCGGCCGCGGCTGTTTCGTTTCGCTGCGCACCGACGCGGTGGGGCACACGAGCACGGCACGCCACGCCGCAAGCCGCTCTTCCGGCGTTCGAGGCTGCCTCGCGAAGACGCTCTTTTCGTTTCGCTCGACGATCAGACCGGGCGCGACGTGCCGCGATGCGCCGCAATCGATGCACGCGGTGTCGATGTACCAGTCGCCGGCGGCCGAGTCGGGGTTTCGGATCGGTTTCATTCGTGCCGCACCGGCGCCGGGCCGCCGTGCGTGTGGATCTCGGCGAAGAACAGTTCGGGACCGGGGATGGACACGCCGTGGTTGACGCCGACGAAGCCCATGTGCCCGCCGGGCCGGGTGGCACGGATCGCCTGCATCGTCGACTGCTCGATGCCGACAGCCTCGACCACGGAGTGGGCGCCGAGTCCGTTCGTGAGCGCCTTGATCTTCGCCACGCCCTCGTCTCCGCGCTCCTCGACGTCGGAGATGACGAATGACGCGACGACGAAGTCGCCGACCTTGACCTTCTTCACCGCGGAACCGACTTCCTCGACGACGCCGACGTACTCGTGACCCACCACCTGGAGATCGACGGGCTCGATCCCGCGGTACGGCCACGATCATGAGGCTAGCACCGAGGATTTCAGAAGGCCTCAACCACCTTCTCGGCCCAAACGCTTTTCGTAGACGCCGATGGTGCGCGCAGCGCACCACGCGCTGGCGAGCGACAGGACACACGAAACGAGCATCACGATGCGAAAGGCGTGCAGGAAGGCCGCGTCGAACGCGAACTGCACGGCATGGCGCGCGAATCCCTGCAATTGCGGCGGCACCCGCGCCGCGGCGAGTGCCGGCACCTGGGCTTCGATCGCGCCGCGCACGTCGGGGTCGAGCCGCAGCGCATCCAGGCGCGACTCGAGCGCGGAGCCGAACGCGACGACGGCGAGCGCGCCCAGCAACGCAACGGCGAGCATGCCGGCGATGCGCGCCACAGCGTTGTTGATGCCCGATGCCGTGCCGGCGTGATGATCGTCGACCGATCCCAGCACCGTGGTCGTCAACGGTGCGACGCTGATCGCCATGCCGAAGCCGAGCACGACCATCGCCGGAAAGAAGGTCGTCCAGTACGAGCCGCCGATTCCCGGCACGGCGAGCAGCGCGAAACCGGCGGCCACGACGACGGGGCCGACGATCAAAGGCATGCGCGCGCCGTATCGGGCGACCAGCCCGCCGGACCAGCGCGAAAGCACGCCCATTGCCAGCGTCAGCGGCAGGAAGGCCGCGCCCGCGCCCGCCGCCGAGTACCCCTGCAGTCCCACGAGATTGAACGGCAGGAAGAACATCGCACCGCTCAGCGCGCAGTAGAGCAGGAGCGTCATCGCGTTGGCGCCGCTGAACTCGCGCGAGGAGAACAGGCCGAGCGGCATCATCGGGGCGCGCGAGACACGCTGCGACCACACGAACGCGACCAGCAGCAATGCGCCGGCGACCAGCACGACGAGCACCACCGGATTCGCCCAGCCCTGCTCGGGCGCGGCGGTCAACCCCCAGGCCAGCGCGCCGAGACCTGCGGTCGCGAGAACCGCGCCGCGCCAGTCGAGCGGCGCACGGCGCGCCGTGCCGCGCAACTCGGGAACGCGCAGGTACGCCAGCGCCAGCGCGAGGAGCGCCACCGGAACGTTGACGAAGAAGATCGCACGCCATGTCGACACGTCGACCAGCCAGCCACCGAGCACCGGACCGAGCGCCATCGTCAACGCGGAGAATCCGGCCCACGTGCCGATCGCGCGCCCGCGCTCGTCCTCCGGATACGCGGCGCTGATCAGCGCGAGGCTGTTGGGCACGAGCAATGCGCCGCCGACACCCTGCGCGGCGCGCGCGACGACGAGTGCATCGACGCCGGGCGCCAGGCCGCAGGCGAGCGACGCGAGCGTGAACACGACGACACCGGCGACGAACACGCGGCGCAGCCCGAAGCGGTCGCCGGCCGACCCGCCGACGAGGATCAACGCGCCGAGCATCAGCAGGTAGGCGTTGAGCACCCACTGCGCGCCGCGTATCGATACGGCGAGTTCGGACTGCAACGCGGGCAGCGCCACGTTGACGACTGAGCCGTCGATGAACGCCATGCTCGAACCGACGATCGACGTCGCGAGAACCCAGCGTCGGGCCTGCGCCGGGCACGCCGGGTCGGACGAAGCGCCGGCACGCAGCGCGCCTTCGTCGCAGGGAGCCCTGTCCTGCCCGATCATCGCAGCCTCATCACGGCGGCCGGGCAGGTTGTCTCATGGCCCCGGCGACGACCATGATTTCCTCCTGGGCGTAATCGAGAAGGACGCTTCGCGTCGTGCCATGTCCGATGCGACGGCGCGGCGCATGCCGCAAGCTGGTGGGCCCCCCGGGAGTCGAACCCGGCACCAACGGATTATGAGTCCGCTGCTCTAACCATCATGAGCTAGAGGCCCGAGGGCGTCATCCTACACAGGACGCGAACATTCGGAACCGCCGCGCGCCCGCTGCACGCGACGAGGCTGGCGAAGCCGAAACGCCCGCGGCGATCATCGCGACATGAACCGCCTCCGCGCTTCGCACGCCGTCGTCCGCTTCATACTGGCGTGGTTCACGCTGCTCGTCGTCGCCGGTTCGGTTGCGCCGTGGATGCACGCCGCAGCGGACGCCGCCGCCGTCTGTTCCGCTGCGGGAAGCGCGCCCGCGGATCATGGCGGACACGACGGGCACAGCCCGCCGCTGTACACGATCGAGTGTCCGCTATGCCTGCCGCTATGGGGACCGCCGACGCCGGAGATCGCGGCGCGCGCGGCGGCGCGACGAGGCGCTGCTCTCGCGCTGGCCGGCGATTCCCGGCTATCCGCACCTGTTCGTTCTCGACGGATCGGGGCGGCTGATCCGCTCGCAGCCGAGCGCGCAGCTCGAACGCGGGAACGGCTACGACCAGGCGGACGCCGCGCCGCCTCGGCCGCAGGCACCGAGGCCGCGACCGGGCTGGATAACGCGGCGTTTCCGCACTCGATACGACTTGCGTAGTCGAAAACGCTGCGTCATGCAGCGCGAAGAAAGCGCAAACGGCGCCAGCGCCGCCGCAGCCCTGAGCACCGAGGCGCGAGCGGGCCGCAGAACGGTGTCAGATCCCGAGCACCTTCTGGATCACGCTCTTGGCGATGAACCCGAGCATGCCGAGCGCCAGCACGAGGAACAGCACGAAGGTGCCCATGCGCCCTGCCTTCGATTCGCGCGCGAGCTGCCAGATGATGAACAGCATGAACAGGATGAACCCGCCGATGCCGAAGGTGACGCCGAACTCGGCGATCTGCTCTTCCGTGTAGCCGAACATCACCGCATCCGCTCGATCGGCTCGGCGGCGTCCGGGTCGATGGTTAGCGTTGCGGGCATGGCATCGGGGCAGCAGTTGACCTGCTGCGATGATGCCTCATCGGCGATCTTCGCGATGCTGCCGGCTCAAGGCGTCTTCGCTTCGATCGCCACGGAGGAGTACCACGAGGCGAGATCGTCGATGTCCTCGTCGGTGAGCGGCCTGGCGATCACCGTCATGACCGGATCGGTCCGCTTTCCGCTGCGGAAGTTCTTCAGTTGCTCGACGAGGTAGACGTGCGGCTGGGCGGCGAGATGCGGCGCACCCGGGTTCGTCGCGATTCCGTCTGCGCCATGGCACGGCCGGCAGGTATTGGCCTTCGTACGTCCGGCCTGCGCATCTCCGGCGAGCGCCGGAGATGCGGCAGCGAGGCAGAGCAGCGCGGCAGCCGCGAGGCTGCGGATCATCGGATCACTTGCCCTCACCGGCATAGCGGATGCGGTAGATGGCGCCGGCGAAGTCGTCCGAGACGAGGATCGAGCCGTCCTTCATCTGCGCCACATCGACCGGGCGTCCGCGATACACGCCGGTCTCCTCGTCGAGGAAGCCCGACGCGAAGACCTCCATCTTCCCGGCCGTGCCGTCGGGCTTGAGCGGAACGAACTGAACCTCGGCGCCCGAGGGTTTGGTGCGGTTCCACGAGCCGTGCGCCGCGACGAAGATGCCGCCCTGGTATCTCTCGGGGAACTTCGTTCCCGTGTAGAAGGTCATGCCGAGCTGCGCCTGGTGCGCGGGAAACTCCACCTGCGGGAAGACTGCGCCCGCCGGCTCCTTCATGTCCTTCAGGTCGGGCGCAGCGGCCGAACCCGCCACCTTGAACTTGCCGTTCCAGTACGGGAACCCGAAATGCTCTCCAGCCTTCGTCGAATGGTTCAGCTCGCCCGGAGGCACGTCGTCGCCGAGTCCGTCGACCTGGTTGTCGGTCCACCACAGCGTCTTGTCCTTCGGGTTGAAGTCGAGCCCCACCGGGTTTCGGGCGCCGCGTGCGAATGTGTTGCGCCCACTGCCGTCGAAGGCGTTCATGCGGACGATGCCGCCCATGCCGAGGCGGTCGAACGCGTCGACCTTGTCGGCCGGCGGAACGTTGAAGGGCTGGCCCATTGCGATGTACAGCTGGCCGTCGGGACCGACGCGGCAGGCGCGCGCGCCATGGTTGAACGACTCGTCCTCCACCGGGATGAGCTTGCCCTGCGGCACCACCTCGATGACCGCGACGTCGGGCCCTTCGTAGAAGAACTCGCCCGCCGGGAAGTTGAGCACCCGATTGTGCTCGACGACGACGAGGAAGCCGTCGCGCGTCCAGCACACGCCGTTCGGATTCTTGAACTTCAACGAAGGCGCGAACGATTTCACCTCGTCGGCGACTCCGTCGCTGTTGCGGTCGGTGACCGCCCACACCGTCGTCTTGCGCGTGCCGACGAACAGCATGTTCGTCGAGGGCGCGACCGCCATGTGACGGGCATCGGGAACGACGGCGAACAGCTCGATCTGGAATCCCGGCGGCAGCTTGACCTTCTTCAGGTTCTCGCGAATCGCATCCGCGTTCCGGCCCTCCTGCGGCACGACCGGGATGTTCAGGTCGGTGGAGGCGACCTTGAACTGCTTGAGCGCTTCCAGGTTGTCCGGCCGTCCCTGGGCGAGAACCGTGCCGCTCAGGGCCGCGGCGGCGAACGCGATGACGATCGCAGATGGATTCATGCCTGTCTCCTCTCGATCGGCGCCGGGTGGCGCCGGAAAGAAGAGACGATCATCGGATTGCGCGAGCGCGCCGCGCAACCTACCCGAAAGGAGTAGTGCCGCGCGGCGACGATAACCGCGCGGACACTACGTCGATCAGCCCTGCCCGCCCTCGAGGAAGCTCTTGAGCTTGTCGGCGCGGCTCGGGTGACGCAGCTTGCGCAGCGCCTTCGCCTCGATCTGGCGGATGCGCTCGCGCGTGACGTCGAACTGCTTGCCGACTTCCTCGAGCGTGTGGTCGGTGCTCATCTCCACGCCGAAGCGCATGCGCAGCACCTTCGCTTCGCGCGGCGTGAGCGAATCCAGCACTTCCTTCACGACGTTGTGCATCGACGCATGCAGCGCGGCGTCGGCCGGCGCGAGCGTGGCGGTGTCCTCGATGAAGTCGCCCAGGTGCGAGTCGTCGTCGTCGCCGATCGGCGTCTCCATCGAGATCGGCTCCTTGGCGATCTTCAGGATCGCGATCTTCAGGATCTTGCGGATCTTGTCCTCGGGCATCTCCATGCGCTGCGCGAGCGTGGCCGGATCGGGCTCCTGGCCCGTTTCCTGCAGGATCTGCCGGCTGATCCGGTTCATCTTGTTGATCGTCTCGATCATGTGCACCGGGATGCGGATCGTGCGCGCCTGGTCGGCGATGGAGCGCGTGATCGCCTGGCGGATCCACCAGGTGGCGTAGGTGGAGAACTTGTAGCCGCGCCGGTACTCGAACTTGTCGACGGCCTTCATCAGGCCGATGTTGCCTTCCTGGATGAGATCCAGGAACTGCAGTCCGCGGTTCGTGTACTTCTTCGCGATCGAGATCACCAGCCGCAGGTTCGCTTCGGTCATCTCGCGCTTGGCCTTGCGCGCCTTCGCCTCGCCGGCGGCCATCTGGCGGTTGATCTCCTTCAGGTCCGACAGCGGCAGCACGACGCGCGCCTGCAGGTCGATGAGCTTCTGCTGCAGGTCCTGGATGGCCGGGATGTTCCGGCGCAGCACGTCGGCGTAGGCCGGGTTCGCCGCCGCTTCCTTCTCCGACCACTTCAGGTTCGTTTCGTTGCTCGGGAAGGTCTGGATGAAGCGCTCGCGCGGCATGCCGACGCGACCGACGGCGATCTCGCCGATCGCCCGCTCGAGCGAACGCACCTCGTCGACCTGCGCGCGCAGCGTGTCGGCGAGCTTCTCGACCATCTTCGCGGTGAAGCGCACGCTCATCAGCTCGTTCTGGATCCTGCCCTGCGCGGCGAGGTACGACTTGCTCTTGTAGCCTTCCTTCTCGAAGGCGATGCGCATCCTGTCGAACCACTTGGCGATGTGGGCGAACTTCTCGAGCGACGCGGCCTTCAGCTCCTCGAGGCGCGCGGTGTTGGCGCTCGCCGCGTCTTCGCCGTCTTCGTCCTCATCGTCGGACGCGGCCGAGGCCTGCGTGGGCTGCGGCACGAACTCGTCGTCGCCGTCGGCGTCGAGCAGGCCGTCGACCACCTCGTCGATGCGCAGCGTGCCCGCGGCGATGCGATCGGCATGCGCGAGGATCTCGGCGATGGTGGTGGGGCAGGCGGAGATCGCCTGCACCATGTGCATCAGGCCGTCCTCGATGCGCTTGGCGATCTCGATCTCGCCTTCGCGCGTGAGCAGCTCCACCGAGCCCATCTCGCGCATGTACATGCGCACCGGGTCGGTGGTGCGGCCGAACTCCGAGTCGACGGTGGACAGCGCCGCCTCGGCTTCCTCTTCGGCGTCGTCGTCGGAAGAGGCGACCGGCGTGCTGTCGTTCATCAGCAGCTGCTCGGCATCGGGCGCCTGGTCGTAGACCGAGATGCCCATGTCGCCGAAGGTGCTGATGATCGACTCGATGGCTTCGGCGTCGACCAGATCTTCCGGCAGGTGGTCGTTGATCTCGGCATAGGTGAGGAAGCCGCGTTCCTTGCCCTGCTTGATCAGCTGCTTGAGCTTGTTGCGCGTGATCTCGCGCTGCTCCTCGGTGATGCCCTGGCGGCCGCCGAGTTCGCGCAGCAGCTGCTTCTCGCGCGCGCGATTGCCGCGCTTGGACTTGGCCGGCGTGGCGACCGGCGTCTCGGGAACGTCGGGGATCGCCTCGGCGTCGGCGTCGCCTTCCTCGAAGCCTTCGACCTGGTCGTCGATGAGGTCGTCGGCTTCCTGGCCGATCGACTCGGAAAGTTCTTCGCGCGACTTGCCCTTCGCGCCTTTCGCGGTTTTGGAGCCCTTGGCGGCTTTCGCGGTCCTGGCCTTCGCGCCTTCGCCTTTGGCGAGCGCCTTCGCGCCGGCCGCAGCCTTCGTCTCGGACGCCTTCGCCGACTTGGCCGCGGGCTTCGCGACCGCTTCGCCGGTTTCGGCCCCGGCCTTGCCCGTCCCGGCACGCGCGGCTTTCGCCGGCGCCGCCTTCGTCGCGGCGGCCGAGCGGGATGCCGCCTTCGTGGCGGCACGCGCGGCACCGGCCTCGACGGCGAGGCGATCCTTCTCGGGCGCGGCGGCCTCGGCCGTGCGCGCGCCCTTTTCCTTCACCGCCTTGCGAGCCGCGTCTTTCTTCGGAGCCGGATGCGCGACGGCGGTGGCGCGCGTCGACGACTTGGCCGCGGGCGCCGCAGCACGTGCCGCGGAGCGGCCCGCTTTCGCGGCGGCTTTCGGCTGGGCGGTCGCTTTCGAGGCGCCCGCGCGGGTCGCGCCCTTGGTGCCCTTCGTGGCGGGCGCCGTCGATTCGGCGGCCGCGGTTGCGGATCTGGAGCTCTTGCGTACTGTGTTCACTGCTCGTCCGGTCGTCGCGCGAGCGACGGGTTCAGGGTTCGAAACGGCGCGCCGTGCCGGCGACGCCTTCTTCGCGCCAGCCGACCGGCTCGCGCCCGCAGGGGTGCGGGCGGTCTTCTGCGGTCTTGCGCGAGCGGGCTTTCCCGCCGGTTTTTTCGCTGCGGTTCTGGAAGTCACCTGTCGAATACCCCTCGCGATGAACGAAGCGCGCTCCCGACGGATATGGGGACGCGCGCCCGGGATTCCAGCAATGGCTGCTGAAGCGACGGAAAATCGGTTACGGAGACGAAGCTGGCAGTAAAGCGCGTGGCGGCGAAGCGAAACCGTCAATCATATCAAGAACGACGCCGTTTTGCCATAAGTATTTGATATCTTTCGCGATCTTCGACGGTGGACATGCCCGAGGCAACCAGCTCGTCGATCTGCCGCGCCACTTCGCGGTCGCGCAGCTGCGCGAGCGCGGCGTCGAACTCCACCTGCGCCTCGTCGAACGACAGGCTGCCGAGCACCCAGTCGTCGGCGGCGCCCTCGCGCTCGAGCCGCTGCACCAGCGACGGCGCCTGCGCGCGCAAGGCCTCGCAGACGTCCGCCAGCGTAGAGCGCGGCGGCAGCGCGGCGATGCTTCGCAGCCAGTCGACGAGGTCCGCGGAGGCGAAGGAACGAAGCGGCGGGGCGCCGGCTGAAGAGGCGTCGACGAGTGCATCGGCCGTCGTCGCGCCGTCCGGCGATTCCCCGGCTTCCAGCGCGCGCACGGCGAGCGCCGGATGCCGCGCGGCGAGCCAACGCACCCGCTGCTCCAGATCGGGCTTCGTCGCCGGCGACGCGCGCGAGGCTCGCCGCGACGAAGGAAACGGCGCCCGCGCGGCGCCGCCGGTGCCGCCGGTGCCGGGATCGGGTCTTCCGCCCCACGGCGGGCGATGCGACGCCTCGTGCATGGCGTCGCCGAAGGCGTCTGCCGGCGGCGCGTGCCCGTGCCCGGGCGGCGCACGGCGCCCGGCGCTCGCCGCCTGCGGCGCCCCTCCGACATATCGGTCGACCTCGTCGGCGCCCAGGCCGGCGAGTTCGGCGAGCCGATGCACGAGCTGCAGCCGCAGCGCGGGCGCCGAGAGCGCGTGCAGCATCGGCCGCGCCTCGGCGAGCAGCCGCGCGCGGCCCTCGGGAACCGCCAGGTCGACGCGTTCGGCCAACTCGCGCACGAGCAGTTCCGACAGCGGCAGCGCGCCGGTGAGCGCCTCGCGGAAGCCGTCGGCGCCGAAGGCGCGAACGTAGCTGTCGGGATCGTGCTCGATCGGCAGGAAGAGGAACTCGATGCGCTTCGTGTCGTCGGTCTGCGACAGCGACGCCTCGAGCGCGCGCCACGCCGCCTTGCGGCCGGCAGCGTCGCCGTCGAAGGCGAAGACGATGCGCTCGACCAGCCGCAGCAGCTTGCGCACGTGATCGGGCGTGGTGGCCGTGCCCAGCGTGGCGACGACGTTGCCGACGCCGTGCTGCGAGAGCATCACGACGTCGAGATAGCCCTCGACGACGATGACGCAATCCTCGCGGCGGATCGGCTCGCGCGCTTCGAACAGGCCGTAGAGCTCGCGCCCCTTCGAGAACAGCGGCGTTTCGGGCGAGTTCAGGTACTTCGGTTCGCCCGCGCCGAGCACCCGGCCGCCGAAGCCGATGACCTGCCCGCGCGGGTTGCGGATGGGGAACATGATCCGGTCGCGGAAGCGGTCGTAGCGCTTGCCGCCCTCGCCTTCGACGACCAGCCCCGCGGCGACCATCTCCGGCGCGTCGTAATCGGCCACCGCCGCCTCGAGGCCGCGCCATTGCGCCGGCGCATAGCCGATCGCGAAGCGCGCGGCCGTCGTCCCCTGCAGGCCGCGGCCGACCAGGTACTCGATCGCCTGCGGCGCATCCTTCAGCCGCTTCCGGTAGTAGTGCGCCGCCTGCTCGAGCAGCGCGAGCAGCGCGGGCGAGCGGCGTTCGGCGTCGGCCGCGCCTTCGCGCGGAACCTCCACGCCGACCGAACGCGCGAGTTCCTCGATCGCGTCGACGTAGCCCAGCCCGCCGTGCTCCATCAGGAAGCCGATCGCCGTGCCGTGCGCGCCGCAGCCGAAGCAGTGGTAGAACTGCTTCTGCGGGCTGACGCTGAACGAGGGCGTCTTCTCGCCGTGGAACGGGCACAGGCCGACGAAGTTGGCGCCCGATTTCCGCAGCTTCACCGAGCGGCCGACCACGTCGACGATGTCGACGCGCGCGAGCAGGTCCTGGATGAACGCCTGCGGAATCACCGCGCGGCAGGCTCCTGCCCCGCTCCTATCCGCGCGGCGCCGACAGGCGTGCGCGCACCTGCGCCGACACCTTCGACAGGTCGGCGCGGCCCGCCAGGCGCTGCTTGAGCAGGCCCATCACCTTTCCGATGTCCTGCGGCGAGGCGGCCGAAGTGGCGGCGATCGCGGCGTCGATCTCGGCGGCCAGTTCCTCGTCGCTCGCCGGCTGCGGCAGGTAGCCGGCGAGCACGTCGAGCTCGAACTTCTCGCGCGCCGGCCGGCCTTCTCGTACTGTTCGATGGAGTCGCGGCGCTGCTTGCTCAGCCGCTCGACGACGGCGATCGTCTGCGCATCGTCGAGCTGGATGCGCTCGTCGATCTCCTTCTGGCGCACGGCGGCGACGAGCATGCGGATCGCCGACAGGCGATCGGCATCGCGCGCGCGCATCGCGGCTTTCATGTCCTCGCCGATTCGGTCCTTCAGGCTCATGGCTGGGATCTGCAAATGACGAAGCCCGCCTCAGGATACCCGGGCGGGCTGCGCTTGGCACCTCGCATGAGGTGCGGGGCCGGTGTGCGGCGCGCAATTCGCGCCGCGCCCACCGCAGGGGCTCAGCGTCTACCGAAGGGCGCTCAATACAGCTTCTTCGGCAGCATCTGGCTGCGCAGGCGCTTGTGATGGCGCTTGACCGCCGCCGCCTTCTTGCGCTTGCGCTCGGCGGTGGGCTTCTCGTAGAACTCGCGCGCCCGAAGCTCGGTGATGATCCCGGCTTTCTCGATCGTGCGCTTGAAACGGCGAAGCGCGACGTCGAACGGCTCGTTCTCCTTGACGCGAACGGTCGGCATTAACAGTAACCCCTCATGTGGAACCCGCGAGTATAGCTTTTCGCGAAACGGCCCTCAAGAGGGCTGCGAGCCGGACGCGGGCCCGCCGGCTCGTCCGTTGCACGCGCGCCGGACCCGCGCCGCCTCCGATCGGAAAATGCGACGCTACGCCCGCTCCCGAGCGAAAATCGCCTCCCGCTCCGGGGTCCCGGCCCCTTCGTACCCGCCCTTCGTCGCTCGATGGATTCCTTCTTCGTCGACATCCCTACGCTATACCTGATGACCGGCTTCTCGAGCGCTGCCGGGGCGGCGATCCTGCTGGCGTTGCGCCGGGATCACGCCGGCGTCGGCCGGTCGATGCAGATTCTCGCGGCCGGCATTCTCGCGCTGGGCGTGGGCTTCCTGTTCTTCGCGCTGCGCGGGCAGTGGGCAGCGCTCTGGGCGGCAACGCTCGGCTACACCGCGCTCGGTTCGGCGGCGCTGCTTTTCTGGCTGGGCACGACGCATCTGTTCGGTCGTCCGGCGTCGCCCTGGCCGGCTGCGGCGCTCGGGCTGGCGTACGTCGCGACGATGGTGATCCTGCACGAGCCGACCGCGCAGCGCGCGCTCGCGCGCATCGCACTGAGCAGCGCCTTCACGCTCGTCTTCCTCGGCTTGGCGGCGCTCGAAACGCATCGATCGCCGCTGGTGCGCACGATGCGCTCGGTGCGGGTGATGCGCGGGCTGCTGGTCGGCTTCTGCGCGGTCATCGCGTTGCGCATGGTGCTGTTCCTCGTCCAGGGCATCGCGCTGAACGCCGACGGCACCTCGCCGCCGGGCCTGCTGCGCGCGCTGTTCGCGATGATGTTCGGCTCGCTGCCGTTCGCGCTGACCGTGCTGGTGCTGAGCGTCGCCAACGGCCGCTTGAGCGCGAGCCTTCGGCAGCTCGCCTCCACCGACGAGCTCACCGGCCTGGTCTCGCGCCGCTCGCTGCAGGAAGCCGGGCCGCAGCTGCTCGCGCGCACGCGGGAATGCATCGCGCTGCTGATGATCGATCTCGACGACTTCAAGAAGGTGAACGATCGCCACGGCCACGGCGCCGGCGACGAGCTTCTGCGCCACGTGGCGGCGCTGTTGCGGGGCGCGCTGCGGCCCGATTCGCTGATCGTGCGCTACGGGGGCGACGAGTTCTGCGCGCTCGTGCCGGTGCCCGGCGAGGCGGCGGCCTTCGGCGTCGCCGAGCGCCTGCGCGCGACGATCGAGGCATCGCCCTATTGCCACGAATCGATCCCGCTGCCGATCACGATGAGCATCGGCGTGAGCATTCACCGACCGGGTCGCACGCTGCGCGAGATGCTCGACGAAGCCGATCGCCGCGCGTATCGAGCGAAGTCGCAGGGCCGCAATCGCGTCGTCGCCGACGACCCGCTCGTCGCAGCCTGAGCCGCGCGATCGACGCGGCGCCGAGCGGTCCTCGTGCCCGACGGACGGTGCGGGATTCGCGGCGCGGGGCAGGCTCCCGAGTTGTCCGCGACGGTGGCCGATGTCACACTGCCCCTCACTTTTCCCCTCACTTCCGGGCCGGCGGCCCGCACCCACCGCATCCCCGAATGGCACCCGTGCTGATCGTCGACATGCAGACGCTGTGGCTGATCAGCGGCGTCACGGTGCTGACGGCAGCGGCGACGTTGATGTTCCTGCGCTCGCTGCACGATCCGTCGGCGCCGGTGCTCGGCCTGCATGCGCTGGCGATGTCGCTGGGCGGCAATGCGCTGCTGGTGGCGGGCCTGACGGCCGACGATCACGAGTCGATCGCGCGCGGCGTGGCCGTCGTCGGCGTGGGCGCCGCGGCGATCGTCGGATGCGAGGCGGTGCGAAGGCTGTACGGCGCGAAACCGCGTCCGGCGATGCTGTTCGCCTTCCTCTTCCTGCTCGTGGCCGGCACCCTCGGTTTCGACGCCCTGCGCAACAACGGCGCGCCGCGCACCGCCTACGTCGAATCGCTGGTGGCGATCGCGGCCGTGCTGACGGCGATCCGCGTCGCGCGGGCGCGCGATCCGGCCGCCGAAATCGTTCGTCGCGCGCTCGTCGCCGCGGCCTGCGTCTACGCGCTGGCATCGATCGCCAACGCGGTGCTCGTGCTTCGCAGGCCCTTGCCCGGCGACGTTCCGGCGACCGGGGTCGACACGCTGGAGCTGGTCACGATGGCGCTCGGCGCGCTCGTGCCGATGGCGATCACCGCGCTGATGCTCGCCGCGGTGCATTCGCGGATGGCCGACGAGCTGCGCGCGATGGCCACCACCGACCCGTTGACGCGGCTGCTGTCGCGCCGCGTGCTCTTCGACAGCGGCGAGCCGCTGCTCGCATCGACCCGCCTGTCCGGACGGATGGTGGCGGCGATGATGGTCGACATCGACCACTTCAAGCAGATCAACGACGTGTACGGCCACGCCGCCGGCGACGCGGTGCTGCGCCATTGCGCGCGCCAGCTGCGTGCCGGCGCGCGCGCGGAAGCGCTGGCGGCCCGCTACGGCGGGGAGGAGTTCTGCCTGCTCGTGCCGATCGAACGCGAACGCGATGCCTTCGTCGCCGCCGAACGGTTGCGCCACCGGATCGCGAGCCAGCCCTGCGTGGTCAACGACCGCACGGTGCAGATGACGGTGAGCATCGGCGTGGCGATCCACGAGCACGGGCAGCGTCTCGCGCAACTGCTCGCACGCGCCGACGAGCTGCTGTACGCGGCGAAGCGCGCGGGACGCAACCGCGTCGTCTCCGCCGATTCGCCGGCCGACCAGCCCGACCTCGCGCTGCTCGTCGTCTAGACTGCCCGCATGAGAGTGCTGGGCATCGAGACCTCGTGCGACGAGACCGGCGTCGCGCTGTACTGCACCGAGCGCGGGCTGCTCGCGCAGGCATTGCATTCGCAGGTCGAGCTGCACGAGCGCTACGGCGGCGTCGTGCCCGAGCTCGCTTCGCGCGACCACGTGCGCCGGCTGCTCCCGCTCGTCGAGGAGGTGCTCGCTCGCGCCGGCATCGCGCGCAGCGAGCTGGAGGCGATCGCCTGGACCGAAGGGCCGGGACTCGCCGGCGCGCTGCTGGTCGGCGCCGGCGTGGGCGCGGCGATGGCCTTCGCGCTGGGCGTGCCGGGCATCGGCATCCATCATCTCGAAGGCCACCTGCTGTCGCCGCTGCTGTCGACGGATCCGCCGGCGTTCCCCTTCGTCGCGCTGCTGGTCTCGGGCGGGCACACGCAACTGATGGAGGTGAGCGGCGTGGGCCGCTATCGCCTGCTCGGCGACACGCTCGACGACGCCGCGGGCGAGGCCTTCGACAAGAGCGCGAAGCTGCTCGGCCTGGGCTACCCGGGCGGCCCGCAGATCGCCCGACTGGCCGCCGGCGGCACGGCAGGGCGGCATGCGCTGCCGCGCCCGATGCTGCATTCGGACACGCTCGACTTCAGCTTCAGCGGACTGAAGACGGCGGTGGCGACGCTGGTGCGGCGCGGCCTCGCCGACGACGCGGCGCGCGCCGACCTGGCCGCCGAGATCGAGGCGGCGATCGTCGAGGTGCTCGTCGCGAAGTCGCTCGCCGCGCTGCGCGAGACGGGGCAGCGCCGGCTGGTCGTCGCCGGCGGCGTCAGCGCCAATCGCCGCCTGCGCGAGAGCCTGGCTGCGGCCTGCGCCGGCAGCGGGGCCTGCGTGCATTTCCCCGAGCCGGCGCTGTGCTCGGACAACGGCGCGATGATCGCCTTCGCCGGCGCGCTGCGGCTGCAGCACGCGGAAAGCGACGCATTGCCGCGCGGACGCGCGATCGGCGGATTCGTCGTTCAGCCGCGCTGGCCGCTCGAATCGCTGCCTGCCGCCTGATCACCCGAGGAAAAACGCCCGGGCTGCCGCTGCGCCGCTAGCGCGGGCGGCTGCCGATGCGCGATTCCTTGCCCTGCACGAGCTTGGCGAGGTTGCCGCGATGGCGCCAGACGAGCAGCGCGCTCATCGCGGCGATCGCCAGCGCGTTCGGCCCGGGCCCGAAGAGGAACAGGTCCCACAGCGGCGCGAACACCGCGGCGACGAGCGCGGCCAGCGACGAATAGCGGAAGAAGAACGCGATCAGCAGCCACGTGGCGAGCGCGCCGATGCCGAGCAGCGGATGCAGCGCGAGCAGCACGCCGGCGGCGGTGGCGACGCCCTTGCCGCCATGGAAGCGATGGAACACCGGATACAGATGGCCGACAAAGACGGCGAGCGCGACGAGCGCGATCGCGCTTTCGTCCAGCCCCCAGCGCGGGCCGAAGACGCGCGCGAGCATCACCGCCACCCAGCCTTTCGCGCCGTCGCCCAGCAGCGTGAGCGCCGCGGCCAGCTTGTTGCCGGTGCGCAGCACGTTGGTCGCGCCCGGGTTGTGCGAACCGTAGCTGCGCGGATCGGCCAGGCCCATTGCACGGCTGACGAGCACGGCGAAGGAGACCGAGCCGAGCAGATACGCCAGCACGATCGCGATCAGCGGATATCCGTTCTGCAACGCGCCTCCCCGCAGCCTGTGGAGTCGAACCGGGCCCGCATCGGGCACCGGCGCGAGTGTACCGGCTCCGCATGCGCGCCGGCTCGGTGCCTCAGTCGTCGAGCGCGCAGTGCACGGCAGACGCGCCGAGCGTGTCGACCAGCACGCGCGGATCGATCGAGACGAGGTATCCGCGTCGCCCGCCGTTGATGTAGATGCGCGGCAGCGCGAGCACGCTCGCCTCGACGAACACGGGCATCGGCTTGCGCAGCCCGAAGGGCGAGGTGCCGCCGACGAAGTAGCCGCTGTGCCGCTGCGCGGTGCGCGGCTCGCAGGGCTCGATGCTCGTGCGTCCGGTCTCGCGCGCGAGCCGCTTGGTGGACACGCGACGGTCGCCGTGCATCAGCACGACGAGCGGACGCGCATCCTGGTCCTGCATGACGAGCGTCTTGACGACGGCGTGCTCGTCGACGCCCAGCTGGCGCGCCGACTCGCCGGTGCCGCCGTGCTCGACGTATTCGTAGCGGTGCTCGCCGAACTCGATGCCGTGCCGGCGCAGGAACTGCGTTGCCGGCGTTTCGCTGCGGCTCATGGCGCACGCGTGTCGGAAGGATAGAGTCCATGCACGCGCGCGTGCAGCCGGGCCAGGCCGAGCAGGGCGTCGATGTTCGGCGTGGCGACGCCGACGGCACGGGCGATCTCGGCCACGCTCGCCACCAGCGCGTCCAGCTCCACCGGCCGGCCGGCATCGACGTCCTGCAGCATCGACGAGCGGAACGCGCCGAGCTGGCGCGTGATCTTGTGCCGCTCCTCGGGCGGCGTGGCTATCGGCAGGCCGATGCGCGCGCCCACGGCAGCCGCCTCGCGCATCGTCGCGCTGACGAATTCGCGCACCAGCGGGTCGTCCATGATCCGATCGGTGGTGGCGCCGGTGATCGCCGAGATCGGATTCACCGTCATGTTGCCCCACAGCTTGAACCAGACGTCGTGCTGGATGCGCGCGGAAGTCTCCACGTCGAAGCCCGCGCGCGCGAAGAGCGCGGCGATCTGCGCGAGGCGCTCGCTCGCCGTGCCGTCGGGTTCGCCGAAGATCAGCCGGTTGCCGCTGTTGCGCCGAACGACGCCCGGCTCGGGCGTGGAGCAGGCCAGATGCACCACGCAGCCGACGACGCGATGCGGCGGCAGCGCGCGCTCCACGATGCCGCCGGCGTCGATCGACGTCCAGCGACGCTGCGCGAACGTCGCGTCGAGCCCGTGGAAGAACCACCACGGCACGCCGTTCATCGCGGGAACGACGACGGTGCGCTCGCCGATCAGCGGCGCGAGCATCGGAGCGACCTCGGGCAGCGCGGTGGATTTCAGCGCGACGACGACGAGATCCTGTTCGCCGAGCGTCGCCGGATCCGCGCTCGCGCGCAGCGGCACGTGGGGTGCTGCCTCCGGGTCGAGCGCGCCGGCTTCGAGCAGCCGAAGGCCGGCGCGCTCGACCGCGCGCAGCGTCGCTCCGCGCGCCAGCGCCGACACCGTTTCCCCGGCCGCCGCCAGGCGCGCGGCCAGAAGGCCGCCGACGGCGCCCAAGCCCACGATCGCGATCCGCACGAAGTCTCCTTCTTCCCCGTCGATGCCGGCGGATGCCGGCGAGGCGCTCACTATAGCGGCGCCCGAACCGCCGATCACCCGCGCGGGTGATGCTGCGCGTGCAGCGTCTTCAGCCGCTCGCGCGCGACGTGCGTGTAGATCTGCGTCGTCGAGATGTCCGCGTGGCCCAGCAGCATCTGCACGACGCGCAGGTCGGCGCCGTGGTTCAGCAGGTGCGTGGCGAAGGCGTGCCGCAGCGTGTGCGGCGACAGCGGCGCGTGCACCTCGGCCGCGCGCGCGTAGCGCTTGACCAGCGTCCAGAACATCTGCCGCGTCATCGGACCGCCGCGCTGCGTGACGAAGAGCGCATCGGCGGCGCGCGCGCCGAGCAGCTCGGGCCGGGCTTCGCGCAGATAGCGCACGATCCATTCGCGCGCCTCCTCGCCCAGCGGCACCAGCCGCTCCTTGTCGCCCTTGCCGACGACGCGCACCACGCCTTCGTTCAGCGCGACGCGCACCGTATCCAGGCCGACCAGCTCGCTCACGCGCAATCCCGTCGCGTACATCGTCTCGAGCATCGCGCGGTCGCGCAGTCCGAGCGCGGTCTGGACGTCGGGCGCGGCGAGCAGCGTCTCGACCTGCCGCTCGGAGAGCGCCTTCGGGAAGCGCGGCGGCTGGCGCGCCGAACGGATGTGCAGCGTGGGATCGTCGTCGCGCACCCGCTCGCGAACCAGATAGCGGTAGAAGCGGCGAAAGACGGTGAGGCGCCGATTGGCGGTCGACGGGCGCGATGCGGCGTGGCGCGCCGCGATGTAGTCCTGCAGGTCGGCCGCGCTCGCCTCGTGCAGCGCCGCTCGCGCGGGGTCGGCGAGCCACGCGGCGAGCGCCGCGAGATCGCGCCGGTAGGCGGCGAGCGTGTTGCGCGACAGCCCGTCCTCGAGCCAGACGGCGTCGCAGAACGCGTCGATCCAGCGCGCGGCGGCCCCGGGCGGGTCGCGCTGCGCGCTCACGTTCCGCGGTTTCCGGCCGCGTCCTTCGGCGGCGGAAGTCCGAGGAGCGCGCGCCCGAGCGCGGCATCGAGCGGGCGCTCGCCGATGAAGGCGCGCAGCAGCGCATCGAACACGTCGCCGCCGGGCGCCTCGGCGCCGAGCGCGCGGCCGTCCACGCTCACGCGAATCGATCCGTCGATCGCATCGACGTCCACGCGATCGCCTTTCTGCAGGCGCTCGAGCGACACGAGCGGTTCGAGCAGGCGCGCGAGCCGCGGCTGCAGCAGCGCGAAAGCCTGGTCGCCCATGTTCTCGCGCATCGCCGCCACGATGCGTTCGACGACCCAGTCGGTGGACAGCGCGGCGAGCATCGTCAGCGACAGCCGGCGCGGGCCGGCTTGTCCAAGAAGCGCCTGCGCCTGCGAAGACGGACGCGCGACGTAGAGCGCAGCCACGTAGGTGCGCACGACGTACAGCGTGCGCTCGCCGGCGCCGTTCAGCTGCAGCAGCGCGCCCCCGAGCTCGATCGAGTCGTCCAGCTCGACGCCGGCGACCTCGGCGGCGCGCGACGCAGGCACGGCGAGCGTCGCGAGCGCCGCCGCGAGCACGATCGCCGCACCGGTTCCCGAAGCCTTCATGGGCGCCGACTATAACGCGAGCGACCATGGGCGCACCCGCGAATCGGCCGGGTTCGCCGGCGATACACTGCAGCGGCCATGAATCCGGTTACCGCGCTGTTCCCCGATCTCGCGCTGATCGCCATCGGCCAGCTGCTGCTGCGCTCGCTGGTGCGCGAGCGCAGCGTCTGGAACGGACTCGAGAAGCTGATCTACTACGTGCTCTTCCCGGCGCTGCTGTTCGACACGATCCTGCACATGCGCCTGGAGCTGTCGACGGCGCTGCCGGCGGTCGTCGTCGCGCTGGCGGCGGTAGTCGTGGGCATCGGCCTCGGCTGGCTCGCCCGTCCGCTGCTCGATCCGGAGCCGGCGCGTTTCGCCGCCGGCGTGCAGTGCGCGTTCCGCTTCAATTCGTACGTGATGCTGGCGCTGTCGCAACGCGTCGGCGGCGACGCCGGACTGTCGCTGGCGGCGATCCTGATCGGCGTGAGCGTTCCGGTGGTGAACTTCGCGGCGGTGATTCCGCTCGCGCGGCATGCGCAGAGCCGCCTCGGCGTCGAGCTGGCGCGCAATCCGCTGATCCTCGCCACGCTCGCCGGCCTGGTCGGCCACGCGCTGGGACTGCGCCTGCCCGCGCCGGTCGAGGCGACGCTCGGCCGCCTGGGCGGCGCATCGATCGCGCTCGGGCTGCTCGCGGTCGGCGCGGGCCTGCAGCTCGACGCGCTGCGCGGCCGCTGGAACGAGTCGCGATCGACGCTCGCGCTCGGCGGCTGGATCACCGCGGTGAAGATGCTCGCGATGCCGGCCGCGGCCTTCGCGCTCTCGTCGCTGCTCGGGCTCGACGCGCCGAGCCGCACGATCGTCGTGCTCTATGCGGCGATGCCGACCGCGCCGTCGGCCTACATCCTGGCGGCGCGCATGGGCGGCGACGCGTCGTTCACCGCGCTGCTGATGACGGTGTCGATGCTCATCGCGGCCGTGACGTTGCCGCTGTGGCTCGCCGCGCTCGTCGCCTGATCGGCCCCGTTCCCTTCGCGTCCGCGCCGGGCTAGAAGCGGTAGGCGAGCTCCGCGTAGACGGTGCGCCCCGGCTGCCGCGTCGACACGAAATACTCGCGGTCGAACAGGTTGTCGACGGCCAGGCTGACGCCCCAGTGCCGGTCGAAGGACCAGCCGACGCGCGCGCTGTACACGGTGTAGCTGTCGTAGGACCCGAAGACGCCCTCGACGACGTCGTGGTTCAGGTCGTCGCCCGACGGGAAGACGTGATCCACGTGGCGCGCGACGAAGAGCCCCGACCACTGGCCCAGCCGGTACTCGACGCCGGCCGACCAGATCGTGCGCGGCACGTCGGTGAGCTTCTTGCCGATCATCGCCGGCTGCGTGTCGTTGCGGCTGATCTCGTAGCGGAACTGGTGCGTGAGCGAGCCGAAGGCGCGCAGCCCGGCGACCGGCGTGGGCCAGTGCACGCTCGCCTCGATGCCGTCGACGTCGGCCTCGCCGACGTTCTCCGCGCGCGTTCGCGTCATCAGCGGGGTGCTCGTGGACAGCGTGCGGCGGTAGACCAGGTCTTCGAGCCGCTGCCGGTACAACGTGACCGACGCGCGCGCGTCGCGCGCCAGCTTCAGGTCGGCGCCGACCTCGAAGGCGCGCACCCGCTCGGGCTCGAGCGCGGGCGAAGGCTCGTAGACCAGCGTGGGACCGCCGGTGCGCACGATGGTGAGACCGTAGAGGTCGAACAGCGACGGCGGCCGGAAGCCCGTTCCGTACGACGTGCGCAGCGACACCCAGGGCCGCACGGCCCAGACGAGCGCGAGCTTCGGGCTGAACTGGTCGAAGCTGCGCTCGTCGTAACGCTCGTCGAAGGTGGGCGCGACGTTCTGCACCGCGCGTCCGCGCACTTCGAAGCGGTCGTAGCGGCCCCCGATATATCCCGTCAGGCCCTCGGCCAGGTCGTGCTCGCTCTGCACGAAGAGGGCCAGGTTGTCCGCGCGCCCCCCGTCGGCGTTTCGCACCGTCGTGCGGCTGTCGGTATCGCGCCAGTCGGAGAGTTCGCGCGTCTTGCGATCGAGCGTGCTGCGGTTCAGCGATACGCCGCCGACCAGCGACCACGACGACGACATCGGCGTACGCAGCGTGGCCTCGGCGTCGATGCGACGGTTCGGCTGGTCGGTGAGGTTGCCGACGCCCGAACCGTAGGTGGCGCCCGCATCGGCCTGCGCGAAGAACAGGTTGTGCTGCAGCGTGCCGATCTGCGCGTGCAACTCGCTGCCGCCTTCGAGCCGGTGTTCGGCCCGCACGAAGACGCGGCGATCGCGCTCGCCGGCCGGCGTCGCAGTGAACCAGTCGGTCTGCGCGAGCGACAGGCGTCGCATGACGCCCGCGTCGTCGAAGGAGACGCTGCCGGCATACACCGGCGCGCCGGCCGCGTCGGTGAGGAAACTGTGCGGCCGCGAGTAGCCGACCGAGTAATCGGCCCAGCCGAGCCCGCCGACCAGCTTCGTCGCCGGCGACAGCGAGTAGTGCAGGCTCAGTTGCGCGCTGGTCTGCGACCACGGCCGCGCGCCCTGCAGTCCGACCCAGTAGCGCGGCGTACCGTCGGGGTCGGTGGTCGGCCGCACGCCGGTGACGGGAACCACGGGAGGAGCGGCCGTGCGCGGCAGCGTCTTCACGAGATAGCTGCTGTCCGGGTCGCCTTCGCTTTCGCGGTACGCCACCGACAGCGACACGCCGAGCCCGCCCTCGTAGCGCTTGCGATGGATGATCGCGCCGCCGCGCTGTCCGAGGTTGCCGACGCCCGCGCGGACCTCGGTCAGCGGATCGTCCGGGCTGCCGGTGATGAAGTTGACCACGCCGCCCATCGCGGCGCCGCCGTACAGCGCGGAATAGGGCCCGCGGACGACTTCCACGCGCTCGACGCTGTCCAGCGGAATGCCGACGACGTTGATGCCGCCGGTCAGCGCGTTGTTCACCGGCTGGCCGTCGATCATCACCAGCGTGCGCGGCGTGCGCGGAATGCCGCGCAGCGACAGCACGCCCTGGCCGGTGCCGGGGAAATTGTTCCCCATGGCCGCGCCGCGGATGTACAGCCCCGGCACGTCGGCCAGCGCGTCGCCCAGGCGCGACGGGGCGCGCTGCTCGAGCTCTTCCGAATCGACGACCGTCACGCTGGCCGGCACGCCGAGCGCCTCGGCCGGCGAGCGCGTGGCCGTGACGACCACCGATTCGAGCGCCCGGTCGTCGGCACGGGGCGGCTCG
>QEVN01000079.1 GCA_003576795.1 Burkholderiales bacterium
GAAGCTTCCGAGCAGGCCGGCTTCGACCACCACCTGGTCAAGCCGGTGGAACTGGAGACGGTTCAGTCGCTGGTCGCGCAGCTGGATTCGCGCTGAGGGGGCCACTGAGGGCGCCAGACGCGCAGCGGCCGGCGCAGCGCGCTGCGGTCGTCGAAAGGCGAGCGCTCGAGGAGCACGGCGTCGAAGGGGGCGCGGCGAGAGAGCCGCGCGTGCTCGAAACCGAAATGGCGCCGCGGATTCGACGTTGCCGCGGCGAGGATCTGCTCGAGCGACAACCCGGCTTGCCCATAGCGGTCGATCTCGTCGAACACCGCGTCGCCGTGCGCGACCCCCATGCTTCCCGCGTCGGTGCCGAGCAGCACGGCCACTCCGGCGTCGACGGCGAGCTTCAGGTGGCGGGCGTGCTCGTCGAGCAGGCGGCGCAGCTTGTCGACGGTTTCCGCCGGCCAGCCGAGCGCAGGCGCGTTCGCCCACTGGAAATGCACGGGCCCGAAGGTCGGCGTCCAGGCGATCGCGCGCCTCGCCATCTGCCCGCAGACCTCCGGCGTCATGAAGAAGCCGTGCTCGATGCAGTCGACTCCCGCCTCGATTGCAATGCCGAGCCCTTTCGCTCCGCTGCAGTGGGCGAAGATGCGCCGCCCGCACGCATGCGCCGTCTCGACGAAGAGCCGCGCCTGGGCGAGCGTGAACTGCGGCTCTTCGGTGACGGCGCCGGCCTCGAAATCGATGAGACCGGTGAGGATCAGCTTGATCTCGTCGCTGTCGGCGGCGCGCTGCGCGATCGCCTCGCGAAGCTCG
Organism: Burkholderiales bacterium; assembly: GCA_003576795.1. Taxonomy (GTDB): domain Bacteria; phylum Pseudomonadota; class Gammaproteobacteria; order Burkholderiales; family Burkholderiaceae_E; genus Zeimonas. The sequence goes on from QEVN01000079.1 coordinate 799, forward strand.
TCGTCGGTGCCGGCCTCGGCGGCCATGAACGCGCCGTAGCGTTTCGGCGCGCGGATGCCGCAGCCGGCCGATCGCACCCGCGCGAGCGTGCTCGAGGCCCGTTGCGCCTCGGCGCGGATCCGGTGGTTGATCCCGTGCCGGTCGCCCGCGTCGCGCACGAGCGTCACGCCGCAGGCGAGCGAGCGTCGTGCATTGCGCCGCGCGGTTTCGAGGAGATGCTCGATCGGCTCCTTCAGGTGTCGCGCACGGGTCCCGGGGTCGGTAGCCGTGCCGTCGAGGAACAGATGCACGTGCGCATCGACGAGTCCGGGCATCAGGAACCCGCCGCGCAGCACGCGCAGCCCTTGCGCGGCGAGCGCGATTCCGCGGTCGCCGGAATCGATGTCGGCAACGCACCCGTCGACTACGCGGAAGGTGGTCGTTTCCCGGCGCCTTCGCTCGCCGTCGAACCAGTCGTCGACGACCACGGCAAAGGCGCGTGCGGATGGTGCATCGTCCGGAACGGGCGGGGGGCTTTCGCAGGACATCGGCTCGCCCTTCAGCCCCGATACAGCCTGCGCACCGCGCGCAACGCATCGGTGCCGCTGCATTCGAGGAACTGGCGGTACGTCTTCATCACGTGGTGATCCGCGGGCAGCGGCGCATAGCCTCGCCAGGGCGTGCCGAGCACCGTATCGAAGCCGAGCGGAACGGCCAGCGTCAGGAACGCGTTCTCGAGACAGAGCTTGAGGTCCGAGCCGTCCGCCGCCTTCGCGGGCAGCTGCTGGCCGATGTTCGACAGTCCGCCCATCAGGTGGATGCCGGCGAGTTCGGGGTCGCTGCCGATCGCCGCGATGGCATCGAGCGTCGCGCGCCCCAGCCCCTCCGAGTCGGCGGCGATCGCGCTCACCGACACGTCGACCAGGATGTCGTGCATCGGCATTCCGTGTTCGTCGCGCAGCCTGCGCGCGGCGCGGCGGGCCGTCGACGCGATCTCGGAGGCCGTCTTGTTGGCACGCGCCACGCCGTCGACCATCCGTTCGGAAGCCATCACCACGACCTGGAACGGATGCAGCCGGTACAGGTCCATCAGTGCCCATCGGTGCTCGGTGATCGAGTTGACGACCGGCAGTCGTCCTGCGGCGCGACCGGCGTCGTAGGTCTGCAGGCAGGCGCGCTGCACCTCGGGGTGCGGAAAATCGAAGCACAGCGGGACGTCGACGACTTCCTGGATCGCGCGGATCACCCGGCCGACGAACTCCGCGTCGGTCTGCGCCCGCGCTCCGACGTTCACGTTCAGGCAGCTCGCGCCCGATTGGACCTGCCGTACGGCGAGCGCCTGGATTCCCTCGAAATCCTCGTCGTCGAACAGCGCGCGCGTACTCCGGAACCCGGGGTTGATCCGCTCGCCGATGATGCGCAGGTCGAAGCGGCCGGCGCTGGCCGTTTCTGCCGGACTCATGTCGCTCTCCTCGCGATGGCGCCGCCATCGAAGCCGATGCAGCGCAGGAACGTCTTCTGGAACTCCGGCGCCGTGCTGATCTCGATGTAGCGGCATCGCCGCGCGATTTCGCGCGCACGCGCGCGCGCGTCTTCCGACACGAGCATCCGGCGGATTCCCGCGCCCGCGGCGTTTCCCACCTGCACGAAGCGTTCTCGCGGCAGATCCGGAAAGAGCCCGATCTCGATGCAGCGTTCGACGTCGAGCCACGCGCCGAAGGCGCCGGCGACGATGAATCGTTCGACGTCGGCGGCTTCGCATCCCGCGCGGCGCAGCAGCAGCTCGGTGGCGGTGCGGATCGCCGCCTTGGCCAGCTGCACGGAGCGCACGTCGTCCTGCGTGAAGAGGACGCCCGGCGCGAGTCGCGCGGCCGCCTTGCCGTCCAGCGAGTGCACGTGCCGATGCGTGCGGATCAGCCGGCCGCCGTCGTCGAGGGCGCCGGCCCGGCGCAAGGCGGCGAGCGCGTCCACCACCCCCGAGCCGCACAGCCCGAGCGGCGCCGACCGGCCGATCACGCGCAGCGCGAATGCGCCGTCGCCGTCGATCGCCACGTGCTCGATCGCGCCTTCGGCCGCGCGCATGCCGCAGCGGATGTTGCCGCCCTCGAGCGCGGGGCCCGAGGGGCATGAGGCCGTATGCATCGTCGCGTCGCGGATCAGCGTGATCTCGGTGTTGGTGCCGATGTCCAGGACGAGCGCCGTGCGCGCATCGTTCCATCGCGGCTGCGTGGCGAGCAGGGCGGCGCAGTGATCGCCGCCGACGAAGCCGCCGACGTTCGGCGCGAAATGCACGCGGGCGCCGGCGCAGAAGCGCAGCCCGATCTCGCGCGCCGGGACGTCGAGCGCATCGCGCACCGCGGGCACGAAGGGGCTGCGTCCCAGCGCCGCGACGGGAAGGCCGAGCAGCAGATGATGCATCGCGGTGTTGCCGCAGACCGCTGCATCGACGACGTCGTCGGTGCCCGCATCCACCGCGCGGCACAGGTCGTGCGCGATCACGTCGATCGCCTCGCGGACGCCGGCGCGCAGCGCGGCACGGCTTTCCTCCGATCGCGCGGCAGCGTCGATGCGGGTGATGAGGTCGGCGCCCCAGGCGGCCTGGGGGTTCTCGATGGCAAGCGCCGCCAGCTGCCTGCCGCTGTCCAGGTCGACGAGGAATCCGGCGATGTTGGTCGTGCCCAGGTCCACGGCCAGACCCAGGTTCGGGCGCCCCGGCGACGCCACGCCGATCAGCCGTTCGCCGCGCAGCCGTGCGCGCACCTTCCATCGATGCCGGCGCAGACGCGCCGGCGCTTCGCATGCCACCGCGAGGTCGAACGCGTCGTCGGGCAGGCCCAATGCGCGCAGCAGGCGGGAAAGATCGCATTCGACGTCTTCCAGCGTCGGCGGCGGCAACTCCACGTCGCGGCAGCCGACGAGGGTGTCGGGCACGAGCGCTTCCTGCGCGTCGGGCAGGGCATCGGTGCGCACGATCGACGCGAGGGATCGCGGCGAGATCTCGATCGTGCAATCGGACTCCGGGTGCACGCGGCAGGCGCGCACCCAGGCGCCGGGCGACGCGCCGGCAGGGCGCTCGGGGGTCGAACCGTGGTCCGCCTCGTTCGACGCCGCCGGTTCTGCGTCGACGATGCGGATCTCGCAGCTGCCGCAGCTTCCCCGTCCTCCGCACGCGCCGACGATGCGCACGCCGTGCCGGCGCGCGCTCTCGAGCACGGTCTCGCCCGCCTCGCACGGGATCCCGCGTTCGAGCTGCGGGAACGCCAGGCGTACGGGCGTCGAGGACGCCGGGTTCATCGGCGCCTTCACCGCGCGACTGCGCCTTCGGCGCGCGGCCGGCGCTTCGCCGCGATCCGGCAGCGATCGCGCGAAGGACACGGATCGCAGCGCGACCACTCGACGGCCGGGAGATCGACGCCGACGCCGAGCACCATCGACGTCGATTTGAGCGGCTCGAGCAGGCCGCCGTCGCTCACGCGGCAACCGATGCGCGCCGCGTCGGCCAGGTGCAGTACCGACGTCTGCGCGCTCGCCTCGAGTCCGGGGTCGCCCGGGCGCAGCTCGCCCGCGACGGACAGCCCCTCGCCCGCGGCGGCGAGCGCGATCCGGTCCTGCATGCGCCGTGCCGTTTCGAAGAGCGCCTCGTTGCCCAGCTGGTCGAGCGCCACCGCCAGCGATGCGCGGCGTTGCTCGAACAACGTGCGCACGCGCCGTTCGAGTGCGGGGCCGATCGTGCAGACCGCGCAGGCGAGCGCCGTGAGCCGGCCCGACTCCGGCAGCAGGCGCGGCGCGTACAGGGAAACGCCGCCCGCGCTCAGCCATGCGTCGGGCGGCGAATCGAGCGGCACGATCCGATAGCACCAGACGGCATCGACGAGCGCTTCCTGGCAAGCCGTCTCCAGGGCCTGGTCGCGCAGGCGTGCGAGCGCGGCCGACGCCTGCCCGACGCGGCGCAGAACGCCGAGCACCCGGCAGCGGCCGCTCGCCATCAGCCCGCGTACCGGCGCGCCGCGTCGAACATCGCGCGAACGTTGGCCACCGGCGTCTCGTCGGGGATCCCGAAGGCCGCGTCGAGAATCAGCCGTCCGCCCTTGTGGAACACGTTCTCGGCGAGATGGCGAACCGCCGCATCGACCTCCTGCGGCGTTCCGGTGGTCATCAGCGACGGCGAGAGGTTGCCGCGCAATGCCACCACGTCGCCGAGCGTCTCGAAAGCGCGGACCATGTCGGTGCGCTCGAACCAGTAGATGCACTTGCCCGGCGGGACGTCGCGGATGATCTCGAGCCTGCGCGTGCAGTCGGCCTCCCACAGCGGCATCGGGATCAGCCCCGCGTCGATCATGCCGATCATCAGCTTGCGGAACGACGGCCACCAGAACTCGCGGAACTGCTTGTCGGACATGAACGCGTCGGGCGCCCAGTGCACCGGGATGAACACGACCGGATTGCCCGACGCGCGGCCGGTCGCGACGACCTGTCGCAGCAGGAACACGGCCGCCTTGTCGAGCAGCTCGAGCAGCTTGTCCTTGCGACGGTACAGGTCGGTCATCATGCCGCGCGCGCCGCGGAAGTAATCGGCGATGAAGTCGTAGGGCGCGATGCCGGTCGTGCCGTTGGTGCACGGATAGCCGAGCGCGCGCATGCGGGCGGTGAAATCGGCGTGGTGAAGCACGAAGCGGTCGATCTCCTCGGCGGCCTTCGTCACGCGATCGAGCGCCGCGCGCACCGCCGGCCGGCCGAACGAACGCATCGCCGCCACCAGCCGGGTGTAGTGCAGGCCGGGGAAGATCGGCAGCTGCTCGAAGCCTTCGAAGGCCGAGGCCACCCGCGGCAGATAGGTGTGCAGGTAGTAGCCGGTGGGGTCGAACAGGAAGTCGTCGTATTCGTCGGCCGTCATGTACTCGCGATCGAGATACTGGAACGGCTGGTCCTCTCCCACGCCGTGTCCCGGCCACTGCAGCTGCTTGTAGCCGATCGCCTCGAGCGACGGCCCCTGCGCGGTGCCGAGGATCATCGGGCTGTAGACGTCCGGCTCGAACTCGAGGATCGCGCGCTCGGCGATCTCGCGCGTGCGCTCGTAGTCGTACATCAGCGTGCGATGGCTGACCCCGCCGTAGCGGCAAAGCCAGAACGTGGCGTACAGCGCGACCGGCATGCGATCGGGGCGCTTCAACGCGACGCAGTCGACGATCCTCTGCCAGCGCGCATCGTATTGCGCGGCGCCGTCGTCCACGACCGGTTCCGCCGGAGAGATCGCCGTCGGCGCGTTCATGCGGGCACCTCCATCCATTCCTTGCACAGCCCCACCGCCTCGACCGCGTTGGTGCCGAACGCGTCGGCGCGGGTGTGGCCGCGCACCGTCTCGTCGACCTGGCCGCCGCCGACCATGATGCGAACCGAGTCGCGCAGCCCCGCCGATTCGATCGCCTCGACCGTCTCCTTCATCGAGTCGAAGGCCAGCGTGAGGAAGCCCGACAGCCCGACGATGTCGGGACGCCAGCTGCGAATCTCGTCGACGAAGCGTTCGGCGGGCACGTCGATGCCGATGTCCCGCACCTCGAAGCCGTTGATGTCGAGCATGAAGGAGACGATGTTCTTGCCGATGTCGTGCAGATCGCCGTGCACGGTGCCGATCAGCACCTTGCCGTGCTTCGCCGGCTCCTGGCCGGGGCCCTGCACGATCAGCGGCCGGGCGATCGCGCCGATCGTCTCGAGCATCTCGCCGGCGAGCACCAGCTCGGGCAGGAAGTATTCGCCTTGCTCGAAGCGCTTGCCGACGATGTCCATCGCCTCGCGGCACAGCGCGAGCACGTGCAGCGGGTCGGCCTTCTCCTCGAGGAGCATGCGCCGCGCCAGCGCGAGCGCCTCGTCCTCGTTCATGTCGGCCAGCTGCTCGACCAGCCGGCGCTCCGCGATCTTCGTTTCGTCCATGGTTTCTCCAGCGCCCGCTTCACGCGGGCTTCAGTGATGCGGCCCGGGCCGGCGGTCGTTCGCGCAGTCCGGATGCGACGATGATCCCGGCAAGAACCTCTTCGTTGCGGTGTCCCATCAGATGCACGCCGCGCACGCCGTCGATGCCGAGCACCGCGTCGATCGTCTCGAGGCAGATCCGCCGAGCTTCGGCCTTCTGGTCGGCGGCGCCCTCGATGCGAAGCAGCAGCGGCTCCGGAATGTGCACGCCCGGCACGTTCGCCGCCATCCAGCGCAGCGCGCGTGCGCTGCCCAGCGTGCCCACGCCGACGAGGATCGTGCAGCGCCGTTGCAGCTCGCGCGCGCGCACTTCGCGCATGAACTCGGCGAGCGCGGCGACGTCGAAGCAGAACTGCGTCTGCACGAAGCGCGCGCCGGCGTCGATCTTCTTCTCGAGATTCGCCACCCGATCGCGATACGGCGGCACGAAGGGATTCGCGGTCGCGCCCAGGAACAGCAGGGGCATCGCTTCGATCCGGCGTCCCGATGCGAATTCGCCGCGTTCGGACATGCGGCGCGCGATGCCGAGCAGCGACACCGCGTCGAGGTCGAACACGGGGCGCGCCTGCGGATGGTCGCCGCGACTGACGTCGTCGCCGGTGAGGCACAGCACGTTGCGCACGCCGAGCGCCGCGGCGCCGAGCAGGTCGCCCTGGATCGCGATGCGGTTGCGGTCGCGGCAGGCAACCTGGCAGACCGGGGTGCGTCCGCTCGCCGCGAGAATGGCCGCGGCCGCGGCGCTCGACATGTGGCAGTTGCCGCCGGCGCCGTCGGTGATGTTGATCGCGTCGACGAGTCCGTCGAAATGCGCCGCGCGGCGCACGAGCGCCGCCGGGTCGGCGGAATCGGGCGGCGCCACCTCGACGGTGACGACGATCCGCTTCGAGCGGCACGCTTCCTCGAAGTCGACCGTTGCCGCCGGTTGGGGAATGCCGCGTTCCGTCGACGAGGCGCGCTCCTGCGGCGTTCGCGGGGAAGATGCATCGCAGATCGCCTGCAGCCAGGTGGAGGCCCCGCGGCGCGAGTGATCGAGCGGCGGCAGGATCCGCGTCGCCGCCGCGTCGCCCCCTCCCGAGGCGATCGCCTTCCGTCCGTCGAGCGCCTCGAGCCAGACGCAGCGCATCGCCGGCAGCACCTCGCATCCGCCATCGGCGCGCACGCCGCCGCAAGGGCCGTTGCGCATCCGTTTCGGACAGTTCATCGGGCATGCCATTCCGGTGGACGAGAGGACGCACTGCCCGCACATCCGGCAATCGAAGAAGAGCCGCTTCGCGCCGTGCTCGAGCGGTCGAAGCAGCGATTCGCTTCGCCCGCGGCCGATGCGCCGCACGAGCGGCGCGCAGCGCGGCGCGCGCGCGGCGAGGATGCGCCAGAGCCGCCACAGCGCATGCGCTCGACGCACCGACCATCGGCGCAGCGCGAGCATCGGATCAGCCGACGGCGAAGGAAGGCTCTGCGTGAAGCGCTTCGCGCTCGTCCTCGATCAGCTTGTCGAGCAGGCGCCGGGCGCGAACGGCGCCGGCATCGCCGGCGAGCATCACCGGCTTGAGGTCCCAGAAGTCGCGCTCGCCCACGGCGCGCTGCTGCGCCTGCAGCATCGGAAGATCCTCGCGCTCGAAGGGCCCGGCGAGGAAGGCCAGGGCCTCCTGCGCGCGCGCCTCGTACTTCGGTCCGAGTTCCCTCGGGTAGCTCGCGGCGAACCAGTAGTGCGAGGTGGTCGCGGTTTCCGGCGTGAACAGATGCGCGAACGGCAGCGGCCGCTTGTCTTCGAGCGATTGGCCGCTCGGCACGCCGCCGACGAGCAGCAGCAGCGAGGCGGGCGGATCCCATCGCACGTCGAAGGAACGGTCCCACAGCGCGTCGGGCTTCGAGCGGTAATGGCCCAGGACGGCCGGCGGCAGCTTTTCGCCGTGGTTGCGTCGTCTGGACCAGATCGTGCGCCCGTTCTGCTCGCAGCTGCTCTCGGAGCGCTGCATGTCGTCGCTCCCCAGGCTCTGCCCATGCACGTATGCGATGTGGCTGAGGTCCATGATGTTGTCGGTGCCGAAGCGGTAGTTGGCCTCGACGCGCAGGTATCCCCGGCCCACGTGGTTGCGCTCTTCGTCGAACAGGCCGAAGTCGGGAATCGACGCCGGGTCGGCCCGCGCCGGGTCGCCCATCCAGATCCAGGCCGCGCCGTGGCGCTCGACGACCGGATAGGCGTTCACGCGGGCGGCCTTCGGGATCGTTCCGTTGCCGTGCGGGTTGTGCACGCATTGCCCGCTGCCGTCGAATCGCAATCCGTGGTACGGGCACTGCAGCGCCTCGCCGACGACCTTGCCGAGCGAGAGCGGGGCGAAGCGGTGCGGGCAGCGGTCGGCGATCGCGTGCAGGGCGCCGGATTCGTCGCGGAAGAGGGCGATCGTCTCGTCGAGCAGCGTGCGCCGCAGCGCCGATCGGTCGGCGATCTCGCCGGACCATCCGGCGACGTACCACGCGTTGCGGAGGTATTTCATGTAGGGCTCCGTTTGGGTGGGGCGGTCGGGGCCTCGGTATTATATCTATAGATTGATAGACAAACAACCGGGATCTGCGGTTACCATGCTCGCCCGCATTTCTTGCAGCGAAGGTGACGCTTGGCCACGCAACCGCGCCCCGAGGCAAAGTCGCCCCCCGTTTCGCCGCGCCTGCCGCGGCGCTCCGCCCGCAGCCCGCGCAAGCGCGCCGACGAAGTGATCGAGGCGGCTGCCGCCGTCTTCGCCCAGCGCGGATATCACGGCGCCACGACGCAGGACATCGCCGATCGCCTGCACATTCGCCAGGCGAGCCTCTACTACTACTTCTCGTCGAAGGAGGACGCGCTCGAGTCGATCTGCCAGCGCGGCGTCGAAGGCTTCATCGAGCACGCTTCGGCGGCCGCTCGTGCGCCGGGCACCGCGTGCGAACGCCTGTCGCTGGTGATCGGAAGCCACCTGCGCGCCACGTCGGAGAAGCACGACTTCGTGCGCGTGTTCCTGAGCGAACGACAGCACCTGTCCGACGCCGCGCGCCGACGGATCGGGCGGCTCTCGGCCCGCTACGAGGCGATCATCCAGGGAATCTTCGAGGCCGGCGTCGCCTCGGGCGAACTGCGCGGCGACCTGCATTGCCGCCTCGCGACGCTCGCGCTGCTCGCGTTGTGCAACTCGGCCGCTGCGTGGTACGGACGGGAACCGGGCGTGGACCTGGAGACGATCGCGTCGAACTTCAGCGAGCTGCTGTGCGCCGGCGTCGTGTCGGAGGCCGCGCGCGCCACCGGCCCGGCCGCGAAGAGGCGCACGCGGCGCCTTGCTTGACACATTCTATAGAATAATAGACGATCCCGGTCCACCTGCGTATCGGATCCGAGATGCGTCGACCCGCTGCCTCGCCGGTGTCCGCGATCAACGCCCGTACCCTTCGCGAATGGACGGCCCCGCGTCTGCTCGTCGAACGCGCGCGGGCCACGCCCGATGCCGTCGCGTTGCGCTCGAAGGATCTCGGCCTGTACCGCGAACGCAGCTTCGCGCAGCTCGCGGCGATGGTCGCGCGATGCGCGGCAGCGCTGCGATCGCTCGGCGTGCGCAAGGGCGATCGCGTCGCGATCATGGGCGATCCCTGCGAGGAATGGGTCGTCGTCGACCTGGCCGCGCAGGCGGCGGGCGCCATCGTCTACGGCATCTACCCCACGGCCTCGCAGGCGGAGGTCGAATACCAGATGCGCGACGGCGGCGCCTGCCTGTTCGTCGCCGAGAACCAGGAGTACGTCGACAGGATCCTGCCGATCGCGCAGCGGCTGCCGGCGCTGCGGCGCATCGTCGTCGTCGATACCGATGCGATGTTCGCGTACGACGATGCACGGCTGTTGCCGTATCGCGAGCTCGTCGACGAGCGGGGCGGTGACGTCGATGCGCTCGCGGCCATGGCCGGCGAACTCTCGGGCGCCGATCCCGCGTTCATCGTCTATACCTCGGGCACGACCGGCAACCCGAAAGGCGCGCTGGTCGCGCATGGCGCGCATCTCGCCGGGGCCTTCGGCATCGTCGAGCACTATCCGCTTCTCGCGCAGGGCGAGCAGCGCACCGTGATCTACCTGCCGCTGTGCCACGTGCTCGGGCGCGACGTCGCGATCACGCTTCCGCTGATGTCCTCGCTCGTTCCCCACATCGGCGAGAGCCTCGACGAGATGCCGACGACGATGTTCGAGGTCGCGCCCACGGTGCTGTTCACCGTTCCGCGCTATCTGCAGAAGTTCGCCTCCCAGGTGCTCATCGCGCTGGGCAGCACGAGTCCGCTGAAGCGCCGTTGCTACGAGGCCGCGATGCACGTCGGCCGCCGGCAGGCGCGCGCGCGATGGGACGGTCGTGCCGACGACGCGGATACGCTTGCCGGGCGCCTGGCCCGTGCGGCCGTCTTTCGGCCGGCCCTGTCGAAGCTCGGCTTCGACCGGCTGCGCCTCGTCGTCTCCGGCGGCGCGCCGCTGCCGCCCGAGACGATGGCGCTGTGGCAGGTCTGGGGGGTGAACGTGGTCGAGATGTACGGCCAGACCGAGACCGCCGGCGCGATCATCGCTGGCCAGACCGGCCCTTTCCCGCGGCCCGGCGACGTGGGCACGCCGCCGCCCGGCGTCGAGGTCGAGCTCGGCGAGAACGACGAGATCCTCGTTCGCTCGCCCGATCTGTTCGTCGGTTACTGGGGCGACGAGGAGGGCACGCGCGCCGCCTTCGATCCGCGCGGCTGGCTGCGCACCGGAGACACCGGCGCGTGGGTCGACGGCAGGCTTCGCATCGTCGACCGTGTTC
>QEVN01000080.1 GCA_003576795.1 Burkholderiales bacterium
AAGCGGCCCGCGTGCGCGGCACGCTGGTGGCGATGACCACGCACGGGCGCAGCGGACTGGCCGAGGCCATCCTCGGCAGCGTCGCGCACGACGTCGTCCGCACCGGCCACAACCCGGTGCTCGTCTACCGTCCGCACGGCCGCCAGCAGGGCGGGCACGAGCCGATCCAGATCAACACCGTGATGCTGCCGATCGACGGCAGCGGGCACTCCGAGTGGATGGAGCAGCAGGCCGGCGAATGGGCGCGCGCGCTGAAGGCGCGCCTGCTCGTCGTCCAGGTCATCTCGCCCGAGGCGCGCCCCGACCCGAACGTGCCGGCGAACGACGCGCTGGAAAGCTCCTACGTGCGCTCGCACGCGGTCGATCTCGGCCGGCGCTTCGGGGTCGAAGCGAACTGGGAAGTGCTGCACGGCGACCCGGTCGAAGCGATGGCCAGTTTCATCGGCGAACGGCGCGACATCCTCGTGGTGATGGCCACCCGCGGGCGTTCCGCGCTGCAGGCGGCGGTGCTCGGCAGCGTCACCGCCGGGCTGCTGCGCGAAGGCAACGCGCCGATGGTCGTGCGCGTGCCCTGACGCACCGTCGCCGCGCCGGTTGCGCATCATGAAGCTGGATGCCGCCGACCTGCGCAAGCTCGAGGAGGCGCGCGAACTGCTCGAGCGGCCGGGCCTTGCCGCTCGGCTGAGCGACTTCCTCGGCGGCCCGATCGAACGCACGGTCGACCTGCTGCCGCCGTCGGTCCGCAAGCGGCTCGGCATCATCACGCATCATGCGCTGCAGCGTTCGGTAGACGCTGCAGCGCGCACGCTGGAACCGGGGCGCCGCCAGGCCAGTCCGCGCCTGCACAAGCTGCTGGGCTCGGTGAGTGGTGGTGCCGGAGGCGCGCTCGGCATTGCGGGACTGTCGATCGAGATCCCGCTGTCCACCGTGCTGATCATGCGTTCGATCCTCGACGTGGCGCGCGCCGAAGGCGAAGACCCGGGCGCGCCCGATACACGGATGGCGGCGCTCGAAGTGTTCGCGCTCGGCGGAGACTCGCCGCGCGACGACGCGGCCGAATCGGGGTATTACGCGGTGCGCGCGGTACTCGCGCGCGCCGTCAGCGAAGCCTCGCGCTACGTCGCGCAACGCGGCGTAGCGCAGGAAGGCGCACCGGCAATGGTGCGATTGATCGCGATGGTCGCGACACGCTACAAAATCCAGCTTACGCAGAAGGCGGCTGGCATGCTCGTACCGGGCGTGGGCGCGGCCGCCGGCGCGGCGATCAACCTGCTCTTCATGGATCACTATCAGACGATGAGCCGCGGTCACTTCGCGATCCGTGCGCTCGAACGCCGCTACGGCGCCGAGGCCGTGCGTCACGCGTATCGCACGCACCCGCGCAGAGGCTTCGAGTCTCCGTTCGTGGTCGACGAAGCGGCGTGAAGTAGTGCTCCCCGCACTCGTCGCCGTCGCCATCTCGCTGGCAGCCGTACCCGCCTGCGCACAATCGCTCGAGCCCGTGACCATCACCGCGACGCGCAGCGCGCAGCGCGCCTTCGACGTCCCCGCCTCGGTCGACGTCGTCGACGCGGACGAGATCCACGCGCAGCGTCCGGGCGTGAATCTGTCGGAAGCGCTCGGCAGCGTCCCCGGCATCCAGGTGCAGAACCGGCAGAATTTCGCGCAGGACCTGCAGGTGTCGTCGCGCGGCTTCGGCGCGCGCGCGAGCTTCGGCGTGCGCGGCGTGCGCCTCGTGCAGGACGGCGTGCCGCTGACGATGCCCGACGGACAGGGCCAGACGGGCCTGTTCGATCTCGACGGCGCCGAGCGCATCGAAGTGCTTCGCGGCCCCTTCGCCGCGCTGTACGGCAACTCTTCGGGCGGGGTCGTCACGGTGTTCACCGAGGATCCGCCGCAGCAGCCGACCTTCGGCATGCAGGCCGGCGCAGGCAGCTTCGGTGCGCGCAAGCTCGGCGTCGAATTCGGCGGCACCACCGGCGCACTCGGCGGGCGCGTCGACGCTTCGCGCTTTCGCACCGACGGCTGGCGCGATCACAGCCGCACCCGCCGCGACCTGGCGAACGCGCGACTGGTCTGGTCCGGAGACGCGAGCCGCTTCTCGCTCAGCGCCACCGCGCTCGACCAGCCCGACACGCTCGATCCGCTCGGCCTGACGCGCGCGCAACTCGCCAGCGATCCGCGGCAGGCCGGCACCGGCGCCGTTGCCTTCGACACCCGCAAGAGCGTCGATCACCGGCAGATCGGCGCCGATTGGCAACGGCGGATCGGCGACGGCTCCACGCTGCGGATACGCGCCTACGGCGGCGAGCGCGGGCTGCGCCAGTTCCTCGCCTTCAGCGGCGCCGCATCCGGCTCGTCGGGCGGAGTCGTCGACCTCGATCGCGGCTTCGGCGGCCTGAATCTGCAGTGGACGAAGAGCGTGCGCACTGCGAGAGGGCGCATCGACGCCACGTTCGGCGTCGACTACGACCGGATGAACGAACGGCGCAAGGGCTTCGTCAACGACGGGGGCGTCGTCGGCGCGCTGCGGCGCAACGAGTCCGACACGGTGCGCGACTTCGACCAGTACGCGCTCGCCGAATGGTGGATCACGCCGCAGTGGAAGCTCTCCGGCGGCGCACGCCGCTCGAACGTCCGTTTCACGGTGCGCGATGCCTTCGTCGATGCGACGAATCCCGACGACTCGGGATCGCGCGACTACTCGGCAACCAGCCCGGTGCTCGGCGTGCTCTACGCGCTGTCCGACTCGGCGAACGTCTACGCTTCGGTCGGCCGCGGCTTCGAGACGCCGACCTTCGCCGAGCTGGCCTACCGGCCCGACGGCAGTCCGGGCCTGAACTTCGACCTGCAGTCCAGTCGCAGCACGAACTACGAGATCGGCCTGAAGTGGCGGCCCGCAACGGGCACGCAGGCGACGCTCGCGCTGTTCCGCACCGCCACGCGCGACGACATCGTCCCCGACGCCAACGTCGGCGGCCGCACCACCTTCCGCAACGCTGCGCGCACCGCGCGCCGCGGCGTCGAACTCGGCGTCGACTCGGCGCTCGGCCGCGGCTTCGCCGCGTCGCTCGCCGGGACGTGGATGCAGGCCGAGTTTCGCGACTACCGCGCGCTCGACGGCAGCGAGCTGTCGGGCAACCGCCTGCCCGGCGTACCGAAGGCATCGCTCTTCGCCGAGGCTACCTGGCGCCACGCGACGAACGGCTTCGTGGCCGGCGTCGAAGCTTCCTGGAGCGGCAAGGTGGCCGTCGACGATGCCAACACCGAGCACGCCGACGCGTACGCCGTGGCGAACCTGCGCGCCGGCTTCGACCTGCGCGCCGCCGGCTGGCGCGTCGAGCCCTTCGTGCGGATCGACAACGTCTTCGATCGCCGCTATGTCGGCTCGGTGATCGTCAACGCGGCCGGCGGGCGCTTCTACGAGCCGGCGCCGAAGCGCAACTTCTACGCCGGCGTGCGCGCGCAGACCGCGTTCTGAGTCCGGCCGCGAAGGCGACCCCCCCCCCGCTGCTGACAGCCCGTCCGCCGCGCGCTACGCTGGCGCCGACGGACCCGGGGGAGTCACGTCCCGGGCCGCCCCTGCCCCGAAGGACACCGGAGACTCGCATGAAGACGCGTTCGTATCCGAAGCGCCGACGCTTGGCCGGCGCACTGCTGGCCGCGCTGCTCACGCTGCCTGCCATCACGCTCGCGCAGTCCGACGCGAAGAAGGAAGAAGAGCCGTTCTGGGCGAAAGGGCGCCCGACCACCGACACCGCGATGAAGATGGCGCCGGTGCCGGCGATGCCGATCGCAACGCCGGCCGAACAGCTTCCGGTGGCGAAGATGAAGCTGCCACCCGGCTTCCGGGCCGAGGTGTTCGCCGCCGACGTGCTGGATGCGCGCGGCCTGCGCGAAGGCGACAACGGCACGGTCTTCGTGAGCTCGCTCTTCGTCGCGGGCAAGGTCTACGCGATCACCGAGCACGACGGCAAGCGCCAGGTGCGCACGATCCTCGACAAGCAGATGCTGCCGAACGGCATCGAGTACTACAAGGGCGCGCTGTACGTCGCCACGCCGAAGGAGATCGTGCGTTACGACAACGTCGAGGCGAACCTCGACAAGCTGCCGGAGCCGGTGAAGATCTACGACAAGCTGCCCGGCGACATTCCGCACGGCTGGAAGTTCATCCGCATCGGCCCCGACGGCAAGCTCTACGTTCCGGTGGGCGCGCCGTGCAACATCTGCGATCCGCCCGAGCAGTACGCCCGCATCCTCCGCATGAATCTCGACGGAAGCGGCGAGGAAACGGTGGCGCGCGGCGTGCGCAACACGGTCGGCTTCGACTTCCATCCGAAGACGGGCGAACTGTGGTTCGGCGACAACCAGCGCGACTGGATGTCCGAAGACCTGCCCTTCGACGAGCTCAACCGCCTGAGCGCGCCGGGCAAGCAGCACTTCGGCTATCCGTACTGCCACTCCGGCGAGTTCGCCGATCCCGAGTTCGGCTGGGGCAGGAGCTGCAGCGATTTCGTCAAGCCGGCCGCCCTGCTCGGCGCACACTCCGCCCCGCTCGGCATGCGTTTCTATACCGGCAAGATGTTCCCGCAGAAGTACCGCAACGCGATCTTCCTTGCGCGGCACGGCCCGTGGAACAAGACGCAGAAATACGCGGCCGACGTCGTCGCGATCTTCATCGACGGCAACGGAAAAGTCACCGGAATGGAGCCCTTCCTCACCGGGCTGGTCGAGAACAACACGTACCTCGCCCGGCCGGTCGACGTGACGGTGCGCAAGGACGGCTCGCTGCTCGTCTCCGACGACCACAACGGCGCGATCTACCGGATCACGTACACCGGCACTCGATGACCGGGGGCGCACGTTCGGCCGCAGCGGCCGTCCTGGCCCTCACGGCGGCGGCGAGCGTTCCGGCGGGCGCGCAGGGCGAAGACTTCGCCGCGCGCTTCGCCGCATGCCTCGCCTGCCACGGCGAGAACGGCCGCTCGACCACTGCGCTGGTGCCTTCGCTCGGCGGCCAGCCCGCGTTCTTCGCGATGACGCAGCTCTTCCTGTTGCGCGACGGAAGGCGCGGCGAGCCGGTGATGATCGAGCAGGCGCGTTCGATGACGAACGACGACCTGCGCGCCTTCTCGGCGGCGATCGCCGGGCTGCCCCCGCCCGAACCGCCGGCGCAGGCGCCCGACGCCGACCGCTTCGAACGCGGACGCGCGCTCGCGACGCGGCACCGCTGCGGCGTCTGCCACAATCCCGACTTCTCGGGGCGCGAGCAGATGCCGCGGCTGGCGAACCAGCGCGAGGACTACCTGCTGAAGTCGATGCGCGAGTTCGCCAGCGGCAGGCGCATCGGCTACGGCGCGGCGATGACGCAGGAGCTGGCGGGCCTGGCCGACGAGGCGCTGGCGGATCTGGCGCATTTCCTGGCCCACTTCCCCGATCGGAGAAGGATTCCGCAGTGAACGGCTTCTGGATTGCAGGAATCGCGATCAATCTGCTCGCGCTGGTGGCCTTGGGCTTCTGGGCCGTACGTGCATGGAAGCAGGCCGACGCGGCGCGTCGGCTGCACGCAGATGCGCGTCAGGGCGTCGACCCCGACTCCTGACGCGAGTCGCCGAAGGGAAGCCCCCGCAGCGCCATCCGCTCGTCGTCGATCTCGTCGCGCGTGCGAAAGCCGAGGCGGCGCAGCAGCGGCCACGCCGGACACCATCCCTGCACCATCTGCTGCAACTGGATCTGCGCCTCGGTGTCGCGTTCGATGCGCCCGGGGACGAGCAGGAGGGAAGGGTTCGCGATCGCCATGGAAGGACCTCGCTCGCTTGCGTTTGCACCGCCTGCAAGCGCGGCTCCCGGACGCCGGCACGCTCGAAGTCGCCGTGTACACTCGAAGGTTTCCCGCGATTTTCCCGCCCGCCGCCCCATGCACGAACGTTACGACGCCTCCGAGGTCGAGAAGGCCGCGCAGGCCCATTGGCAGTCGATCGACGCCTATCGCGCGATCGAGAACGACCCGCGCTTTCCGAAAGGCAAGTTCTACGCGTGCTCGATGCTGCCCTACCCGTCGGGCAAGCTGCACATGGGGCACGTGCGCAACTACACGATCAACGACGTGATGTACCGGCATCTGCGGATGAACGGCTACAACGTGCTGATGCCGATGGGCTGGGACGCCTTCGGCCTGCCCGCCGAGAACGCGGCGATGAAGAACAGGGTCGCGCCGGCGAAGTGGACGTGGGAGAACATCGCGCACATGAAGGGGCAGATGCGCTCGATGGGCCTGGCCATCGACTGGCATCGCGAAGTCGCCACCTGCGCGCCCGACTACTACAAGTGGAACCAGTGGCTGTTCCTGAAGATGCTCGAGCAGGGCATCGCGTACCTGAAGACGGGAACGGTGAACTGGGATCCCTCCGACCAGACCGTGCTCGCCAACGAGCAGGTGATCGACGGCCGCGGCTGGCGATCGGGCGCGCTCGTCGAAAAGCGCGAGATCCCGATGTACTACCTGGCGATCACGCGCTACGCGGACGAACTGATCGCCGATCTCGAAGGCCTGGGCTGGCCCGAGCGCGTGAAGCTGATGCAGGAGAACTGGATCGGCCGCTCGGTGGGCGTGCGCTTCGCGTTCCCGCACGAGATCCGCGACGACCGCGGCGAGCTCGTCGGCGACGGCCGGCTCCACGTCTTCACCACGCGCGCCGACACGATCATGGGCGTCAGCTTCGTCGCGGTGGCGCCCGAGCATCCGCTCGCGGCAGTGGCTGCCGCACGCGACCCGGCGGTGGCCGCCTTCGTCGACGAATGCCGCCACGGCGCCGCCACCGAAGCCGACATCGCCACGCGCGAAAAGGACGGCCGCCCCACGGGCCTCTTCGTGCGGCATCCGCTGACCGGCGCGCAGGTTCCCGTCTGGGTCGGCAACTACGTCCTGATGAGCTACGGCGACGGCGCGGTGATGGGCGTGCCCGCGCACGACGAGCGCGACTTCGCCTTCGCGCGCAAGTTCGGCCTGCCGATCCCGCAGGTGATCGACGTGGAGGGCAGGACCTTCTCGGACACCGAGTGGCAGCCGTGGTACGAAGCCACGGCGAACGCGAAGCTGGTGAACTCCGGCAGCTACGACGGGCTCGACCACGACGCGGCGATCGATGCGATCGCCGCCGACCTCGAAGCGAAGGGCCTCGGCGCCCGCCGCGTGCAGTACCGGCTGCGCGACTGGGGCATCTCGCGCCAGCGCTACTGGGGCACGCCGATCCCGATCGTGCACTGCGATGCGTGCGGCGCGGTGCCGGTGCCCTACGAGCAGCTGCCCGTCGTGCTGCCCGAAGACCTCGTCCCCGACGGCAGCGGCAATCCGCTGGCGAAGGACGAGCGCTTCCTGCGCTGCGACTGCCCGAAGTGCGGCAGGCCGGCGCGGCGCGAAACCGACACGATGGACACCTTCGTCGACTCGTCCTGGTACTACATGCGCTACTGCTCGCCGGACAACGACGAGTCGATGGTCGACGCGCGCAACGATTACTGGATGCCGATGGACCAGTACATCGGCGGCATCGAGCACGCGGTGCTGCACCTGCTGTACGCGCGCTTCTGGACGAAGGTGATGCGCGACCTGCGCGGCGACTTTCCCGGCGATCCCGATCGCGGCCTCGTGCGCTTCGACGAGCCCTTCAGGAACCTGCTGTGCCAGGGGATGGTGCTCAACGACATCTACTCGCGGCGCAACGAACGCGGCGGCATCGAGTACTTCTGGCCCGACGACATCGAAACCGACTACGACGCCACGGGCAAGCCGATCGCGTGGCGCTCGAAGACGGACGGACTGCCCGTCGAGTACGGCGGCATGGGGACGATGTCGAAGAGCAAGAACAACGGCGTCGACCCGCAGGCGCTGATCGATCGCTACGGCGCCGACACCGCGCGCCTGTTCGTGATGTTCGCCTCGCCTCCGGAGCAGACGCTGGAATGGTCGGGCGCCGGCGTCGAGGGTGCGCAACGCTTCCTGCGCCGGCTGTGGGCCTGCGCCTTCGCGCAGCACGCCGCGCTGTCGACCGGGCCGCGCGTGCCGGCGGTCGACCCGCAGGCGCTCGACGATGCCCAGAAGTCGCTGCGCCGCGAGGTGCACGCGATCCTGCGCCAGGCCGACTACGACTATCGCCGCAAGCAGTACAACACCGTCGTGTCGGCGGCGATGAAGATGCTCAACGCGATCGAGGCGGCGAAGCTTCCGGCCACGCCCGCCTCCGACGAGGTGATGCGCGAGGCGCTGTCGATCCTGATCCGCATGCTCTATCCGGTGGTGCCGCACATCGGACACGCCCTGTGGGTCGAACTCGGCTTCGCCGCCGTGCTCGGCGACCTGCTCGACGCCCCGTGGCCGCAGGTGGACGAACGCGCGCTCGAACAGGACGCGATCGAGCTCGTGCTGCAGATCAACGGCAAGGTGCGCGGCTCGGTGCGCGTGACCGCCTCCGCCGACGACGAAGCGATCCGCAACGCCGCGCTCGCCACCGACGCCTTCGCCCGCCACGGCGAAGGCCGCACGCCGCGCAAGATCGTCATCGTGCCGGGGCGGCTGGTGAATGTGGTTGTTTGAGGAGGTGAAGGGTGAAGGGTAAAGGGTGAAGGGGGCCGAACCGATGCGACGAGCACCGCGATTCACCGTGCCCCTTCCCGCTGCCAGCCCCGCCCTTGCCCGCGCCGCGCAGCGGCGCTCCGCATTACGCGCAGTGACGGCCGCGGCGATCGCCGCGGCCGTCACTGCGCCACTTTCCGGCTGCGGCTTCCACCTGCGCCGCTCCGCCGACCTCCCGTTTCGCACGCTGTACACGAACTTCTCGCCGACCTCGGCGATCGGCGCGGAGTTCCGTCGCCTGGTGCGGGTCGCACAGGACACGCGCATCGTGGACGACCCGAAGGAAGCCGACGCGCGACTCGAGGTGCTCTCCGAGGCGCGCGAGAAGGAGGTCGTCGGCTACTCCTCCACCGGCCGGCCGCGCGAATACCAGTTGCGGCTTCGCTTCACCTTCCGCGTGGTCGCGCGCGACAGCACGGTGCTGCTGCCGCCCACCGAGATCGTGCTGCATCGGGACATCACGTCGAGCGACGTCGAGCAGGTCGCCAAGCAGCAGGAAGAGGAGCTGCTGTACAAGGAGATGCAGTCGGATCTCGTCCAGCAGCTGCTGCGCCGCCTCGCGGCGCTCGGCAACAAATGACCCAGCTGCGCGCCGACGCGCTCGCCGGCGCGCTCGCGCGCCGGGTGCCGCCGATCGTCTGGATCCACGGCGACGAAGCGCTGATCGTCCAGGAATGCGCGCAATCGGTGCGCGACGCGCTGCGCGCGCAGGGCTTCGACGAGCGGCAGGTGTTCGAAGCGGGCCGCGGCTTCCAGGTCGAGGCGCTCACCGCGCAGGCCGATGCGCTGTCGCTGTTCGCCGGCCGGCGCCTGATCGAGCTGCGTTTCGGCGCCGGCAAGCCGACGAAGGAGATCGGCAAGGCGCTGGCCGAGGCGGCCGCGCGGCTGGACGACGATACGCGCCTGCTGGTGAGCGGACCGCGGCTCGACCGCGCGAGCACCGCCAGCGAATGGTTCGCGGCGATCGAGCGCGCCGGCTACGTCGTCGCCGTGTGGCCGATCGAGCGCGCGCAACTGCCGCAGTGGATCGCCGCGCGACTCGGGCGCCAGAAGCAGCGCGCCGATCGCGACACCCTCGAATGGATCGCCGAGCGGGTCGAGGGAAACCTGCTCGCCGCCCACCAGGAAATCGCCAAGCTGGCGCTGCTCTGCCCCGAAGGCGAGCTGTCGCGCGACGCCGTGCGCGCCGCCGTGCTCGACGTGGCGCGCTACGACGCCTTCGACCTGGTCGACGCGATGCTGAACGCCGATGCAGCGCGCGCGCTGCGCACGCTCGACGGCCTGCATGCCGAAGGTGTGGCCGAGCCGCTCGTGCTGTGGGCGCTCGCCGATGCGCTGCGCACGCTGCTGCGGCTGCGCGAAGCCTGCGACGCCGGAACCGCGCTCGCGCAGGCGATGCGCGAGGCGCGCGTACCGCGCCCGCGCGAGCGGGGCTACGAGCGGGCGCTCGCCCGCCTGGACGCGGCGGCGCTGCGCGAAGCCCTGCGCCGCGCAGCGACGGGCGATAGAATGGTCAAGGGCATCGAAGCGGGCGACGCCTGGCAGGCGCTGGAATCGCTGGCGCTGCGCATCGCCGGCGCCCCTGTACTCGTGGGGAATCCCGATGGAGATTGAATCGATCGACATCCCTGCCTACGTGTCCGACGTCGGGCGCCGCGCACGCGCGGCGAGCCGCGACATGGCGCGCGCCGGCACCGCCGCGAAGAATCGCGCGCTCGCCGCCACCGCCGAAGCGATCGCGCGTGATGCCGACCGGCTCGTCGAGGCGAACGAACGCGATCTCGCCGCCGCGCGGGCGGCGGGGCACGACGCCGCCTTCGTCGACCGCCTGGCGCTCGGCCCGGCCGTGCTCGCGAGCATGCGCGAAGGACTGCTGCAGGTCGCCTCGCTGCCCGACCCGGTCGGCGAGATCTCGAACCTGCGCTTTCGCCCCACCGGCATCCAGGTCGGCCAGATGCGCGTTCCGCTGGGCGTCATCGGAATCGTCTACGAATCGCGTCCGAACGTGACGATCGATGCGGCGGCGCTGTGCATCAAGTCGGGCAACGCGACGATCCTGCGCGGCGGCTCCGAGGCCTTCCACAGCAACCAGGCGCTCGCCGCGCTCGTGCGCGAAGGACTGCGCAGCGCGGGCCTGCCGGAAGACGCGGTGCAGGCGATCGAGACGACCGATCGGGCCGCCGTCGGCGCGCTGATCGCGTCCCCGCAGTGGGTGGACGTCATCGTCCCGCGCGGCGGCAGGTCGCTGATCGAGCGCATCTCGCGCGAGGCGCGGGTGCCGGTGCTCAAGCACCTGGACGGCGTCTGCCACGTCTACGTCGACGACGAGGCGGACCTCGATCAGGCGATCCGCATCTGCGACAACGCGAAGACGCAGCGCTATTCGCCGTGCAACACGATGGAGACGCTGCTCGTCGCGAACAGGATCGCCGATCGGCTGCTGCCGGCGCTCGGGCGCATCTACGCCGACAAGGGCGTCGAGCTGCGCGGCGACGAGCGCACGCGCGCGATCCTGTCGGCGCAGGGCATCGCCTGCAGCGTGGCCACCGAGGAAGACTGGCGCACCGAATACCTGGCGCCGATCCTGGCGATCCGCGTGGTCGAGGGTGTCGGCGAGGCGATCGACCACATCGCCGCCTACGGGTCGCAGCACACCGATGCGATCGTCACCACGAACCACGTGCGGGCGATGCGCTTCCTGCGCGAGGTCGATTCGGCGTCGGTGATGATCAACGCGTCGACCCGCTTCGCCGACGGCTTCGAGTACGGGCTCGGCGCGGAGATCGGCATTTCCACCGACAAGCTGCATGCGCGCGGGCCGGTAGGCCTCGAAGGGCTCACGTCGCTGAAGTACGTGGTGTTCGGGCATGGGGAAGTGAGAGGTTGAGCCCTCTGTTCGCGCGCTGCG
>QEVN01000081.1 GCA_003576795.1 Burkholderiales bacterium
TCGAGCGTGACGACGTAGCGGCCCTGCGCGCGGTCGAAGCCCGCCTGCAGGGCGATCGACTGGCCGTAGTTGCGCGCGAGCAGCACGGGGCGCAGCCAGTCGATGTCCCCGGCCAGCTCGCGCAGCAGCGCCGCCGAGCCGTCGCGCGAGCCGTCGTCGACGAGGATCAGCTCGAAGCGCCATTCGGTGGGCGCGAGCGCCGCGCCGACCCGCTCGACCAGCTCGCGCAGGTTCTCCACCTCGTCGAACATCGGGACGACGATGGAGACGTCGATCGGCCTGGCGAGCGCGGGCGCGTCCCCGGGTGCGCTCCTGGGTGCGCTCCTATCGGTGGCCCGGTGGCTGGAAAGCGATTCGTTCATCGTCCCGATTGTCTCGCGCCGCCGCTGCGCAGCGTGCAATGATGCACGCCTCACGCTACGCCCCGCCCGTGACGAGCCCCGTTTCCCGCAGCCCGGCATCGCGCCTCGCCGGCGACGACCTGCGTTTCCCGATCGCGCTGATGCTCGGCTGGTTCGCGGCGCAGGTCGCCCTGCGCGTGCTCGTTTCCGATTCGCTGGAGCTGGACGAGGCCGAGCAGACGCTCGCCGCGCGCACGCTCGCGCTCGGCTACGGTGCACAGCCGCCGCTCTACACGTGGTTGCAGCACGCGTTCTTCCGCGTGCTCGGGGTGTCGGTGTTCGCGCTCGCGCTGGCGAAGAACCTGATGCTGTTCGCCGCCTGGACGCTGACGCTGCTCGCGGCCCGGCGCCTGATGCCGCCGCGCGCGGCCTGGCTGGGCACGCTGTCGATGCTCTGGCTCGTCTCGTTGTCGTGGGACGCGCAGCGCGACCTCACGCACACGGCGCTGGCGACGACGACCGCGGCCGCCGTGGTCTACGCCTTCGTTCGCGTCGCGCAGCGCCCGGGCGTGGCGGAATACGCCGCGCTCGGGCTCGCGCTCGGTCTGTCCGTGCTCGCGAAGTACAACAACGTCGCGTTCGCCGCGCTGCTCGCCGGCACGGCGCTCGTCGTGCCGGAACTGCGCAGGCGCGTCGTCGACGCGCGGCTCGCGTGGACGATCCTCGTCGCCGCGCTCGTCGTCGCGCCGCACGCGCTGTGGCTGCTCGGTCACTGGCATCTCGCCAGCGCCGGGACGATGTCGAAGATGGGCGTCGATCCGGACCACGCCTTCGCCTCCGGCTGGCTCGTCGGAGGCGGCAGCGCGCTGCTCGCGCTCGTCGGCTTCGTCACGCCGTTCTGGATCGCCGTGCTCGCCTTCTTCGGGCGCCGCGCCTGGTCGGCGCCTGCCGATCCGGCTCCGCGGCGCGTCGTGCGCGCGTACCTGCTGCTCTTCGTCGCGCTGCTCGTCGTCCTCGTCGTCGCCGGCGGCGTCACGCATTTCAAGGCGCGCTGGTTCGTGCCGGGACTGTTCGTGCTGCCGGCGATGTTCTTCGCGGTGCGGCCGACGCTGGCCGAAGGCCGCCGCGCCGGCGCGTACCGCTGCGCGACGCTCGCCTTCGGCGCACTGATCTTCGTGCTGCTGGCGGCGAAGGCGCCGGTGCAGGGGCGCTTCGCGACGCCCGGCGACCTGAACGAGCCGACCGGCGCGCTCGCGGCCGCGCTGCGCGCCGACGGCTTCGCGCGCGGGGTGATCGTCAGCGAAGAGCGCCGCCTGGCGGCGCGATTGCGCGTGCAGTTCCCCGATTCGACGATCGTGCTCGCCGGCGAAGCGATGCCCGAGGCGGCGCGCGACGAGCCGCGCGTCGTCGTGGCGAGCGACGACCGCCTGCCGGAGCTGCTGCAGAGCCTCGGCCTGGCCGACCGCGAGGCCGAGGCGCGCCGCATCGAGCTGCCGTACCGCTACGGCGCCGATCGCCCGCTTCGGGCGCGCTACGCCTGGGTGCTGCTCGCGCCTTCGCGGCGGGCCCCCGGCGCTTCCCGGTAGTTTCCCGCCTCGAAGACCGTGTACGCGGCCTCCTCGGTGAAGGCCACGCCGGCCGGATCGCCGCCTTCGGCCACCGTTCGCAGCTGCCGCTCGAGGAATCGGCGCAGGAATGCGATGCCCTTGTCCGTCGTTCCGAAATGCTCCTCGGAATGCAGCGTGATCTCTCCCTGGCCGGTCTGCGCCTCGTAGTCGCCGGGGAAGTCCCGGTGTTCCTCTTCGCTCAATTCGTGCCAGAGCCGGTTGTTCATGCGCGACCGCATGGCCGCGAGCTCTCCGTTGCGAGCGACCCGGCCGGCGACGTAGATGCGATAGTGGGTGTCGTCTATCGGCAGCACCCAGCCGATCGATTCGACTCTGCCGTATCGACCGACCCGAGGGCTGGGAACGACCCGCAGCGTCGGCATCGCCGCCTCGGTCACTCGCCGGTGAACCGTCCCGTCGGGCAGCTCGCGCACCGAGGTGACGCGCACGCCGAGGGCGGTCGTCTCGAAGGAGACTTCGGGCATCAGGCCCATCTGCTCGACGAACTGCGGGCCCGAGAACCAGCCGTGGAGCACCGGCACGTGGAAGGGATCGACGACGTTCTCCCAGTGCTGCAGCCAGTTGCAGGGAACGATCCGGGGGCCGCCCGAGCCGATCGAGGAATCGTCGGCCTCGATGAACTCGCCGGCTTCCAGCGCCTCGAGGCATTCGTAGCGAGGCAGGAACGGCTTCCTCTCGGCGGGACCGAGATAGGCGAAGATCAATCCGTAGCGCTCCTCGACCGGATACCACGGCTGCCGGATGCGCTCGCGACGCCGCCCGCCGCCGGGCTCGCAGGGCTGCTCCAGGCAATGCCCGTTCACGTCGTAGAGCCAGCCGTGGTAGCAGCACCGGATGCCGCGCTCTTCGACCCTGCCGTAGTACAGGGTCGTGCCCCGGTGCGCGCAGCGCGGATGGAGGAGCCCCGGCCGGCCGAGTCCGTCGCGAAACAGGATCAGGTCTTCGCCGAGGACCTTCAGCTGGCGCGGGCGCGCCGTGGCATCGGAGGACAGCCCTACCGGGTGCCAGTAGCGCCGCAGCAGCTCCCCCATCGGCGTGCCGGGACGCACGCAGGCCAGCTCCGCACGGAAGCTCGGCTCGGGTCTTCCGTAGGCCGTTCCAGTGTCCATCGTCGTGCTCCAGGTCGACGCGTCCGCTTCCCGCACGCCGGGCGATGTGCTTGAATGCGCGGGAAGGATGCGATCGCGAAGGGGTTGCGTCAACAGCGCGCCTGCCGAAGAGGGCAGGCCCCGCCCGGCCGATTTCGCCGGGCCGATCCGCGTCAGGAAAGTCCTCGCCCGCGAGCGAACCGCAAGTGCCCCAGGTGCTCGATCTCTTCGCGCCCGTCATCGCCGCTTCGGGCGGGGCGCGGTTCGCCGACGAACTGGTCGCGGCGCTCGACCGGATCGTGCGGGTGGATCACCTGTGCCTGATGCGCTTCGATGCCCGCACGCGGCCGCCGTCGCTCGAGTCGGCGACGCTGCGCGGCGGCGAGCACGTTTCGGAGATCCAGCAGGCATACCTCGGCGGGCACTTCCGCACCGACCCCAGCCTTCGCGTGCCCGAGTCGTCCCGATTCCGCGACGGCATCGCCATCCTGCGCCTGCATCGCGACGCCGCCCCTCGCGGAACCTTCGGCGCGCAATACTACGGACGCGTCCGGCTCCTCGAGCGCTTGACGATCGCATCGATCGGCGACGGCCGCCTGCATTGCCTGAATCTCTACCGGCACGACGAGGCCGGCAGCTTCGACGACGAGGAGTTCGAGCGGATCGAGGCGATCGCCCGCTTCGTGGCGATCGCCGCGATGAAGCACGACGAGGCGAGGGACCCGCGCTCGAGATATCGCGACCGGTGGGGAAGACTCGCCGGATTCCTGTCGCTGTTGCGCAGCGCGCATCCGGGTTTGACGGGCCGGGAGCTGGACGTGCTCGCCAGGATCCTGGTCGGCATGACCTCGGAAGGAATCGCGCTCGATCTCGGCATCGGCGTGAACAGCGTCCTGACCTACCGCAAGCGTGCGTACGGCCGGCTCGGCATCACGAGCCAGGCCCAGCTCTTCTCGCTCTGCCTCGGCTACGGAAACGAGCCTCCGCCCTGTCCCAATCGCTTGTGACATTCCGCGCCGCGGCCGGAATCGATACTTGGGGCGAGCCCTTGCCCCCGGAAGCCGCAGCGATGAACGACGAACCACGCGTCTATGCCACCCCGAACGCACCGAGCCCGGGAAACCCGGTGCTGTTCGACGCCTCGATCTGCGACGGATGCAACCGCTGCGTCACGGTCTGCCTCGAGGACATTCTCGTTCCCAACCCGGAGAAAGGGCGTCCGCCGATCGTTCTGCACGCCGAGGAGTGCTGGTATTGCGGCCCCTGCGTGGACGACTGCCCGCTGCCCGGCGCCATCTGGCTGAACCACCCGCTGCAGCAGCGCGTGCGCTGGAAGCGCAAGGAAACCGGCGAGCATTTCCGCGTGTAGGGAGAGACGAATGGGTATCCGTCATCGGGATGGCCGGCTCCTTCCCTGGCCTTATGCGGTCAGCTACGGAACGCAGCGCGTGCACGACGCCGACGTTCTCGTGCTGGGCGGAGGCATCGCCGGCGTATGGGCGGCGATCGCCGCCGCCCGCTGCGGGGCGAAGGTGGTCATCCTCGAGAAGGCCGCCACCGAGCGCAGCGGAGCGGCCGGCGCGGGGGTCGATCACTGGCAATGGGCCGCCGACAATCCCGCCTCGACGATCCCGCCCGAGGAGTTCGCCCAGGCGCTCGTCGACAACCACGGCGGATACCGCAACGGCATCTCCACCTACGTGCAGTGCGCCTCGGCCTACGAAACGCTCCTGGAGCTGGAGCAGATGGGCGGAAAGGTGCGCGACACCGACGACGAATTCGCCGGCGCCGCCTTTCGCGACGACGAATCGAAGCTGCTGTTCGCCTACGACTACCGCAACCGCACGGTCCTTCGCGTCTGGGGCCACAACTACAAGCCGCTCCTTCGCGAGGAGTGCCGTCGACTGGGCGTGCAGGTCTTCGACCGTGTCGCCGTCAGCTCGCTGCTGACCGAGAAGGGTGCGCCCGGCAATCGCGTCGTCGGCGCCACGGGAGTGCACTGCCGAACCGGCGCGTACATCGTGGTGCGGGCGAAGGCGGTGATCCTCGCCACCAGCCGGCCGCAGCGCATCTGGACCTTCTCCTCGGAGTTGCGCGGGCTGACGACCTTCCGTCCGCCTTCGTGCTCCGGCAGCGGCTACGCGATGGCGTGGCGCGCGGGCGCCGAGTTCACGATGATGGAAAAGTCGATGCGCTCGCCGTTCGGCAGCCCCTATTCGTATCCGCCCTACGGCAGCGGCAACGCGATCAACACCTGGTATCCGTGCACGATCGTCGATGCGAACGGCAAGGAGGTGCCCTGGGTCGATGCGGACGGCCGCGTCCTGTCGAGCGTGGCCGAGCGCTGCCAGCCCGCGCAGCGCCAGAAGTTCTTCATCATGGGAGGCGGATCCAGTTCGCACCCGCATCCGGGCCTGAAGCAGTACCTGGGGCCGCGTCCGATTCCCGACCTGGAGCAGCGGATGCTCGCCGGCGAGTTCACGCCTCCGTTCTATGCCGACCTGACGTCGATGCCCGACGCCGAGCGGCGCGCGATCTGGGGCGTCATGGTCGGCAACGAAGGCAAGACCCGCATCCCGGTGATGCAGACCTATACGCGCGCCGGCTTCGATCCGGCACGGGACATGCTGCAGACCTACGACTTCCTGCGCGGGCACGGCATGCGGGAGCCGGTGCTGCCGCAGGAACGGACCTTCGGCGAACAGGGCGTGTGCGGCGGGATGCTCGTCGACTGGGACCTGATGTCGAATCTCCCGGGCCTGTTCGGTGCGGGAGACCTTCTCTTCGGCGGCCAGGATCATTCGCATGCGGCGACCTCGGGTCGGTACGCCGGCGCCCGCGCCGCGCTGTACGCGCGATCGGTCGCTGCCGCGGATCCCGATCCGGAGCAGGTCGCCCGCGAGCGGGCGCGCGTGTACGCGCCGCTGGCGAAGCGGGCGCCGGGACCCGACTGGAAGGAGCTGAATGCCGCCAGCGCGCGCGTCATGCAGAACTACTGCGCGGACATCAAGAACGACGAACTGCTGCGCCTCGCGCGGATCTGGCTCGACGACCTCGAGCAGAACGAGGCGCCGAGGGTGGGCGCCTCCGATCCGCACCAGCTGATGCGGGTGCTCGAGGTCCAGGACATCCTCACGTGCTCGCAGATGATCGTGGCCGCCTGCCAGGCTCGCAAGGCGTCGAGCGCCTACCTGCATTTCAACCGGCTGGATTACCCGACGCTCGATCCGGCCGACTGGCACAAGTGGCTGGTGATCCGGCGTCGTGGCGACGATGTCGAAGTCGGCGACCGGCCGATCGCCTTCTGGGGCGATCTCGAGCCGCAGTACCGGGTGCGCCACGCGGAGAACGCGCAGGCGATGAAGACGGGCGCCCGCCGGGCCGCGGCTGCCGCGGCCTGATTCGCGCAACGCGGTCGCGGAAGACCGGAAGACGAACGGATACGCAGGAGGAGACATGAAAAGGCTGGGACGATTGCTGGTGGCCCTCGCGGCGCTTCTCGGGATGCAGGCGCAGGCGCAGGAGCCGGTCACGCTGCGCATCGCCACGTTTCTCGCGCCGACGTCGTTCTTCGTGACGAAGACGATCGCGCCGTGGGTGGAGGCGGTCGAGCGCGATGCGGGCGGCACGGTGAAATTCGAGATCTTCGCGGGCGGAACGCTCGGCGCCGCCGGCCGCAACCCGGCGATGCAGCTGAAGCTCGTCACCGACGGCATCGCCGATCTCGCCTTCGTGATTCCGGTCTACGAATCGGGCCGCTTCCCGGACGACGCGCTCTTCAACCTGCCGCTGGTCGCCGCCGATTCTTCGGAAGCGTCGGTCGCCGCGTGGCGGCTCTTCGAGAAAGGCCTTCTTCGCGGCTACGAAGATCCGGCGTTCAAGGTCGTCGCGCTCTACATCAATCCGCCGAACGTCCTCAACACGACCTTCCCGGTGACGCGCCTGGAGGATCTCGCGGGCAGGAAGATCCAGACCGGCGGGGCCGAACAGCAGGACATCGTGCGGGCCCTGGGCGCCGTGCCCGTGGGCAACGTCTCCACGCGCGAAGTCGCCGAAGCCGCGAGCCGCGGCGTCGTCGACGGCACGCTGAAGGACTGGCTCGCCGTCTATTCGTTCCGCCTGGATGCGGTGACCAAGCATCACGTGAACCTGCCCCTCGGTTCGTCGAGCATCCTGTTGCCGTTCAACAAGGCGAAATACGACAGCCTTCCCGAGCGTGCGCGGGCAGCGATCGACAGGCACAGCGGACTGGAACTCGTCCGGCGCGTGGGACGCGAGTTCGACGAAGCGGCGCAGGCGGCATTCGACCGCGCGAAGGCGGAACCGAAGCGCAGCATCGTCACGCTCGGAGCGGACGAGCTGCAGCGGTGGAAGACGGCTACCCAGTCCGTGGTCGACGGGTTCCGCAAGGAGTCCGAGCGCAACGAGAAGCTGTATCAGGCCTACGTGCGCGAAGTCGCCGAGGCGCGTGCCGGCAAATGACCGCGCCGGAACTCGCGCTCGACGCTGCCGATGCGTGGGACAGGGTCGACGCACGGCTGCGCCGCGCCGTGCGCTACGTGGCCGGCGCGGGGCTCCTGCTCCTCGCCGTGGACGGGCTGCTGACGGTGGCGGACGTGCTGTTGCGCTGGCTGGTGAAGGCGCCGATCCCCGGCCTGCACGATCTGTCGACGATCGCGATCGTCGTCTCCGCCGCTTCCTGCCTGCCGGCCACGCTGGCGGGGCGGCTCAACGTCACGATCCGCGTGTTCTCGGGATCGCTGGGGCCGCGCGGGCGCGAGACGCTCGAGACGCTCGGCGCCCTGCTCACGGTCGCGGTGTTCGCGCTGGTCGTCTGGAAGATGACCGCTCACACGATCGAAATGAAAGTCACCGGCCGCACGATGTCGGAGTCGACTCACCCGATCTGGCCCTACTGGGCGCTCGTGACCGCCTTGCTGGGCGTCGCCCTTCTCGTGCAGTGCTGGGTGCTCGCCTTCCATGCCCGATGCGCGGTCCTGCGCCGGACCTGGCGCGACGACCCCGACGCGCTCGAAGTCGAAGGGGTCTGAAGCAGTGAGTCCGTCGATCGTCGCGCTCCTCGGATTCGCAGCGCTCTTCCTCCTGATCGTCCTGCACGTGCCGCTGGCCATCGCCATGATGATCGTCGGCGCCTGCGGCTTCGCCGTGCTGGTCGGCCCCGAGCCGGCGAGCGCCCTGTTCGCCGACGACGTGGCATCCGTGCTCGGCAGCCCCGACATGGCGATCATTCCGCTGTTCCTGCTGATGGGCAGCTTCGCCGGCGCCGCGGGACTGTCCGCGGATCTGTACCGGTTCGCGAATGCCTTCGTCGGTCACTGGCGAGGCGGCCTGGCGATGGCCACGATCGGCGGATGCGCCGGGTTCGGCGCGGTGTGCGGCTCTTCGCTGGCCACCGTCGGGACGATGGTCCGGGTCGCGCATCCGGAAATGCTCGCGCGCGGATACGCGCCGCATTTCTCCGCCGGGACCATCGCGGTGGGCGGAACGCTCGGACTGATGATCCCCCCGTCGATCATCATGGTGCTGTACGCCGTGCTCACCGAGACCTTCGTCATCGATCTCTACATCGGCGCGATCGTTCCGGGGCTGCTTGCCGTCCTGCTGTACTTCGTCGCGATCCACTGGTGGGCGCGGCGACACCCGGTGGAGGCGCCCCGCGGAAGCCGCTCGGACTGGCGCGCGCGGCGAAAGGTGGCTTCGGAGACCGGCGGTGTCATCACGATGGTCGTCGTGGTGACGGGCGGGATGTACGGCGGCATCTTCACCGCCACCGAGGCGGCGGCGATCGGCGCCTTCGTCGCCTTCCTCTTTCTCGTTCTGCGCGGCAGGTTCGACGCCAGGGAGTTCTGGCGGATGATCGTCGGCGTGGCGGCGACCACCGGGATGATCTACATGATGGTCATCGGCGCATCGGTCTTCAATTACTTCGTCGCCGTGTCGCACGTCCCCGAGCAGCTGCTGGGCTGGATCACCGCCAGCAACATTCCGCACCTGGCGATCCTCGCGCTGATCCTGGCGCTGTACATCGTGCTGGGCGCCGTCTTCGACGAGACGGCGAC
Source organism: Burkholderiales bacterium (assembly GCA_003576795.1). Lineage (GTDB taxonomy): Bacteria > Pseudomonadota > Gammaproteobacteria > Burkholderiales > Burkholderiaceae_E > Zeimonas. The sequence goes on from QEVN01000081.1 coordinate 9,138, forward strand.
GATGCTGATCACCCTGCCCTTCGTGCTGCCGCTGGTGATCGGCTTCGGCTACGACGCGGTCTGGTGGGGCATCGTCAACGTGGTGGTGATCACCATCGGCCTGATCTGCCCGCCGATCGGGCTGAACGTGCTGGTCCTCGCCGGGTTGTTGCGCAGGATCGCCGTGCGGAAGATCTACGCCGGCATCGTTCCTTTCCTGGCGATGGACGTCGTTCGCCTCGCGCTGCTGCTGCTGTTTCCGGCCCTGGTGACCTGGCTGCCGGGCACGATGCGATGACCGGACCGCCGGCCGGCGCGATCGTCTCGCGCTAGCGCGCTCGCGGCGGCGGCAGCTTCGGCTCGCCCTGCCCCGCGCGATATTCGTCCAGCCGGCCTCGCAGGTCGTCGTCGATGCGCCGCGGGCGGCCGTCGTCCAGCCCGATGACGACGAGCGTCGACATCGCCTCGAGCCGCCGCTCGCCGGCCACCGTGCCGACGAAGCGCAGGCGCAGCGAGCTCGAGCCGATGTGCTCGAGATAGACGGTGAGATCGAGGTGCTCGCCGAGCAGGCACGGCGCGACGAAAGTGCATTCGATGCGCGCGGTCGGCGTGCCGAGCCGGCGCCGCAGGATGAACTCCGAGTAGCGGATGCCGAGCGCCTGGGTGAACCAGTCCTCGACCACCGCCTGCAGCATCTCGAAATAGCGCGGGAAGAAGACGTAGCCGGCCGGATCGGTGTGCGTGAAGCGCACCACCGTCTGCAGCGTGAACGGAGACTTCACCCGGCGATCCATCCTGTGCTCCTGGTCGTGTGTGTCGTATTGCGTCGCGGGCCGTCCCGCGCCGAAGCCGCAACGCTACCACCGGCCGGGCGTCCGGCTTGCGGCGCAGTGCGCAATTCCGAAGAACGTGGAGTGCAAGACATGTCGATCCGCCTCGAAGAGATGCACCCGGCCCTCGTCCACCTGCCGATCGCGCTGCTGCCTTTCGCCGTCGCCGCCGACTGGCTGGGCGCGATCCGCGACGACGACGAACTGCGCGCGGTGGGCCGCACCGCGATGCGCGTGGCGGCGGCCGGCGCCGTGCTGGCCGCCGGCAGCGGCCTCATTGCCGGCGAGGAGGTCAACGAAGGCCAAGCGCGCGACATGCTGATGACGCACCGGAACCTGAACGCCGCGGTCACCGCGACGGCGCTGGCGATGGCCTCGTGGCGCGGGCGCACCGAACGGCCCGGCGCACTGTACCTGGCCAGCGGCGCGGCGGCCGTGGGGCTGCTCGGCTACACCGCCTATCTCGGCGGCAAGATGGTCCGCGACCACGGCGTGGCCGTGAAGCCGGCCGGCGGCGTCTACCGTCCCGCGGCGCCGAAGATGCGGGCGGGCGAACTGGGCTCGTTCTTCGTGGCCGCGCTCGTCGACCTCTTCCACGGCGTGCGGCACATGCTGAGCGAGGTGTCGAACGGCAAGCTCGTTCCCTGGCTCACGAACTCGCGCCGGCTCAGTCTTCCAGAGTGAAGCCGACGTCGATCGTCACCTGGAAGTGCGCGACCTCGCCGTCGACGACGTGACCTCGCGTCTCGACCACCTCGAACCACTGGATGCCGCGTACCGTCTCGTTCGCCTTGGCGATCGCCTTGCGGATCGCGTCGTCGGTGCCGGTGGTCGACGAGCCGGTCAGCTGGATGTGCTTGTAGACGTGTTCGGTCATGGGGGCGCCCTCGGGTTGACCGGACTCATGATGCCTGCGGAACGGAAAGCCGAGAATCCCGGATTGTCTTTTCCAGGAGAACCGCAGTGCCGTCCCTCGCCGACGACTTTCCCGAACTGCTGCAGGCGCGCGAAGGCCCGTGCGTGTCGCTGTACCAGGCCACGCATCGCAGGCACCCCGACAATCAGCAGGACCCGATCCGCTTCCGGAACGGCGTGAAGGCGCTCGAGGAGTCGTTGCGGAGCCAATACCCGAACCGCGAGACGCGCGCGCTGCTCGAGCCGTTCCACGCGCTCGCCGGGAACGAGGGCTTCTGGAACCGCTCGCTCGACGGGCTGGCCGTGCTCGGCGCTCCGGGCTTCTTCCGGGCGTATCGCCTGCAGCGCGTCGTTCCCGAACGCGCGATCGTCGCCGATTCGTTCCACCTCAAGCCGCTGCTGCGCGTGCTGCAGTCGGCCGACCGCTATCGCATCCTCGGCCTGAGCCGCAACGAGGCGAAGCTCTACGAGGGCAACCGCGACACGCTCGACGAGGTCGAATGGCTGGCCGGCGTTCCGCGCACGCCGGCCGAGGTGGGCGGCGACGGGCGTGACATCGGGCGCGACAGCGAGCGCGCCACGCGCCATTACGGCGCT
>QEVN01000082.1 GCA_003576795.1 Burkholderiales bacterium
GGCGCGTGCGCCGTTCTTCAGCAGTTGATGAAGCCTGGCAAGCGTTCTTCTGTGCGATTCGGCGCGTGCCCTGTCTTCTGCCAGTTTCGCGCGCCATTCGGCAATTCCGAAATCCTCCTCATTGCCCACAGTGCGCTTCTGGAATCATTATGGTTATTCGACGTTACCGCAGCTTCCATCTTTTAACCGCGTAGACCACGTTCCTCTATCGATGCGAAAAGCCGATCGCAAAATAATTGCAATAGATGACTGCGGCAAGGGTGCGTGATAAATCTTGATTCGCATCAATGAAAAAGATTCGCCGCATTATTTCCAGTCTCATGGAAAGAAGACCGGAATTTTCGATCGGTTGCCCACCAGGCTTGAAATCAAGGACTTGACCTTCACATGATGTCAAGGTGGACGATGCACGCCATGGCATCGTTCCGGGAGTCCTCGATGAGCGCCTCGACCCTTCTCTCGTCCCCGCAGACTGCGTCCGCCGTCCAGCTTCAGGTCAGGGGGATGACCTGCGCCTCCTGCGTCGGACGCGTCGAGCGCGCATTGCAGAAGCTGCCCGGCGTCGTCGAGGCGAACGTGAATCTCGCCACCGAGACGGCCACGGTACGCGCGGACGCATCGGTCACGCCGTCCGCACTCGCGCAGGCCGTCGAGAAGGCCGGCTACGAAGTCGCGCGCGAGACCTTCGACATCCCCGTCGGCGGGATGACTTGCGCCTCGTGCGTCGGGCGCGTCGAGCGGGCGTTGGCGAAGGTGCCCGGCGTCGTCGGCGTCTCGGTCAACCTCGCCACCGAGCGCGCGCGCGTCGAAACGCTCGGCGCGACGCCGCTGCAGGCGCTGCACGAAGCGATCGAGCGCGCCGGCTACGAGGTCGCCCCCGGCGCCGAGGCGCAAGCCGGTGCCGCGGCGACGTCGAAGGCGCCTCGCCTGCCCGGCTGGTGGCCCGTCGCGCTCGCCGCCGTGCTCACGCTGCCGCTGGTCGCGCCGATGCTCGGCGCGCCCTTCGGTCGCGACTGGATGCTGCCGGCGTGGGCGCAGCTGCTGCTGGCCACGCCCGTGCAGTTCTGGCTGGGCGCGCGCTTCTATCGCGCCGGATGGAAGGCGCTGCGCGCGGGCACCGGCAACATGGACCTGCTGGTGGCGCTGGGCACCTCGGCCGCCTACGGGCTGTCGCTGTACCTGATGTTCGCCGCGCACGGCCACGGCATGCCGCACCTGTACTTCGAAGCGTCGGCCACGGTGATCACGCTCGTGTTGCTGGGCAAGTGGCTGGAGGCGCGCGCCAAGCGCCAGACCGCCGACGCGATCCGCGCATTGAAGGCATTGCGGCCCGAGACGGCGCGCGTGCGCCGCGACGGCGTCGAAACCGAAGTGCCGGCGGCGAAGGTGCGCGTCGGCGACCTCGTCGTCGTTCGTCCGGGCGAGCGCATCCCCGTCGACGGCGAAATCGTCGAGGGGCGCAGCCACGCCGACGAAGCGCTGATCACCGGCGAGAGCCTGCCGGTGGCCAAGGCGCCGGGCGATCGCGTCACCGGCGGATCGATCAACGCCGAAGGGCTGCTCGTCGTGCGCACGCTCGCCGTCGGCAGCGAATCGATGCTCGCGCGGATCATCCGCATGGTCGAAGGCGCGCAGGCGGCGAAGGCACCGATCCAGCGGCTCGTCGATCGCGTGAGCGCGGTCTTCGTGCCCGTCGTTCTCGGCATCGCGCTGGTCACGCTCGCGGCGTGGGGGCTCGCCACCGGCGACTGGGAAAGCGCGCTGCTGAACGCGGTTGCGGTGCTCGTCATCGCCTGCCCCTGCGCGCTCGGGCTCGCCACGCCGACCGCGATCATGGCCGGCACCGGCGTCGCCGCGCGCCACGGCATCCTGATCAAGGACGCCGAGGCGCTCGAGCGCGCGCACTCGGTCACCACCGTCGCCTTCGACAAGACCGGCACGCTGACGATCGGCCAACCGCGGCTGGCGGCCGTGCTCGCGATTCGTGCGAGCAGCGAGCAGGAAGTGCTGCGCCTGGCCTCCGGGCTGCAGAGCGCCAGCGAGCATCCGCTGGCGAAAGCGGTGCTCGAGGCCGCCCGCGCGCGCGGGCTGCCGATTCCGCCGGCGCGCGAAGTGCGCGCGCTGGCCGGACGGGGCATCCACGGCGTGGTCGACGACCGATCGCTGCACCTGGGCAGCCCCCGCCTGCTCGAGGAACTGGGCGTCTCGCCCGGTGAGCTGGCGGCGCAGGCCGCGCGGCTGCAGTCCGAGGGCCGCACCGTTTCGTGGCTCGCCCGGAAGAACGGCGACTCGCACCAGCTGCTGGGCCTGCTCGCCTTCGGCGACGAGGTCAAGCCCGAAGCCGCCGAGGCGATCGCGTCGCTGCACGCGCGCGGCGTGCGCACCGTGCTCGTCACCGGCGACAACCGCGGAAGCGCGCAGTCGGTCGCCTCGCAACTCGGCATCGACGAGGTTCGCGCGGAGGTCCTGCCCGAAACGAAGGCGGCGATCGTCGCGGAGCTGGCGCACGGCAACGCGGTCGTCGCGATGGTGGGCGACGGGATCAACGACGCGCCCGCGCTGGCCGCGGCGAGCGTCGGCATCGCGATGTCCACCGGCACCGACGTCGCGATGGAGGCGGCCGGCATCACGCTGATGCGCGGCGACCCTCGGCTCGTCGCCGATGCGATCGACGTGTCGCGGCGCACCTACGCGAAGATCCGGCAGAACCTCTTCTGGGCCTTCTTCTACAACGCGGTGGGCGTGCCGCTGGCCGCGCTGGGCTACCTCGACCCGGTGATCGCGGGCGCGGCGATGGCCTTCTCCAGCGTGAGCGTGGTCAGCAACGCATTGCTGCTTCGCCGCTGGCGGCCGGGCGGCGACGGCGCCGCGACATCGTCCCGCAACCGCCCGGGCAGCACCGCGAAGGCAGCGGCGCCGCTGCCCGCGACGGCTGCCCCCGAATGACCGGCCGCGGCACGCAATCGATGAACATCGGAGAGGCCTCGCGCGCATCCGGCGTCTCGCCGAAGATGATCCGTCATTACGAGTCGCTCGGCCTCATCCCGCCGGCGGCGCGCAGCGATGCCGGCTACCGGCGGTACACGGACAACGACGTGCACCTGCTCGCCTTCATCGCGCGCGCCCGCGACCTGGGCTTCTCGATCGCCGAGATCGCGCAGCTCGTCGGCCTGTGGCAGGACCGCAGCCGCCCGAGCGCGAAGGTCAAGGCGCTCGCGCTCGAGCAGGTCGAACGGCTCGAGCGCAAGGTGCGCGAACTGCGGGAAATGAAGGCGACGCTGGAGAAGCTGGCGGCCTCGTGCCATGGCGACGATCGGCCGGAATGCCCGATCCTCGACTCGCTGGCCAGCGGCGCAGCTCCGTCGTCCGGGCAGCCCGCCGGCGCGACGATCGAGCCGGAGGCGGCCCTCAGCCCGAATCGCGCAGGTACGGCCAGGCGCGGCGCAGGTAGTAGGTCATCGACCAGACGGTGAGGATCGCCGCCGCGTAGATCAGCCAGGTGCCGATGCGATGCGTGTCGAGCACGCCGAGCAGCGGCCGGTCGTACAGCAGCAGCGGGATCGCCACCAGTTGCGCGATCGTCTTGAACTTGCCGATCGAGTGCACGGCCACGCTCGTGCGCGCGCCGATCTGCGCCATCCACTCGCGCAGCGCCGAGATCGTCAACTCGCGCCCGATGATGATCGCCGCGACGATCGCGTCGACCCGGCCGAGCGAGACCAGCATCACCAGCGCGACGCAGACGATCAGCTTGTCGGCGACCGGGTCGAGGAAGGCGCCGAAGGCGGAGGTCTGGCCCCAGCGCCGCGCGAGCCACCCGTCGAGCCAGTCGGTGATCGCCGCGGCGACGAAGAGGGCGGTGGCGACGAGGTTCTGCGCAGGCCCGCTCAGCGGGAGATAGAACACGGCGACCAGCAGCGGGATCGCCAGCACGCGGGTCCAGGTAAGCAGCGTCGGAAGATTCAGAACCATGCAGGGATCGCGAGTACGGGCGTGGAGGGCCGAGCGCTCTCAATGCAGCCGGCGGTAGATCTCCTCCGCGAGCGTACGCGAAACGCCCTGCACCGAGGCGAGGTCGTCGACGCTCGCCGCCATGATGCCACGCAGCCCTCCGAAACGCGCGAGGAGGCGCTGCCGGCGCCGCGGCCCGACGCCGTCGATCTCCTCGAGCCGCGAGCTGTTGCGCGCCTTCGCGCGCCTTGCGCGCATGCCGGTGATGGCGAAGCGATGCGCCTCGTCGCGGATCTGCGCGATCAGCATCAGCGCGGCCGAATGCGCGCCCGGCGCGATCGGCGCGCGCCCGTCGGCGAACACCAGCGTCTCGAGTCCCACCTTGCGCCCCTCGCCCTTGGCCACGCCGACGATCGTCGAGATGTCCAGCCCGAGGTCGGCGAACACCTGGCGCGCCACTTCGACCTGGCCCGCGCCGCCGTCGATCAGCACCAGGTCGGGCAGCGGCGCCTCCGCGTAGCGGCGCTCGAGCACCTGGCGCATCGCGGCGTAGTCGTCGCCGCCTTCGATGCCGCGGATGTTGAAGCGCCGATATTGCGAACGCTGCATCGCGTGATGCTGGAAGACGACGCAGGAGGCCTGCGTCGCCTCGCCCATCGTGTGGCTCACGTCGAAGCACTCGACGCGCAGCGCATCGAGATCGCCGTCGTCCAGGCCGAGCAGCTGCGCGAGCGAGCGCGTGCGCGCCTGCTGCGAGCCCTCCTCCGACAGCACGCGCGCAAGCGACACCTCGGCGTTCTGCCGGGCGAGGTCGAGCCATTCGCGGCGCACGCCCTGCGGCTGGCGGATCCACTGCACCACGCGCCCGGCCTGCTGCTGCAGCCATTCGAGCAGCGCCGGATCGGGCGCCACGCCGTCGACCACGAGCACCGGCGGCACCGGCATGCCGTCGTAGTGCTGGGCGACGAAGGCCTCGAGCACGTCGGCGGCCGACTCCGCATCGCCCGCCTCCGCGGCATGCACCGGGAACATCGCCTTGTCGCCGAGGTGGCGCCCGCCGCGCACCATCGCCAGGTTCACGCAGATGCGGCCGCCGCGCATCGCCACCGCGACGATGTCGGCGTCGGCGTCGGGCGCGGTCTCCATCGACTGGCGGCTGAGCACCTTCGACAGCGCCGCCATCCGGTCGCGCAGCACGGCGGCGGCCTCGAAGCGCAGCGCCGCGGCTTCCGCGCGCATGCGCTCCTCCAGCTCGGCGAGCACCGCGCCGTGCTCGCCCTGCAGGAAACGAACCGCTGCGTCGACGTCGCGCGCATAGGCCTCGCGGTCGATCTTCCCCACGCACGGCGCGCTGCACCGCCCGATCTGGTGCAGCAGGCACGGCCGCGTGCGGTTGGCGAAGACGCTGTCCTCGCAGGTGCGCAGCCGGAACACCTTCTGCAGCACCTGGATCGCCTCGCGCACCGCCTTCGCGTTCGGAAACGGCCCGAAATACCGGTTGTCCCGGTCGACCGGGCCGCGGTAGTAGACCAGGCGCGGGAACTCGTGCCCGGTGATCTTCAGGTACGGATACGACTTGTCGTCGCGGAACAGGATGTTGTAGCGCGGCGCCGCCGTCTTGATCAGGTTGTTCTCGAGCAGCAGCGCCTCGGCTTCCGAGCGCGTGACCGTCGTCTCGATGCGCTCGATGCGCTCGATCATGTGCGCGATGCGCGGGCTCGGCTGCCCCTTGTTGAAATACGAAGAGACGCGCTTCTTCAGGTCGCGTGCCTTGCCGACGTAGAGCAGCGCATCGTTCGCGCCGATCATCCGGTACACGCCCGGACGGTTCGGCAGTTGCGCGAGATACGCGCGCAGGTCGAAGGCCTGCGGCGACTCGGGCGAGGCTTCGGGCTGCTGCGGCTCGACGGGTTCGGAGTCCTGCTGCACGTCGCTCAGGGCCGGAACAGCGCGGCCAGCCGCTGCTGGAACCCCTCCTCGGGAGTCCAGGCGAGCCGCGCGAGCAACTCGTCGGCCAGGTCGGGCCGATTGCAGACGAGCACCATGTCGCAGCCGGCCGCGAGCGCCGCCTGCGCGCGCGCGACGATGTCGCCGGCCACGGTGGCGCCTTCCATCGTCAGGTCGTCGCTGAAGATCAGGCCGCGAAAGCCCAGCCGCTCGCGCAGGATCGTGCGCAGCCAGCGCGGCGAGAATCCGGCCGGCTGCAGGTCGACCGCCGGATAGACGACGTGCGCCGGCATCACCGACAGCAGCGCCTCGCCCAGCCAGCCGTAGGGCGCGGCGTCCTCGGCGAGCAGCTCGTCCAGGCCGCGCTCGTCCACCGGCAGCGCGACGTGCGAATCGGCATCGGCGAAACCGTGGCCGGGGAAATGCTTGCCGCAGTTCGCCATGCCGGCCAGCAGCAGGCCGTGCGACAGGCTGCGCGCGAGCGCCGCGACGGTAGCGGCATCCGAATGGAACGCGCGATCGCCGATCACCGCCGAGCGTCCCCAGTCGAGGTCGAGCACCGGCGTGAAGCTCAGGTCCACGCCGGCGGTGCGCAGTTCCGAGCCGATCGTGCGGCCGATCTCGGTGGCGCGTCGGCACGCCGCCTGCGGGTTCTCGTCCCACAGCCTTCCCAGCTCGCGCATCGGCGGCAGCTCGGTGAAGCCCTTGCGGAAGCGCTGCACGCGCCCGCCCTCGTGGTCGACGCAGACGAGCAGCGGCGGCGTGCGCAGCGCGTGGATCTCGGCGCACAGCCGCTCGAGCTGCGCCTTCGATTCGAAGTTGCGCGCGAAGAGGATCACGCCGCCCACCAGCGGATGCAGCAGCCGCTCGCGCTCGTGCGCATCGAGCGAGCCGCCGGCGACGTCGACGACGACCGGTCCGCGCGGGAGTGTGGACGCCCCGCCCGCGAGCGCGCCGGAACCGTTCGCCTGCGCGAGCCCGCTCATTGCGCCCCCCTGCGCTCGACGATCACGAAGGCGAGCGCGCTGTCGCGCTCGTCGGACAGCGACACGTGCGCGACCAGCCCGTGCTCGGCCAGATGCCGGGCGAGCGCGTTGCGCGCGACGGCCACCGGCCGGCCGCGCGCGTCGTTGAGCACCTGCAGCGAATGCAGCGTCATCGGCGCGTGCAGCCCGACGCCGAGCGCCTTGCCGAAAGCTTCCTTCGCGGCGAAGCGCTTGGCCAGATAGCGGGCCGCGTAGCCGCTGCCGTGGCCGCCCTTGCCGCCGCGGCGCCGGTACTCGGCCAGCTCGTCGTCGCCGAGCACGCGGCGCGCGAAGCGCTCGCCCCAGCGCCCGAGCAGCGCCTCGACGCGCTCGACGAGCACGATGTCGGTACCCACGCCGTGGATCATCGCGTGCTGCCCGCGGCCGCCTCGCGGATCAGCCGCTTCATCTCGCGCACCGCCTCGCGCATGCCGACGAAGAGCGCGCGCGAGACGATCGCGTGCCCGATGTGCAGCTCGCGCACGCCGTCGAGCGCGGCGACCGGCTGCACGTTGAAATAGTTCAGCGCGTGCCCCGCGTTGAAGCGCATGCCGTGCCCGCGGATGGCCGCGCCCGCGCGCGCGATGCGCGCCAGCTCGGCCACCACCGACGCGCCTTCGGCGTCGCGCCCCTGCGAATGGAAGGCATGCGCATAGGGCCCGGTGTGCACCTCGCACACGCGCGCGCCGATCGCCGCGGCGGCGTCGACCTGGCGCGGATCGGCGTCGATGAACACGCTGGTGACGATGCCGCCCTCGGCCAGCGCCGCGACGAAATCGCGCAGCCGGTCGGACTGCGCGGCGATGTCCAGGCCGCCCTCGGTCGTGACTTCCTGGCGGCCTTCGGGAACGAGCATCGCCATCTCGGGACGCAGATCCAGCGCGATGCGCAGCATCTCGTCGGTGGGCGCCATCTCGAGATTGAGCTTGATGTGCGTCAGCTCGCGCAGCCGCCGCACGTCTTCGTCGTGCATGTGGCGGCGATCCTCGCGCAGGTGCACGGTGATGCCGTCGGCGCCGCCCAGGTGCGCCTCGACCGCGGCCCATACGGGATCGGGCTCGTAGGTGCGCCGGGCCTGGCGAACGGTGGCGACGTGGTCGATGTTCACGCCCAGCTCGATCATGTCGAGGCAATCTCCAGGGTCAGAGCTTCTGCAGATCGATCAGGATCTGCCTCGTGCTCAGCGGCGCGCCGTCGAGGTGGTGCGACAGGATCGCCCGCGTCAGGTATTTTGCCTGTTGTCGGCTCGCGACCGACCCGTGCCGCCCCTCGGCCAGCTCGTGCAGCACGAGCCCCGACACGCAATCGGGCGCGGCTGCGTCGCGCGCGACGAAGCCCTCGCCCGGTCGCCAGCCGTAGTAGCGCTGCGCTTCGATCGGCTCGCGCGCCGCATCGCGCTCGAGATCGGGCGCGTAGCCGATCTCGCGCAGCAGCGTCCATTCGAAGCGGCGCAGCGTCTCGTCGAGCGACGGCTGCTGCGCGCCCAGCTGCGCCAGCGCCTCGCCGTAGGCGTCGAACAGCAGCGGATGCGGGTCCTCCCGCGCGAGCAGGCGCATCAGCAGCTCGTTCAGGTAGAACGCGCACAGCAGCGCGTCGCCGCGCGGCGCATCCAGCCCTCCGCTCCACTCGGCGCCGGTCAGCGTGCGCAGCTCGCGGCGGCCGGTCCACGATACGCGCAGCGGCTGGAACTGCAACAGCACCGCGCGCAGGCTCGAGCGCGGCCGCTTGGCCCCCTTGGCCACGGCGGCGATGCGGCCGTGCTCGCGCGTGAACAGATCGACGACCAGGCTCGTCTCGCGATACGGCGTCGAATGCAGCAGCCAGGCCGGCTCTTCGCGGCTACTCGTAGCCATAGCCTCGCAGGCTCTGCTCGCTGCCTGCCCAGCCCGACTTCACCTTCACGAAGAGCTCGAGGAAGACCTTTGTGCCGAACAGGCGCTCGAGATCCAGCCGCGCCTCGGTGGCGATGCGCTTGATGCGCTCGCCGCGCGCGCCGATCACGATCGGTCGCTGCGCGTCGCGCGCGACGACGATCTCGGCATGGCTCGTCGCCGAGCTGGCGGAACAGCTTCTCGCGGATCGTCTCGGCGGCGAGGAACCGTTCGCTTCGATCGGTGAGCGCATCGGCATCGTAGGCGGGCGGCCCCTCGGGCAGCCGCTTCGCGCACGCCTCGACCAGCGCGTCGACCTGGCGCCCGCTGCGCGCGCTCACCGGCACGATGTCGTCGAAGTCGCGCGCCCGGCGCGCGCGCTCGATCGCCGGCAGCAGCCGATCCTTGTCCTTCACCAGATCGATCTTGTTCATCGCGAGCAGCACCGGTCGGTCGGCCGGCAGCGACTGCGCGAGTCGCGCATCGGTCGCGGTCCAGTTGCGCGCGTCGCAGACGAGCACGACGACGTCGGCGTCCTGCGCCACCTGCATCGACGTGCGGTTCAGCACGCGGTTCATCGGGCCGCCCACCCGCGTCTGGTAGCCGGGACTGTCGAGGAACAGCAGCTGCGCCTCGGGCCGGTGCACGACGCCGACGATGCGGTGGCGCGTCGTCTGCGGGCGATCGGAGGTGATCGACAGCTTCTGCCCGACCAGGCGGTTCAGCAGCGTCGACTTGCCGACGTTCGGACGCCCGACGAGGGCGACGGTGCCGCAGCGGAACATCGAAACGGAAAGCCGAAGCGCGGATCAGGCGGCGTGCGCGCGAGGCGCATCGAGCGCACCGCCCGCTGCCGTGTCCTGCGGCGCCGGGGGCTCCGCGCCCTCTTCCTGCGCCTGCGGCGGCGATCGATTCGTGCGCGCGCGCGAGCGCCGCGCCGATGCCTTCGCCTGCGCGGCTTCGAGCGCGCCGCGCGCCGCGGCCTGCTCGGCCGCGCGCCGGCTCGCACCGCTGCCCAGCACGTGGATCTGCAGCTTCGGTATCGCGCACTCGACCTCGAACACCTGGCTGTGCGCGGCGCCGTGCGTGGCGACCACCGAATAGAGCGGCAACGGCAGCTTCTTGCCCTGCAGGTGCTCCTGCAGCAGCGTCTTCGCGTCCTTGCCCAGCGTCTTCGGATCGACGGTCTTCAGGATCGGCTCGTAGAGCGCGACGATCATCGCCTGCGCGGCGTCGAAGCCCGCATCGAGGAACACGGCGCCGACGATCGCCTCGACGGTGTCGCCGAGGATCGAGGGACGGCGAAAGCCGCCGCTGCGCGCTTCTCCCTCGCCGAGCAGCAGATGCGCGCTCAATCCGAGGCGCTGCGCGATCTCGACCAGCGACTGCTGCTTAACGAGATTCGCGCGCAGCCGGGAGAGGTCGCCCTCGTCGATGCGCGAGAAGTGCCGGTAGAGCATCGCCGCGACGACGCAGTTGAGCACCGAGTCGCCGAGGAACTCGAGGCGCTCGTTGTTCGGCTGTCCGTAGCTGCGATGCGTGAGCGCCTGCCGCAGCAAGGCATCGTCGGCGAAACGATGACCGAGTTGCTGCTGCAGGTCGTCGAGGCTCATGTCGGCATCAGCGCACGCGGTTCGAACCCTGGTAGTCGATGACCAGCGATGCGGGCCCGTAGAGCGGAATGCGCTTCTCGTACTGGAAGGAGACGGACATCGTGCCGTCGGGCATTCGCTCGACCGCAAGGTCCTTGCCGGAGATCGACCGGATGTCGTCGACCGCCGCGAAACGATCGAAGGCCGCCTGCACGTCGCGCGGCGTGTTGGCGCCGCTGCTGCCGATCTTGTTCACCGCGCTGACGATCGCACGATACTCGAGCGCGGACGGCACGACGCGCAAGCCGATCAGCGCGACCACGACGATGACGACCGCCGCGAGCAGCAGGCCGGGCAGCGACAGACCCGCCTGTCGCTGCCGCGATGCCGGAAAGCAAGCACGAATGGAGTTCATTGGAAGCGTCCGATGCGCCCGAGGTCGCCGAAGTTCATCCAGATGAAGAACGCCTTGCCGACGATGTTCTCCTCCGGGACGAAACCCCAGAAACGGCTGTCCAGGCTGTTCTCGCGGTTGTCGCCCATCATGAAATAGTGGCCGGGCGGAACCTTGCATGTCACCCCTCCGGCCGAGTAACGGCAATTTTCGAAGTTCGGAAAGCGGAACACAGGCTGAATGTCAGACGGTTTTTCCAAATCTGTCAATATCTTATGCGTGACATCTCCGATTCTTTCTGAATACTGCGGATAGAGCGTCAGCTTGCGGGTGTCCTCGAACTCGCCGGCGCGCTCGACCGGTACCAGCTGCCCGTTGATCGACAGCCGCTTGTCCTGGTAGCTGACGACGTCGCCCGGCAGCCCGATCACCCGCTTGATGTAGTCCACCGACGGATCCTGCGGGAAGCGGAACACCATCACGTCGCCGCGCTGCGGCTCGCCGACGTCGATCACCTTGGTGTGGATCACCGGCAGGCGCACGCCGTAGGAGAACTTGTTCACCAGGATCAGGTCGCCCACCACCAGCGTGGGCAGCATCGACTCCGACGGGATCTTGAAGGGCTCGGCGACGAACGAGCGCAGCACGAAGACGACGAGGATCACCGGGAACAGGCCCGCCGTGTACTCGAGCCACAGCGGCTGGCGCGTGCGGTTGGCGCGCAGCGCCTCGCGCTCGGCCTCCACCGCCTCCGGGCCGGCCGCGCGGCCGAGCGCCGGCGCGCCGACGCGATCGAATTCGGCCACTGCGGCATCGGCGGCCCGCAGGCGGCGCGTACGGAACACCAGGCGGTCGGCCACCCAGGCGACGAAGGTCACGACGAGCAGCAGGAACAGGATCAGCGCGAAATTCATTGTCGGCGTAAATAGATCAAGCGATTCATCTGTCGTCCACCTGCAATACGGCGAGGAAGGCTTCCTGCGGGATCTCCACCGTCCCCACCTGCTTCATCCGCTTCTTGCCGGCCTTCTGCTTCTCGAGCAGTTTCTTCTTGCGCGTGATGTCGCCGCCGTAGCACTTGGCGAGCACGTTCTTGCGCAGCGCCTTCACGTTCTCGCGCGCGATGATGTTCGCGCCGATCGCCGCCTGGATCGCGACGTCGTACATCTGCCGCGGAATCAGCTCGCGCATCTTCGCGGCGACCTCGCGCCCGCGGCTCTGCGCGACGCTGCGGTGCACGATCAGCGACAGGGCATCCACCTTCTCGTTGTTGACGAGAATGTCCATCTTGACCACGTCGGAGGCGCGGTACTCGAGGAACTCGTAATCCATCGACGCGTAGCCGCGCGAGGTCGACTTCAGCTTGTCGAAGAAATCGAGCACGATCTCGTTCATCGGCAGCTCGTAGGTGAGCTGCACCTGCCGGCCGTGATAGGCGAGGTTGCGCTGCACGCCGCGCTTGCCGGTGCACAGCGTCATGATCGCGCCGACGTACTCCTGCGGCGTGAAGATCGTCACGGTGACGATCGGCTCGCGGATCTCCTCGATCTTCGACGGCTCGGGCATCTTCGACGGGTTCTCCACCCGCAGCACCTCGCCGTCGCGCAGCAACACCTCGTAGACGACGGTGGGCGCCGTCGTGACGAGCTCCATGTCGAACTCGCGCTCGAGCCGCTCCTGCACGATGTCCATGTGCAGCAGCCCCAGGAACCCGCAGCGGAAGCCGAAGCCCAGCGCCTGCGACACCTCGGGCTCGAAATGCAGCGACGCGTCGTTCAGCTGCAGCTTCTCGAGCGCCTCGCGCATCGCCTCGAACTGGTTCGCCTCCACCGGATAAAGGCCGGCGAACACCGACGGCTTGATCTCGCGGAAACCGGGCAGCGGCTTCGGCGCGGGGTTCGCGGCGAGCGTGATCGTGTCGCCGACCTTCGCCGCCTTCAGCTCCTTGATCCCGGTGATCACGTAGCCGACGGCGCCGGTTTCCAGCGCGTCGCGTGCCGTGGCCTTCGGCGTGAACACGCCGAGCTGCTCGCAGTTGTGCACGGCGCCGGTGGCCATCAGCCGGATGCGGTCGCGCGGCCGCAGCACGCCGTTGAACACGCGCACGAGCATCACGACGCCGACGTAGTTGTCGAACCAGGAGTCGATGATCAGCGCCTGCAGCGGCCCGGCCGGATCGCCCTTCGGCGGCGGAATGCGCGCGACGATGGCCTCGAGGATGTCGTCGATGCCCTCGCCGGTCTTCGCGCTGGCGCGGATCGCGTCGCTCGCGTCGATGCCGATCACGTCCTCGATCTCGGCGGCCGCGGTGTCCGGATCGGCCTGCGGAAGGTCGATCTTGTTGAGCACCGGCACCACCTCGACGCCCAGGTCGATCGCCGTGTAGCAGTTGGCCACCGTCTGCGCCTCGACCCCCTGCGAAGCGTCGACGACCAGCAGCGCCCCCTCGCAGGCCGACAGCGAGCGGCTCACTTCGTAGGAGAAGTCGACGTGCCCCGGCGTGTCGATCAGGTTCAGCGAATACACGCGCCCGTCGCGCGCCGCGTACTGCAGCGCCGCCGTCTGCGCCTTGATCGTGATGCCGCGCTCGCGCTCGAGCGCCATCGAATCGAGCACCTGCTCCGCCATCTCCCGATCGCTCAGTCCGCCGCAGCGCTGGATCAGCCGGTCGGCGAGCGTCGATTTACCGTGATCGATGTGCGCGATGATGGAGAAGTTGCGGATGTGCTGCATCGAAGCCGTGAAGACCGGTCGCTCCGCCGGCACGCCTGCGGCGATCGACGGTACGTTGGAGAGGAATGCCGCTGCGGCCGGCGCCGGCGCACCGCGGGGCGCGCCGGCCGGGCGAAACCGTCGATTTTATCAGTGCACGCACGCCCTCCGGCGGGCGTGCCGAAACCCCTCAGCGCGGCTCCGGCCGCAACGGCACGAACTGGGCCGTATCCCCCCGCTGCACCAGCAGCACCGCCGCCTTCGACGGATCGAGCTTCGCCACGATCTCGGCGAAACGCCGCGCGTTGGGGATCTCCTCGTTGTTGATCGACAGCAGGATGTCGCCCTGGCGGATCCCGGCGCGCGCCGCCGCCCCCTCCGACGCCTCGACGACGACCCCTCCGCGCATGCGCAGCCGCTGCTTCTGCTGCTCGGTGAGGTCGGAGACGGCCAGGCCGAGCGAATTCACCGCCGGCGGCTGTTCGCCGCGCCGCGGCTCGGTCGAGCGCGAGCGCGCCGACCGCTCGGGTTCCAGCTCGGCCACGGTGACCCGGAACTGCTTCGTCTCGCCGCGGCGCCACACCTCGATCGGCACGGTCGACCCCGGCTTCGACGCCCCCACCATCCGCGGCAGGTCGCTCGAGCGTTCGATCTTCCTGCCGTCGAACTGCAGGATGATGTCGCCGACCTCGAGCCCCGCGTTCTCCGCCGGGCCGCCCTGCTCGATGCTGCGCACGAGCGCCCCGGACGGACGCTCCAGCCCGAGCGGACCGGCCACGTCGCGCGTGACTTCCGAGATGCCGACGCCGATGCGCCCGCGAACGACGCGTCCGGTGGTACGCAGCTGCTCCACCACGCGCATCACCTCGTCGATCGGGATCGCGAACGAGATCCCCATGAATCCGCCGGTGCGGCTGTAGATCTGCGAGTTGATGCCGACCACCTCGCCGGCGAGATTGATCAGCGGTCCGCCGGAGTTGCCCGGGTTCACCGCGACGTCGGTCTGGATGAACGGCAGGTAGTCGCCGGTGTCGCGGCTCTTGGCCGAGACGATGCCGGCGGTGACGGTGTTGTCCAGGCCGAAGGGCGAGCCGATCGCGAGCACCCATTCGCCCACGCGCAGGCGCTCCGAATCGCCGATCGTCATGAACGGAAGATGGGTCGCCTCGACCTTGACCAGTGCGACGTCGGTGCGCCGGTCCGAGCCGATCAGCTTGCCGCGCAGCTCGCGCTTGTCGGTGAGCGTCACGTAGATGTCGTCGGCCCCCTCGACCACGTGATGGTTGGTGAGGACGTAGCCGTCGGACGAGATGATGAAGCCCGAACCGATGCCGCGCGGCACCTCTTCGCCCGCGCCCGGACCGTTGCGTCCCGGCGCGCGCGGACCCTGCCGCGGCGGGAAGAAGCGGCGGAAGAAGTCGTAGAACGGGTCGTTCTCGTCGAGCCCGTCGGGGAACGGGAACTGCGGCAACTGCGCGCGATCGCCGTTCGCACGCTCGGTGGTGCGGATGTTCACGACGGCCGGCCCGACCTTCTCGACCAGATCGGCGAAATCGGGCAGGCGCGCCCGCGTCGCGGGCTGCGCCATCGACGGCGACGCGCCTCCGGCCATGCCGACGACGGCAACGACGACGAACGCGAATGCGGCGAACAGCTTCTTCATGCGATCTGCACCTCGACCTGATTCTTCAGCAAAGCACAAGCGGGGCGCGCCGTGCGCTTTCGCGCGCGGCGCCGAGGGTCATTGTCGCGCGCGTGCGGTCGCCGGACGCGCGTCGGCCGGCGTCGCGCCGCGGCCGTACCATAGCAGCCACGCGCGCAGCCGGCGCCAGTCGTCGCCGGCAACGGCCGCGCCGCCCTCGCTTCGGCCCCGCACGAACATCGCATCGATCGCCGCCGGCTCGTCCTGTGCGCGCAGCCGCAGCCAGGCGTACGGGCCGAACACGTTCCATCGCTCGATGCGCACCGGCCTCGGGGAAGACGCGCCGGCGCGCGAATCGACCCAGCTCGCGCGACCCGCTTCGTCGATGCGCAGGCTCCCGTCGGCCGGCCCCGCGCTCTTCGCCAGCCGGCGTCGTGCGACGGCGATCGCCAGGCAGGCCAGCGCCGCGAACGCGATCGCCGCGCGCTGCGCCGGTTCTCCGAAGACCAGGGCGAAGAGCGTGGCGGCGAGCGCGAAGATCGCCAGCGCCGCGGTCAGGCGCCTGTGCAGCGCGCGCGGCGCGGAATCGATGCGCAGCGCAAAGGACAAGGTTGCGCTCCGGGAAGGTGCGCTCAGACCCTGCGCAGCACGAGCGTGCCGTTCGTTCCGCCGAAGCCGAACGAGTTCTTCAGCGCGACGTCGATGCGCATCGGCCTCGCGCCGTCGGCGCAGTAGTCGAGATCGCACTCGGGGTCGGGATTCTCGAGGTTGATCGTCGGCGGCGAGATCTGGTGATGGATCGCCAGCGCGGTGAACACCGTCTCGATGCCGCCCGCGCCGCCGAGCAGGTGGCCGGTCATCGACTTGGTGGAGTTCACGACGACCTTGCGCGCGGCGTCCTCGCCGAGCGCCGCCTTGATCGCGTCGGTTTCATTGCGATCGCCGATCGGCGTGGAGGTTCCGTGCGCGTTCAGGTACTGGATCTCGTCGGCGTTCACCCGCGCATCGCGCAACGCGGCGAGCATGCAGCGGCGCGCGCCGTCCATCTCCGGCGCGGTGATGTGATGCGCGTCGGCGCTCATGCCGAAGCCGGCCACCTCGGCGTAGATGCGCGCACCGCGCGCCCGCGCCTGCTCCAGCTCCTCGAGCATGACCACGCCGGCGCCTTCGCCGAGCACGAAGCCGTCGCGCTCGCGATCCCACGGCCGGCTGGCCGCCTCGGGCTCGGCATTGCGCGTGGACAGCGCGCGCGCCGCGCAGAAGCCGCCCAGGCCGAGCGGCGAGATCGTGCCCTCGGCGCCGCCGGCGAGCACGGCGTCGGCATCGCCGTACGCGATCATCCGCGCGGCATCGCCGATGCAGTGCAGCCCCGTCGTGCAGGCGCTGACGATCGCGTAGTTCGGGCCCTTCAGTCCGGCGAGGATCGACATCTCGCCCGAGATGATGTTGATGATCGAGCCCGGCACGAAGAACGGCGAGATGCGCCGCACGCCGCGCGCGTTCAGCTCGTCGCGCATCTGCTCGATGAGCGGCAGGCCGCCGATGCCCGAGCCGATGATCACGCCGATGCGCTCGGCGTTCGCGTCGCTGACCTCCAGGCCGCTGTCGCGCAGCGCCTGCATGCCGGCGGCGATGCCGTAGTGCACGAAGAGGTCGAAGTGCCGCGCTTCCTTCGCCGGCATGTACTGCGTGACGTCGAAGTCGCGCACTTCGCCGGCGATCTGCGTCGGGTACGACGAGACGTCGAAGCGGGTGATCCGCCGGATGCCGGAGCGCCCGTCGAGCAGGTTGCTCCAGGCGGTGGACACGTCGTTGCCGACGGGGCCGATGACGCCCAGTCCGGTGATCGCCACTCGTCGCCGACTCAACGGATGCTCCTGCTGGTCCAGTGAAACGATGCCGGGCGCCTGCGCGCGCGCCTGTCGGCCGCGCCCGGCGTGCCCGCTCAGGCCTTCGAGTTGGCCTTCACGTAGTCGATCGCCTGCTGCACCGTCGTGATCTTCTCGGCTTCCTCGTCGGGAATCTCGGTCTCGAACTCGTCCTCGAGCGCCATCACCAGCTCGACGGTGTCGAGCGAATCGGCGCCCAGATCGTCGACGAACGAGGATTCGTTCTTGATGTCCGCTTCGTTGACGCCGAGTTGTTCGGCGACGATCTTCTTGACGCGCTGTTCGATGTTTTCCATTCGGGGTTCCCTCTCGCTCTCAGGTTGCCGTGCCCTTCGTTCGAACGGGAAACGGGCGCGGCGGATTGTATAGCACTTCGCTTCGCGCATCGGCGCGCATCGCTCGACCGGATGGCCGATGCGCGGGCCGATGCGCGCGCGTCACTCCATGTACATGCCGCCGTTCACGTGCAGCGTGACGCCGGTGATGTACCCCGCCTGCGGAGACGCGAGGAACGCGACCGCGGCGGCGATGTCGTCGGGCTGGCCGAAGCGGCCGGCCGGAATCTGCTGCACGAGCGCCGCGGTCTGCGCTTCGCTCAGCGCGCGCGTCATGTCGGTGTCGACGAAACCCGGCGCCACGCAGTTGACCGTGATGTTGCGGCTGGCGAATTCGCGCGCGAGCGCGCGCCCCAGGCCCGCGACGCCCGCCTTCGCGGCGGCGTAGTTCGCCTGGCCCGCGTTGCCGCTGGAGCCGACCACCGAGCCGATGTTGACGATGCGCCCGTAGCGCGCCTTCGTCATCGGCCGCAGCACCAGGCGCGTGAGGCGAAAGACCGCATCGAGGTTGGTCGCGATCACCGCGCCCCATTCGTCGTCCTTCATCCGCAACGCGAGGTTGTCGCGCGTGATGCCGGCGTTGTTCACCAGGATGGCCGGCGCGCGGCCTTCGCCCGCCATCGATTCGACCAGCGCCTCGCAGGCCGCCGGGTCGGTGACGTCGAGCGCATGACCGCGCCCCGACAGCCCCGCCTGCTCGAAGGCGTTGGTGATCGCCTGCGCACCGGCGGCGGTCGTGGCCGTGCCGACGACGCTGGCGCCGTGGCGCGCTAGCTCGAGCGCGATCGCGCGGCCGATGCCGCGCGACGCGCCGGTGACGAGCGCCACCTGGTTGGCGAGTTTCATGGCTTTTCTCCGGAGCCGGCAGCGAGCGCCGCCTCGAGCGACGCGGGGTCGTGGACGCACGACGCCTCGAGCGAGCGGTCGATGCGCGAGACGAGTCCGGTGAGCACCTTGCCGGGGCCGAACTCGATGACCCGCGTGGCGCCCATCGCCTTCAGCCGCTGCACGACCTCGACCCAGCGCACCGGCGACGACGCCTGTCGCACCAGCGCGTCGCGGATGCGCGCGGGCTCGGTTTCCACCGCCACGTCGACGTTGTCGACCACCGGCCAGCGCGGCGTGCGGATCTCGATCTCGGCGAGCGCCTGCGCGAGCCGCTCGCCGGCCGGGCGCAACAGCGTGGAATGGAACGGCGCCGATACCGGCAGCGGCATCGCCCGCTTGGCGCCGAGCGCCTTCGCGCGCTCGCAGGCGCGCTCCACCGCGGCACGATGCCCGGCGATGACCACCTGCGACGGCGCATTCCAGTTGGCCGGCGCGACCACTTCGTGGGGCGCCTGGGCGGACGCTTCCTCGCAGGCGCGGCGCACCCCTTCGTCGTCGAGTCCGAGGAGGGCCGCCATCGAGCCCTCGCCCACCGGCACCGCCTCCTGCATCGCTTTCGCGCGCAGGCGCACCAGCCGCACCGCGTCCTCGAAAGCGATCGCATCGGCGACCGCGAGCGCCGTGTATTCGCCCAGGCTGTGACCGGCCAGCGCCACCGGCAGCGCCCCGCCGGCGTCGCGCCATTCGCTCCAGCAGGCGTAGCCGGCAACGAGCATCGCCGGCTGCGTGTTCACGGTGAGCGACAGCGCCTCCGACGGGCCTTCGGCGATGAGCGCCGAAAGCTTCTCGCCGAGCGCTTCGTCGGCGCGCTCGAGCAGCGCGCGCACCCGCGGCGAAGCGGCGAAGCCGGCGAGCATGCCGACCGATTGCGAACCCTGACCGGGGAATACGTATGCGACCGTCATCGGGAAGCCTTCCGTGTGGATCTCGCGGCTCAGAAGCGCACGAGCGCGGCGCCCCAGGTGAAGCCGCCGCCGACGCCTTCCATCAGCACGTTCTGTCCGGCGCGGATGCGCCCGTCGCGCACCGCCTGGTCGAGCGCGAGCGGGATCGAGGCGGCCGACGTGTTCGCATGCGAATCGACGGTGACGACCACCCGGGACATCGGAATGCCCAGGCGGCGCGCGGTGGCGTTCAGGATGCGCACGTTCGCCTGGTGCGGAATCATCCAGTCGACCGCCTCGATCGGCAGGTCGGCGGCCGCCAGCGTTTCGCGCGCGACCGAATCGAGCACCGACACGGCGAGCTTGAATACCGCCTGCCCGTCCATCGTCAGGTACGGGTGCCCGGTGATCTCGCCGTGGCAGACGTTGCCCGCGGTGCGCAGGATCGATTCGTGGCGTCCGTCGGCGTGCAGTCTTGCCGCCAGCACGCCGGGCTCGTTCGAGCCGGCGAGCACGACGGCGCCCGCGCCGTCGCCGAACAGCACGCAGGTGCCGCGATCGTTCCAGTCGAGGATGCGCGAGAACACTTCGGCGCCGATGACGAGCGCCTTGTGCGCCAGGCCGCTGCGGATCATCGAGTCGGCGACCGAGAATGCGTAGACGAAGCCGGTGCACACGGCCTGCACGTCGAAGGCGGCGCCGCCGGCGGCGCCCAGCTCCTTCTGCACGAGGCAGGCGGTGCTCGGAAACACGAAATCGGGCGTCGACGTGGCGACGATGATCAGGTCGAGGTCGGCCGCCTCGAGGCCGGCGGCGGCGAGCGCGCGGCGCCCGGCCTCGGTGGCCAGGCGGCTCGACGTCACGCCTTCGTCGGCGATGTGCCGCTGGCGGATTCCCGTGCGCTCGACGATCCACTCGTCGGAGGTCTCGATGCCGCGCGAGGCGAGATCGGCGACCAGCTGCCGGTTGGTGACGACGCGCGGGGGCAGGATGCTTCCCGTGCCGACGATGCGCGAATAACGGTACGTCATGGGGCGGTAGGTTGATTCACGGACGCGCCGGCGGCATCGACGGCGCCGCCGCGCGCCGGCGCGGAAGCGCCGGCCTGCACGACTTTCGGCAGCCGCTCGGCGATGCCTTGCAGCAATCCGTTGCGCACCGCATCGTACGCGCGGCGCAGGGCGAACTCGAAGGCGTAGGC
>QEVN01000083.1 GCA_003576795.1 Burkholderiales bacterium
GGTGAAGTTCCATTTCCGCACCGAGCAGGGCATCCGCAACCTGACCGACGAGGAAGCGACGAAGATCATCGGCGTGGACCGCGAAAGCTCGCAGCGCGACCTCTACGACGCGATCGAGCGCGGCGAGTTCCCGCGCTGGACGATGTTCGTGCAGGTGATGCCCGAAGCCGACGCCGCGAAGGTTCCGTACCATCCCTTCGACCTCACCAAGGTGTGGCCGAAGAAGGACTATCCGCTGATCCGCGTCGGCACGCTCGAGCTGAACCGCAATCCCGAGAACTACTTCGCCGACGTCGAGCAGGCGGCGTTCAATCCGGCGAACGTCGTGCCGGGAATCGGCTTCTCGCCCGACCGGATGCTGCAGGGGCGCCTGTTCTCGTACGGCGATGCGCAGCGCTATCGCCTCGGCGTGAACCATGGGCATATCCCGGTGAACGCGCCGAAGTGCCCCTTCCACTCCTACCATCGCGACGGCGCGATGCGCGTCGACGGCAACCAGGGCAGCACGCTGCACTACGAGCCGAACAGCGCCGGCGAGTGGCAGGAGCAGCCGACGTACCGCGAGCCGCCGCTCGCGCTCGGCGGCGCGGCCGACCACTGGAACCATCGCGAGGACGACGACGACTACTACTCGCAGCCGCGGGCGCTGTTCCGCCTGATGGACGATCGCCAGAAGCAGCTGCTGTTCGAGAACACCGCGCGCGCGATCGCCGAGGTACCGGCGGAGATCCGCAACCGGCACATCGCCAACTGCACGAAGTGCGACCCGGCCTACGGCGCCGGCATCGAGAAGGCGCTGTCCGCGATCCGCTGAGCCCCGCCGTGGTCGCCGCGTCGCCAGGGCACCGGGGCGCGGCGGCGCTGCGTCGCCGGGGCGCGGGAGGGCTGGGCGAGCGGGACAGACCGCTCGCCTACAATTCCCGCTTCCCGAACGACGAACAGGGTTCACGGCAATGGCAATCGACAGCGTAGGCATCATCGGCGCAGGCACGATGGGCAGCGGCATCGCGCAGGCCTGCGCGGCCGCCGGCATCGGTGCGGTCATGCAGGACATCGACGAGGCGGCCACCGCGCGCGGACTACGCGCGATCGACGGCTCGCTTGAACGGCTGTTGAAGAAGGGCTCGCTCGACGCGGCCGGCAAGGCGGCGATGATCGGCCGCGTGCGCACGACCACGCGCGCCGAGGACCTCGCCGCGTGCGACCTCGTCATCGAAGCCGCCACCGAGAACGAGGCGCTGAAGGAGAAGATCCTGCGCAACGTCGCGGCGATCGTGAAGCCGGGAACGATCATCGCGACGAACACCTCGTCGATCTCGATCACGAAGCTCGCCGCGTCGCTGAAGGATCCGGAGCGCTTCGTCGGGATGCACTTCTTCAACCCGGTGCCGGTGATGGCGCTGGTGGAGATCATCCGCGGGCTGCGCACCTCCGACGAAACCGTGCAGGCGGTCACCGCGCTGGCGCAGCGACTGGGCAAGACGCCGATCGGCGTGAAGAACAGCGCCGGCTTCGTGGTCAACCGCATCCTGTGCCCGATGATCAACGAGGCGATCTTCGCGCTGCAGGAGGGGCTGGCCAGCGCCGAGGAGATCGACGCCGGCATGAAGCTCGGCTGCAATCACCCGATCGGTCCGCTCGCGCTGTGCGACCTGATCGGGCTGGACGTCGAACTGGCCGTGATGGAAGTGCTCTACGGCGGCTTCAACGACCCGAAATACCGCCCGGCGCCGCTGCTGCGCGAGATGGTCGATGCGGGGTTGCTCGGGCGCAAGACCGGGCGTGGCTTCTACTCGTACGAGAAGTGAATCGCGGCCCTGCGAAGTCGATGGACGGTTCCGACCGCGCAGGCGCGGCCGGAACGGCGCCGACGGCGCCTGCCGGACCGACCGCCGGCTTCTGGCAGGAGCGATTCGCTTCCGGGCGTACGCCGTGGGACCGCGGCGAGGTCAATCCGGCGCTCGAGCCGTTGATCGCGCGCGGCACGTTCCCGGCCGGCGCGCTCGTGCTCGTTCCCGGCTGCGGTGCAGGGCACGAGGTGGCGCGGCTGGCAGCGGCAGGCTGCCGCGTGCTCGCCGTCGACTACGCTCCGGCGGCTGTGGCGCTCACGCACGAGCGCCTGGCGCGTGCAGGCCTCGATGCGCGGGTCGTCGAGGCGGACCTGCTCGCGTGGTCTCCCTCGGAGCGCTTCGATGCGGTGTGGGACCAGGCCTGCCTGTGCGCGCTGCATCCCGATCGGTGGACCGCCTATGCGACGCGGCTCGCCGACTGGATGTCGCCGGGCGGCACCCTGGTGCTGCTCGCGGTCCAGGCCGAGCGCGAAGGACGGCGCCAGGGATTCATCGAAGGCCCGCCGTATCACTGCGACGTGAACGCGATGCGCGCGCTCTTTCCGTCGAGCGCGTGGAAGTGGCCGAAGCCGCCGTACAAGAGCCGCGCGCACCGCTCGGGGTTCGCCGAGTTGCAGCTCCTGTTGACCCGGGTTGGATGAGATTCGGGACGCGCTCTGCTACGCCTTTCGGTCCCCGGAACGCACGACGCCGCCTGACGCGAGCAGCCCGAGCAGAGCGGCTCCGAACAGCCACACGATGCCCGGCTCCGGTACCGCCGCGAAGGCACCGGCGAACTGTTGAGATTTCAGGCCGTACCCGCCGTCAGAAGGCGTGTAGACGTTGAGTCCGAACGTAAGGCCGCCTGGCCAGTCCGGCCCGAAGGCTCCCTTCGTCGTGACCCCGTCGCTCCACAGGTGCACGAGATCGCCGTTCTCCAGCGTGAACAGCACGCCGAAGATGTCGAGGAATCCGCCGTAGAAGGTGTACGGAGGATCGCCAAGAGGAGGACACACCAGGGGCGAGCCATCCGCGTAGAAGAGGTTGTCGTAGGAATTCAGACCCGCGCCCACGGGTAGCCAGCTGAAGCTCTTCGGGAGGTTCTCCCAACTGCCGGGGGCAACCTCGGGCGGCGCACCGGGGGCGGTATTCTCGATGCCCGTGATGGCGATGCCGCCGAAGCGGCCGACGGCGCCCGTGATGTGCTGTGCGCCCTCCGGATCCCATGGCGACAAATTTCCTGTCGCGTTGAAGTCCGGTTTGTAATTCGCGCTCGCGTCGGGATCCGGGGCGAGCGTCAACTCGGCGTAGCCGTTGCCCGCGGCACCGCCGAAGTTGATCCGGACGGTGGTGGCGCTGGCGCAGGGCGCCGCCATCGACAGCGCCAGCGCGACGCCGGCCGTCAGGAGTTGCAGCCTGCCGGAAGAGCCCGTTCGCTCGGTCATGGATTCGATCTCCTCAGGAGCAGCACACGAAAACTTGCAGCCTGAGCCACGCATGGAACGTGCCATTCGGGCATGTTCCTGTTTTGTCTTCGGCACGACGTTTGCTTCGCCGCGGAGCGGAGCGATTCCCGTAAACAAAAGCGACAGTGTGAGAACCCGCCGTACCGCGTTCCACCTTCGTGCCGGCGCACGACCGAGCGCACTTCTGCGCGCGCCTCACCCGTCGAAGTGGCGCAGCGCGTCCAGCGACACCACCGTCAACGCACCGTATTCCAGCTTCACGAAGCCTTCGCGCCCGAGCCGCTGCAATGCCCGGTTCACGGTCTGCCGCGACAGTCCGGTGAGGAAGCCGATCTCGCCCTGCGAGATCTCCAGTCGCGTTCCGACGCTCGGATAGAGCAGCGGGTTGAACAGGTGCGCCAGGCAGCGCGCCACGCGCGCGTCGGGCGGCAGCAGCCGATCGATCTCCACCGTGCCGATGAACTGCCCGAGTCGCTCGTTGAGCAGTTGCAGCAGGTAGCGGTTGAACGAGATGCTCGCGTCGAGCAGCCAGTGGAAGGTGGCGCGAGGCAGGTACGCCATGCGGCTGTCGCGCAGCGCGACGACGTCGTACTTGCGCGGCTCGTCCTTCAACAGCGACCCTTCGCCGAACCAGCCGCCGGCGGCGATGCCGGTGAGCGTCACCGACTTGCCGGACGACGATACGTTGCTGACCTTGACGATGCCGCGCAGGACGCCGATCCAGTGCTCGACCGGGTCGCCCTTGCGGCAGACGAACGCGCCGGCCCGCAGGTCCCGCTCGACCAGATCTCGGCGGACCCGTTCTTGCTGCGCTGCGTCAAGGCCGCGAAGCCAAGGCGACAGTGCGACGAGCTCCCCGAATTCGGACACGGCTCCCGGTATTCCCTGACTTTGTCGGTGAGGCGACAACTATACCGACGCGCGTACCATAGACTTCGCGGACGACTTCGCGGACAAGAGAGAGGAGGGACTGCAGGTTGGCCAGCAACCAGGGGCCGATTCTCGGTGTGCGCGACGTCTCGCTGCAGTTCGGCGGCGTGAAGGCGTTGATGGATGTGAACTTCGAGGTCCGCGCCGGGGAGTTGTTCTCGATCATCGGCCCGAACGGCGCCGGCAAGACGTCGATGCTGAACTGCATCTCGGGGCGCTACTCGCCTACCGCCGGGTCCGTCCATTTCAAGGGCCGCGACATCACGCGGCTCACGCCGAGCCAGCGCGCGGCGCTCGGGCTCGGGCGCACCTTCCAGAACCTGGCGCTCTTCAGCCACATGACGGTGCTCGACAACATCATGGTCGGGCGCCACCACCTGATGAAGAACAGCTTCCTCGGCGGCTCGCTGTACTGGTTCGGCGGCGCGCAGAAGGAGGAGCTGGCGCATCGGCGCCACGTGGAAGACATCATCGACTTCCTCGAGATCAGCCACATCCGCAAGGCGGTGGCCGGCACGCTGTCGTACGGGCTGCGCAAGCGCGTCGAGCTGGCGCGCGCGGTGGCGGTGCGCCCCGACCTCATCCTGCTCGACGAGCCGATGGCCGGCATGAACCTCGAGGAAAAGGAGGACATGGCGCGCTACATCGTCGACCTCAACGAGGAGTGGGGGATGACGGTGATCATGATCGAGCACGACATGGGCGTGGTGATGGACATCTCGCAGCGCGTGATGGTGCTCGACTTCGGTCGCGTGATCGCCGCCGGCCTGCCGCACGAGATCATGGACAACGAGCAGGTGAAGACGGCCTACCTCGGCGTGGACGACGCGCAACCGGCCGAGCCCGCGCAGGCCTGAAGCCATGGCTACGGAATACGCCGACGTCGTCGAGCACGACACCTTCCCGAAGCTGTTGCTGCACAACGCCGCACGCTGGCCCGGCGAGGTGGCGATGCGCGAGAAGGAATTCGGCATCTGGAACGAGTTCACCTGGTCCGATTACCGCGACCGGGTACGCGAGATCGCGCTCGGCCTGCTCTCGCTCGGCGTGCGGCGCGGCGACATCGTCTCGATCATCGGCAAGAACCGGCCGGAGACGGTGTGGGGCGAGCTGGCCGCGCACGCGATCGGCTGCATGTCGCTGGGCATCTACTCCGACGCGCTGAACGAGGAAGTGGCGTATCTCGTCGACTACGCGCAGGTGCGCGTGGTGCTCGCCGAGGACGAGGAACAGGTCGACAAGCTGCTCGAGATCGCCGAGCGGCTGCCGTGCATCGAGCGCATCGTCTACTTCGACCCGCGCGGCATGCGCAAGTACGAAGACGCGCGGCTGATGAGCTGGGACGACCTGAAGGCCGCCGCCGCCCGCCTGCACGCCGAGGACCCGAAGCGCTTCGAGAACGAGGTGGCGCTCGGCAAGGGCACCGACGTGGCGGTGCTGTGCACCACCTCGGGCACGGTGTCGAACCCGAAGATCGCGATGCTGCAATCGGGCCCGTTCCTCGCGCACTGCCTGTCGTACCTGCGCGCCGACCCGAAGCTGCCCACCGACAACTACGTGTCGATGCTGCCGCTGCCGTGGATCATGGAGCAGGTCTACGCGGTGGGACAGGCGCTGATCTCGCGCATCACGGTCAACTTCGTCGAGGAGCCCGAGACGCAGATGGCCGACCTGCGCGAGATCGGGCCCACCTTCGTGCTGCTCGCCCCGCGCGTCTGGGAGCAGATCGCCGCCGACGTGCGCGCGCGCATCATGGATGCCACGCGCTTCAAGCAGAAGATGTTCGCGCTCGGCATGAAGCTGGGGCTCGCGGCGCTCGAGAAGCGCCGCCGCTCGCGGCTGGCCGACTGGATCCTGTTCCGCGCGCTGCGCGACCGGCTCGGCTTCACCTACCTGAAGTCGGCGGCCACCGGGGGCGCGGCGCTCGGGCCCGAAACCTTCCGCTTCTTCCAGGCGATGGGAATCCCGCTGCGCCAGATCTACGGGCAGACCGAGCTGGCCGGCGCCTACACGATCCACCGCCCCGACGACGTCGACTTCGACACGGTCGGCGTTCCCTTCGACACCTCCGAAGTGCGCATCGACAACCCCGACGCCAACGGCGTCGGCGAGATCGTCGCGCGCAGCGAGGGCCTGTTCCTCGGCTTCTACCGGAACGAGGAGGCCACGCGCGCCGACCTGCGCGACGGCTGGATGCACACGGGCGATGCCGGCTACATCAAGAGCGAGAACGGGCACCTGGTCGTCATCGACCGCATCAAGGACCTCGCCGTCACTTCCGCCGGCACGCGCTTCTCGCCGATGTTCATCGAGAACAAGCTGAAGTTCTCGCCGTTCATCGCCGAGGCGGTGATCCTCGGCCACGACAAGCCGTTCCTGTCGACGATCATCTGCATCCGCTATTCGATCGTCTCGAAGTGGGCCGAGCAGCGCGGCATCGCGTTCACCAACTACACGAACCTCTCGGCGCAGCCGCAGGTGTACGCGCTGCTGCGCGACGAGGTCGAGAAGGTCAACGCCACGCTGCCCGAGGCGCAGCGCATCGGCAAGTTCGTGCTGCTCTACAAGGAGCTGGACGCCGACGACGGCGAGCTCACGCGCACGCGCAAGGTGCGCCGCGGCGTGATCAACGAGAAATACGCCGACATCATCGATGCGATCTACGGCGGCGAGCCGAAGGTGCACGTCGACACGATGATCACTTTCCAGGACGGCACGAAGGCGCGCATCCGCACCGACCTCGTCGTCGAGACGCTGAAGGCGTACCGGCCGCCGGTGCGGCGCACCGACGAGGAGGGGGCGGTCGCCGCCTGATCCGAATCATGAACACCACGCTCCTCATCCAGCTGCTCGTCAACGGGCTCATCATCGGCACGCTGTACGGCGTGGTGGCGATGTGCTTCGTGCTGATCTACAAGTCCACGCAGATCGTCAACTTCGCGCAGGGCGAGTTCCTGCTGATCGGCGCGTGGGTCTGCTGGTGGCTTCTCACGTACTGGCAGCTGCCGTTCTGGATCGGCTTTCCCGTCACGCTCGCCTTCATGATGGTGTTCGGGATATTGCTGCAGGTGATCGTGCTTCGCCCGATGATCGGCGAGCCGATCATCTCGGTGATCATGGTCACGATCGGGCTGTCGATCTTCTTCCAGGCGATGATGAAGTGGATCTTCGGCGTGTGGGCCAAGCCCTACCCGGAAGTGTTCGGCACGAAGTCGGTCGACATCCTCGGGCTGAACGTGCAGACGCCCTACGTGATGTCGATGGTGATCTCGCTGGTCATCATGGCGGGCTTCGCATGGTTCTTCAAGTTCTCGCGGCTGGGCCTGGCGATGCGCGCCACGGCCTTCAACCAGCAGGTCGCGCAGAGCCTGGGCATCTCGGTGAAGTCGGTGTTCGCGATGGCCTGGGCCATCTCCGCGATGGTCTCGGCGCTCGCCGGCGTGGTGGTCGGCATGGTGAACGGCGTCTCGTCGGCGCTGTCGTTCTTCGGCATCAAGGTGTTCCCGGTCGTGATCCTGGGCGGGCTCGACTCGATCGTCGGCGCGATCCTCGGCGGGCTGATCATCGGCGTGCTCGAGAACGTCGCGGAGTTCGTCGACAGCCAGTACCTGAACTGGGGCAACCTGTACACGATCGTGCCGTTCTACGCGCTGATCATCATCCTGATGATCAAGCCCTACGGGCTGTTCGGCACGAAGCAGATCGAGCGGGTCTGAAGCAGGACACCGAATGGCGAGCACTCCTTCCGCGCTGATCCCCTGCGGGCAGTTCAAGACGAGCTACCGGCGGGACACGACGATCTTCCCGACGCCGGTCTCGCGCTGGCTCGTCGTGGCCGCGGTGGCGCTGCTCGCGCTGGCGCCGCTGGCCGGCTGGCTCAGCAAGTACCAGATGAACCTGCTGATCCAGATCGGCTACTACGGGATCGCCGCGCTGGGGCTGAACATCCTCGTCGGCTTCACCGGCCAGATCTCGCTGGGGCACGCGGCCTTCTTCGGCTTCGGCGCCTTCTCGTCGGCGTGGCTGAGCAACAGCTTCGGCATCCCGGTGTTCTGGTCGATTCCGCTCGCCGGCGTGATGACCACCGTCGTGGGGCTGCTGTTCGGCATTCCGGCCGCGCGCATCAAGGGCCTGTACCTGGCGATCGCCACCTTCGCCGCGCAGTTCATCCTCGAAGACTTCTTCGCGCGCGCGAACTGGTTCACCGGCGGCTCGGCCGGCACGCTCGCGCAGCCTTTCGGCATCTTCGGCTGGTCGGTCGACGGCGACCGCGGTTACTTCTACGTCGTGCTCGTCTGGCTCGTGCTGATGTACCTGCTCGGCACGAACCTGCTGCGCACGCGCGACGGACGCGCCTTCGTCGCCGTGCGCGACCACTACCTGTCGGCCGAGGTGATGGGCGTGCGCCTCACCTGGTACCGCGTGCTGTCCTTCGGCATCTCGTCGTTCTACGCGGGCATCGGCGGCGCGCTGTTCGGCCACTATCTCGGCTACGTGTCCTCCGAGGCGTTCACGATCCTGCTGTCGATCCAGTTCCTCGGCATGATCATCATCGGCGGCCTCGGAAGCGTGATGGGCACGCTGCTCGGCACCGCGTTCATGGTGCTGCTGCCCGAGACCATCGGCTGGATGTCGCAGGGCCTGGGCGGCTGGTTCCCGTCGATGAACGAGGGGATCGCCTTCCTGAAGGAAGGCGCGATCGGCCTCGTGATCGTGCTGTTCCTGATCTTCGAACCCGAGGGGCTGGCGCACCGCTGGCACCTGATCAAGGCGTACTGGAAGCTGTACCCGTTCTCGTACTAGTTCGTTCCCGCAACATCACCAGGAGAGGAGTACCGCAATGAAGGGAACCATGTTCAGCGCCGCCGCTGCGGCGGCCGTCCTGATCGGCGCCGGCCCGGCCGCCGCGCAGGGCATCTTCGTCGGCCACCTGGCCGACTACACCGGCGCCACCTCCGACGTCGGCCGTCCGTACGGCCAGGGCGTCGCCGACGCGCTCGCCTACGTCAACAGCCACGGCGGCATCAACGGCAAGAAGATCGAGTTCGAGACGGTCGACTACAGCTACGAGATCCCGCGCGCCATCGCCACGTACAAGAAGTGGACGGGCGAGCACAAGGTCGCCGCGATCCAGGGCTGGGGCACCGGCGACACCGAGGCGCTCGTCACCTTCGTCGCCAAGGACGAGATCCCGTACTTCTCGGCTTCGTACTCGGGACACCTGACCGATCCCACCGGCAAGGGATCGCACGGCTCGAAGGCCGCGCCCTACAACTTCTTCTACGGCCCGTCGTACACCGACGGCTGCCGCGCGCTGGTGCAGTGGGCGGCCGGCGACGCGAAGAAGAAGAACATCGCGTCGCCGAAGTTCGTGCACATGGGCGACAACCACCCGTACCCGAATGCGCCGAAGGCCGCCTGCGGCGATTACGCGAAGGAGATGGGCTTCACGATCGTCCCGGCCATCCAGTACTCGCTGAAGCCCGGCGACTTCAAGGCGCAGTGCCTGAGCCTGAAGGAGTCCGGCGCGAACTACGCGTTCCTCGCCAACACCGGCGGCTCGACGATCTCGCTGCTGAAGTCCTGCGAGACGGTCGGCGTCGACGTGCAGTTCATGGGCAACGTCTGGGCGATGGACGAGAACGCATTGAAGGCGGCGGGCGACGCGGCCAACGGCACGGTGTTCGTCGTCGGGGCGGCCGACTGGAAATCCGATGCGCCGGGCATGAAGACGGTGCGCGAGATCTCCAAGGTCTCCGACGCTTCCGGCGGCCAGTACCGTCCGGTGCACTACATGCGCGGCATCTGCTCGGTGTACTTCATGCGCGACGCGATGGTCGTGGCCGACAAGGCGGGCGGCGTGAACGGCCCGAACATCAAGAAGGCGATGGAGCAGATGAAGGACCACGTCCCGGCCGAGCTGCAGGGCGTGTGCATTCCTTCCCACTGGACGCCGACCGACCACCGCGGCACGACGAAGGTCTTCATCTACCAGGCGCACTCGAAGGGCGGCGAGCAGTCGATCTCGAAGATCGGCGAAGCCGACATCGAGCGCAAGCCGGAGTGGCTCGGCTGGTGAGGCGGGCCGGCGCATTCCCGCCGGGCGGTGCGGCGCGTCGCGCCGCGCCGCCCGCGGGGCGCGCGCTCCCTTCGGAAGAACCGACGTCATGATCGAAGCGCAGACCCGCCCGGCACAGGCCGACGGCGCGGCGGCGGTGGCCGACGCCCGGCCGCCGCTGCTCACCGTCAACAACATCGAGGTCGTCTACGACGAGGTGATCCTCGTGCTGCGCGGCGTGAGCCTCGAGGTGCCCGAGGGCGAGATCGTCGCGCTGCTCGGACCGAACGGCGCGGGCAAGTCGACCACGCTGAAGGCGATCTCGGGGCTGCTGCAGACCGAGGACGGCGAGGTCACACGCGGCAACGTCACCTTCATGGGCGAGGAGATCGCCAATCTCGCGCCCGAGGAGATCGTGCGCCGCGGCATCTTCCAGGTGATGGAGGGCCGGCGCATCGTCGAGGACATGACGGTGATCGAGAATCTGCGCCTGGGCGCGTACACGCGCCGCGACGCGGGCGTGAAGCGCGACATCGACATGGTGTTCGACTACTTCCCGCGGCTGCGCGAGCGCACCGGGCTGGCCGGCTACCTGTCGGGCGGCGAGCAGCAGATGCTCGCGATCAGCCGCGCGCTGATGGCGCGCCCGAAGATGATCCTGCTCGACGAGCCGTCGATGGGGCTGTCGCCGCTGCTGGTGAAGGAAGTGTTCTCCATCATTCGCGAGCTGAACCGCGAGCTGAAGATCACGATGCTGCTCGTCGAGCAGAACGCGCGCATGGCGCTGCACACGGCGGGCTTCGGCTACATCATGGAGTCGGGCAAGATCGTTCTCGACGGAACGCGCGACGAGCTCGTGAACAACGAGGACGTCAAGGAGTTCTATCTGGGCGGCGGCGGCGACGAACGCCGCTCGTTCAAGAACCTGAAGTCGTACAAGCGGCGCAAGCGGTGGCTGTGAGCGATTATTTCGACTCCCTCGAAACGCGTCCGGCCGAGGCGCGCGAGGGCGCGCTGATGGCGCGCCTGCCCTCGCTCGTCGAGCACGCGCAGAAGA
>QEVN01000084.1 GCA_003576795.1 Burkholderiales bacterium
GCCAGATTGACCTGGTCGATGCCGGTGGACTGCTCCTGCGTGGCTACCGTGATCTCGGCGCTGAGCGCGGCCACGCGCTTGACCTCGGCGACGATCTCCTGCATCGCGCGGCCGGCCTGCTGCACGCGCTCGGTGCCGGCGTCGACGGTCTGCGACGAGCGGGCGATCAGCGTCTTGATCTCGCGTGCCGCATCGGCCGAGCGTTGCGCGAGGCTGCGCACTTCGGCGGCGACGACCGCGAAGCCGCGTCCCTGCTCGCCGGCGCGCGCCGCCTCGACCGCGGCGTTCAGCGCGAGGATGTTGGTCTGGAACGCGATGCCGTCGATCACGCCGATGATGTCGGCGATCCTGCGGCTCGACTGGCTGATCTGGGCCATGCAGTCGACCACCGCGCCGACCACCTCGCCGCCCTGATCCGCCGCCCGCGTCGCGCAGTCGGCGGTCTCGCTCGCCTGCCGGGCGTTCTCGGCGGTGGCACGCACGGTGCCCGAGATCTCCTCCATCGACGCGGCCGTCTCCACGAGACTGGCCGAAGCCGCCTCGGTGCGCGCTCGCAGCTCGCCGTTGCCCTGGGCGATCTCGCGGCTCACGCGCTCGATGCCGGCGATCTGTTCGCTGACCTCGTCGGCCAGCGCCTGCAGGTTCAGTCCCGACTGGTTCACCGCACGCAGCAGGCGGCCGATCTCGTCGACGCGGTCGAAATGCAGGTCTTCGCCGGCCTGCCCGCTGGCGAGCGTCTGCGCCTGCCGCAGGATCTTCGCCAGCGGCCCCGCGATCTGCCATTCGAGCAGCGCGCAGGCGGCGGCGCCGGCCAGGGCAAGCGCGCCGGCGAGCGCGCCCAGCGTCTGACCCGAGACGCCCGCCGCGACGGCGACGGCGCCCGGCAGCAGCGCAGCGCAGAGCGCCACCGAACGGATGCGCCAGCGCACCGGCATCACGCGCAACGTGTTCATCCAGGCGAGCCATCCGGTGCGCACGACGATGCCCTCGCGCAGCCCGCGACGGCCGGCCTTGCCGGCGCGCAACGCGGCGTAGAACGACTCGGCACGGTCGATCTCCTCGCGTGCGGGAGCCGTGCGCACCGACAGGTAGGCGACCGTCTCGCCGCCGCGGCGCACCGGCGTGGAGTTGGCGCGCACCCAGTAGTGATCGCCGTTCTTGCGGCGGTTCTTCACCAGCGCGGTCCACGAGCGCCCCGCTTTCATCGTCGACCAGAGGTCGGCGAAGGCTTCCGGCGGCATGTCGGGGTGGCGAACGATGTTGTGCGCCTTCCCCACCAGCTCGTCGCGCGAGAAGCCGCTGATCGCGATGAACGCTTCGTTGGTGTAGAGGATCCGGCCCTTCGGGTCGGTGGTCGACATCAATGTCGAGCCTTCGGGAAACGGGTGTTCCCGCTGCGCGACCGGCAGATTGCGTCGCATGTGACGTTGTTTTTCTTGGTACAGGATCGGGTTATCGGCAGGCCCGGGCGCGGCATGAGCCCTGCACCGCCCGGCAACCGCCCTTCGGCCGGCGCCGGCCGTGTCGGGGCCCGACGTCCTGCGCTACGATCGATCCGGAACCCTCCGGAGAAAACGATGGACTTCGCCTACCCCCCGAAAGTCGAGGAGTTGCGCCGGCGCGTGCGCGATTTCCTCGACGATCACATCGTCCCGCGCATCGGCCCATGGCGCGACGAGGTCCACGCCGGCCACTACCCGGTTTCGTTCCTCGAAGACCTGAAGGCGCTGGCGAGATCCGAAGGCCTGTGGAACCTGTTCCTGCCGGCGCTGGCCGACGACGAACCGGGCACGCGGCTGACCAACCTCGAATACGCGCCGCTGGCCGAGATCATGGGCCGCGTCTCGTGGGCTTCCGAGGTGTTCAACTGCAATGCGCCCGACACCGGCAACATGGAGCTGCTGCACATGTTCGCCACGCCGGAACAGCGCGAGCGCTGGCTGGTTCCGCTGCTGAACGGCGAGATCCGCTCCGCCTTCGCGATGACCGAGCCCGACGTCGCCTCCTCGGATGCGACGAACATCACGACGTCGATCCGCCGCGACGGCGACGACTACGTGATCGACGGACGCAAGTGGTTCATCACGAACGCGGCGCGCCCGAACTGCCGCATCCTGATCGTGATGGGCAAGACCGATCCCGAAGCGGAGCGTCATCGCCAGCAGACGATGGTGCTGGTGCCGATGGACACCCCGGGCGTGGAGGTCGTTCGCAACATCACCACCGTCAACCACTTCGCGCCCGAAGGCCATTGCGAGATCGTCTTTCGCAACGTGCGCGTGCCGGTGTCGAACCGCCTCGGCGAGGAAGGCAGCGGCTTCGCGCTCGCCCAGGCGCGCCTCGGGCCCGGGCGCATCCACCATTGCATGCGCTCGATCGGCGCGGCCGAGCTCGCGCTCGAACTGATGACCGAGCGCGCGCAGGAGCGCAAGACCTTCGGCAAGTACCTGTACCAGCACGGCAGCGTCGCCGAGGGCATTGCGCGCTCGCGCATCGAGATCGACCAGGCCCGACTGCTCGTGCTGAAGACCGCGTGGATGATCGACCGGGTCGGCGCGAAGGGCGCGCGCAAGGAAATCGCGATGATCAAGGCGCTCGTGCCGGCGATGCACACGACGGTGGTCGACCGCGCGATGCAGGTCTTCGGCGCGATGGGCATCAGCCCCGACACGCCGCTGGCCGACTCCTGGACCTGGGGCCGCGCGCTTCGCTTCGCCGACGGGCCCGACGAAGTCCACCTGCAGTCGATCGCGCGCATGGAAATCGGCGCGAGCAAGGCGACGCTCGGAGCCACGGCCGCCTACCTGACGCCGCCGAAGCGCTGAAGCGCGTTTCGACCGCGTCGGCTCCGGCCCGCTGCCGTCGTGCCGCGGCTGCGTCGTCAGCCCGGCAGCGCCCCTTCCGGCCGGTTGTCGGTGACCAGGTGCGCCTTCGCCCGCTCGCGCAGCGCCGCCTCGAGCGGCACGCTCTGGCTGGTGTCGAGCGCCGCCTGCACCGCGACGCTGTCGCAGGTGGCGAGCATCGCCCCGCCCTCGTCGTCGAACATCTGGTGCAGGAAGCGGAAATACTTGTCGCCCACCGCGAGGAAGCCGCTGCGCACCTGCACGAGTTCGCCGCCGCGCAGCTCGCGCATGAACTGGAAGTTCTGCCGGACGATCGCCACGCGCAGCCGCCGCTCCTTCATCGTCGTCGGCGTGAGACCGATCGCGTGCAGCAGCAGCCAGGTGGCCTGGTCGAAGCGCGAGACGTACATCCGCGAGTTCATGTGGCTCGCCGCGTCGTACTCCGAGGCGAGGACGACGCCGCGAAAGGTCTTGACCCAGTCGGACATGACTACTCGCTCCTTGCTCGATCGGATTCGGAAGATTGCGCGGGTCCTTCGCCGGCGCCCGGACCGTCGGTCGCGCCGACCGGCTCGTCGTCCTGCCGCACCCAGGCGAGCGCCCAGGCCGGCGCCACTTCCTCGGGCAGTTCCCCGGAGCTGGCGTCGTGCTGCAGCATTTCGCCCGCGCGGCGCGCGCCGAGCGACGACAGCAGCTTGTCGAAGCGCGTGCCGCCGTGGCAGAAGGTGTCGCCGTAGGTGCGATCGCCCAGCGCGATCACGCCGTACACCACGTTCGACAGGTCCGGGCGCGACGACTCGAGGCTGTCGATCAGTTCCTGCGCGTTGTCGGGAACGTTGCCGAAGCCGTAGGTGGAGGTGCAGACGAGGAAGAAGCCGCCCGCGGCGAAGATGCCCGCGTCGAGCCCGTCCATCATGCGCAGCTCGACCGCGGCGCCCTGGGCTTCGAGCACCTGCTGCACTTCCTGCGCGACCATTTCCGCCGTTCCGGTCATGGTGGCGACGAGGATCGTGAGTGGCGACCGCATTCCTGCGCTCCTTGTCGCGATGTTCGTGGGCTGCCGGGCGTCCGGGGCAATAATGCCCCATCGGTGCGCGACAGACGCGCCTTTCCCCCACGGAATCCCTCCTGCTCGTGAAACACGTCGCCATCGTCGGCAGCGGTCCGGCCGGCTGCTATCTCGCCGACCAGCTGCTTCGCCTCGTTCCGGATGCGCAGGTCGACATCGTCGAGCGCCTGCCGGTTCCCTTCGGCCTGGTGCGCTACGGCGTCGCGCCCGATCACCAGGGAACGAAAGCCGTGTCGCGCCTGCTCGATCGCGTGCTCGCCCGCGACCGGCTGCGTTTCTTCGGCCACGTCGAGGTGGGCCGCGACATGCGCCTGGAAGAACTGCGGGAGCTGTACGACGCGGTGGTGCTCGCCACCGGCGCACCGCGCGATCGCCGGCTCGGCATCCCGGGAGAGACGCTGCCCGGCGTGGTCGGCTCGGCTTCGTTCGTCGGCTGGTACAACGGTCATCCCGACTGCGCGGCGCCGCCCCTGCTCGACGTGCGCGAAGCGGTCGTCATCGGCAACGGCAACGTCGCGATCGACGTCGCGCGCGTGCTCGCCAAGACCCCGGCCGAGCTGGCCGGCTCCGACCTGTCGCCGCAGGTGCACGAGCGGCTTCTCGCGCAGCGGATCGGGACGATCCACATCGTCGGGCGACGCGGTCCGGCCGACGCGAAGTTCACGCGGGCCGAGCTCGCCGAGCTGGGCAAGCTCGCCGGCGCGCGCCCGGTCATCGCCGAGCCGCAGGCGCTCTCCGACCTGAAGGCGCTCGCCGAGCCGCAGGCCACCGCCGACCGGCAGGCGCTCGTCGACCCGCGCCCGCCCGGCGAAGCGCCAGCCTCCGGCGAAGCCGCGGCGATCGTCGAACTGCTGCGCGGCTTCGCGCAGGACGCACGCGACACGCCGGTGCGCATCGTCTTCCATTTCGGCGCCGCGCCGCTCGCCTTCGAGGGACGCGACCGACTCGAATCGGTACGCTTCGCGCGCGCGGGCGGCGAGCCGCTGGTGCTGCCCGCACAGCTCGCCGTCAGCTGCATCGGCTACCAGGCTGTCGCCTGCTGCACGGCTGCGCCCGCAGCGGGGGTCTTCGTCAACGAAGGCGCGCGCATCGAGGACGGACTCTACGTCGCCGGATGGGCCGGCCGCGGTCCGTCGGGAACCATTCCCACCAACCGCACCGAGGCGCAACGCATCGCCCAGCGCATCGCGGCCGAGCTGGTCGATCACGGCCGCGGCGGCTCGGATGCGCTGGCCCGGACGCTCGCCGCGCGCCGCGTCCGCGTGGTCGACCACGCGGCCTGGCGCCGGATCGACGCCGCCGAGCTGGCCCGCGCCGGCACCGACCGCTGCCGTCACAAGTTCGAATCGATCGAGGCGATGCTCGAGGCGGCGGTCGCGCGCTGAGCGCAGCGCTTCGCCCGCCCGCGGCGCGACGGCGCGACGGCGCGGCGTCAGCGCTCGGGCGCGGCGTCTGCGCGGCGAACGCTCTTCATCCGGTACATGTCCTCGTCGGCGCGCGCGAGCAGCGTGTGCATCGTGTCCTGCGGCGTCGCTTCGGCCAGGCCGACGCTGATGTCGACGTCGATGCCGGGCGCCAGCTCGTGCCAGGCGAACTCGCGAACCGCACGGTGCAGCCGCTCGCAGGCCATGCGCGCGATGTCCAGGTCGGCGTCGCGAAAGACGATCACGAATTCGTCGCCGGCCATCCGCGCCGGAAGATCGCCCTGGCGCACGTGAGCGCGCAGCAGCGCGGCGAGCGACTGCAGCACCCGATCCCCGACCGCGTGCGAATGCCGGTCGTTGATCTCCTTGAAGCGATCGACGTCGATCAGCGCGATCGTCGGACCCCGGCGCGCGAGTGCGCTGCGGCTCAGCGCCGTGGCGATGAACTGCTCGAGCTGGCGGCGGTTCGGCAACGCGGTGAGCGGATCCTCGAGCGACCACTGCTCGAGCCGGCGCGATTCGGCTTCCAGCTCGCGCAGCTGCTGCGAGCGGCGACGCAGCTCGAGCTGGCGCTGCGCCACGCGATCGTGATGCTCGAGGCTTTCGCGGCGGATCTCGATGTCGCGCCGCGCCAGCGCGCGAAGCTCGGCAAGCGCCTCGCGGCTGCGGCCCTGCGCATCGAGCACGTCGCTGGCCAGCATGTGGCCGGTGCGCGCGAGCTGCTCGTGCTCCACCGACAGGGCGACGTCGATCATCGCGCGCACCGACGCGGCGGACGCGGACAGCTCGCCCCGGCAGCGCGCCACCTCGCATTGCGCCCACATCGCCACCGCGTGCAGCCAGGACGTGCGCGCGTGCCGGGCCGCGTGCGCGGCGACGCGCGTGGCCTGCGCATCGGCCTCGTCCGCTTCGCCGCGCCATGCGGCGGCGATGCACTGGGCAAAGGCGAGCAGCGCGCGCGGCGTGGGCTCGGCGCCGTCGCCCAGCTGCGCGATGCGCGCGGTCCGCGCCAGGCGGTGGCACGCCTGCAGCGCCTGCTCCAGCCGCGTGCCGTCGGCCGGATGCGAATACAGATGCCGCTCGATGCTCGCGCGCACGATCTCGCCATAGCAGCGGTTCAGTCGCGGCTGGAAGGTCGCCGCCTCGCCGCAGCGGGCCGCGCATTCGGCCGCCTTGTCGAGCGCGTCGGCCGAGCGGTCGAAGTCGCCGTTGGCGATCAGCGCGATTCCGCGGGCGTTGTGCGCCGATGCCAGCAGCCGCGGATCGCCCAGCGGCTGCGCCAGCGCGGTCGCCATGATCGCGGAAGTGACCGCCAGCTCGTTGCGCCGCAGGCAGCTCGCCACGTACGAATAGATGACGAGCGAGCGCGCCTCGCCGGCCGGGTCGCCCGCCTGTTCGAAGAGCTGCACCGCCCGATGGGCCGCGCGGTGCGCGCTGCGCAGCCGCGAGACGAAGGTGTCCACCCGCGCGATGCGCAGC
Source organism: Burkholderiales bacterium (assembly GCA_003576795.1). Taxonomy (GTDB): domain Bacteria; phylum Pseudomonadota; class Gammaproteobacteria; order Burkholderiales; family Burkholderiaceae_E; genus Zeimonas. The sequence goes on from QEVN01000084.1 coordinate 6,816, forward strand.
AGCGCCTGCGCCTGCCCGTGCGGATCGCCGGCGTCCGCCGCGAGCTGCGAGGCGGCGACCGCGCAGGTACGCGCGTCGTCGTGCTCGCCGCGGCGCAAGGCGCCGTCGGCGCGCTCGAGCTGCGCCCGCGTGTCTTCGAAGCGCCTGTCGGACAAGACGATTTCCCGCCTTCAGTTTCCACACTGTCCGCTTCTAGCACCGCCGGCGGCGCGTGGGCGCGGCCTGTTTCACGGCCGCCATAGGCCTTTCGGCCTATTGCGCGAATTCTCACGGCCGTGCGTCCCGTTCCGGCAGCCGGGCGGCAGCTTGCGGGTACCCTTTCCCCTCGCCCTTTCCCGGCCCGCCGGCAACTCGCGAGGTGCGACGATGGACACGGCAAGCGATTTCCGCCTCACCTATTCGACGATGTTCGATCCGCCCGCGGCGCTGCACGAGCGCTTCGACGCGGCGCTCGTGCAGGCGACGCGCGCGCTGGGCGCCGACCACGCGATGTTCGTCGACGGCCGCGAACGACCGGCCGCGTCGAGCTACGAGCTTCGTTCGCCGATCGATCGCGACCGGCTGATCGGCCGCTTCGCCGCCGGCGGCGCCGCCGACGTCGACGCGGCGGTGCGCGCGGCGCAACGGGCGCAGCCCGGCTGGGCGCGCACGCCGTGGCCCGAACGCGTCGCCATGCTGCGCCGCGTCGCCGCGCTGATCGAAGAGCGGGTCTACGCGATCGCCGCCGCGATGTCGATCGAGGTCGGCAAGAACCGGATGGAAGCGCTCGGCGAGGTCCAGGAAACGGCGGACCTGTTCCGCTGGTACTGCGACCAGTTCGAGCAGCACGACGGCTTTCGCCGCGAGCTGCCCAACGACCCGCTGACCGGTTTCGTCAGCCGCAACCGGACGACGCTGCGTCCCTACGGCGCGTGGGCGGTCATCGCGCCCTTCAACTTCCCCTTCGCGCTGGCCGGTGGTCCGATCGGCGCGGCGCTCGTCGCCGGCAACACCGTCGTCTTCAAGGTGGCGAGCGCGACCTCGCTGTGCGGCCAGCTGCTGATGCAGGCGCTGCACGAGGCCGGCGTTCCGCCGGGAGTCGCCAACCTCGTCAGCGGCGCGGGGGCGGAGGCGGGCGCAGCGCTCGTCGAGCACCCGGACGTCGCCGGCATCACGTTCACCGGGTCGTACGAGGTCGGCATGGGCATCGTTCGCCGCTTCGCGCAGCAGCGCTGGCCGCGCCCGTGCATCGCCGAAATGGGCGGCAAGAACGCGGCGATCGTCACGCGCAACGCCGATCTGGAACGCGCCGCCACCGGCATCTGGCGCTCGGCCTTCGGCCTGCAAGGCCAGAAATGCTCGGCCTGCTCGCGCGTGCTCGTCGAGCGCGCCGTGGCGCAGGAACTGCGCGAGCGCCTCGCCGCGGCGGCGGCGTCGATCGCCGTCGGAGACCCCACCGAGCGAAGCAACTGGATGGGCCCCGTCATCGACGAGCGGGCGCAGACGCGCTATCGGCGCTGCGTCGAGCGGCTGAAGGCGGTCGGACGCATCTACGCCGGCGGTCGCGTGCTCGACGAGGGCGCGCTCGCGCGCGGCTGGTTCGTCGCGCCCACGGTGGCGCAGGCGCCGCGCGACGACGCGCTGTGGCGCGACGAGCAGTTCCTGCCGCTGGTGCTGGTGAGCGAGGTCGATTCGCTCGACGAGGCGATCGGCGAGGCGAACCGCTCCGACTACGGGCTGACCGCGGGCTTCTACGGGGCGCCCGAGGAGGCGCAGCGGTTCCTGGACGAGATCGAAGCGGGCGTCGTCTACGTGAACCGCCCGCAGGGCGCGACGACCGGCGCGTGGCCCGGCTACCAGCCCTTTGGCGGCTGGAAGGCGAGCGGCAGCACCGGCAAGGCGATCGGCTCGTTCTGGTACCTGCCGCTGTATCTGCGCGAGCAGTCGCGGACGATCGTCGACTAGGGCCCTGGAGGCCGCGGGCCGCCTACAGCGGCTTGCGCAGCAGGTGCGCGATCTCGCCGACAATGCCGCGGCGGAAGGCCAGCACGCACAGGACGAAGATCGCGCCTTGCACGATGGTGACCCAGGCGCCGATCTGCGCGAGGTAGTTCTGCATCGTGATGATCACCGCCGCGCCGACCACCGGGCCGAACAGCGTGCCCAGGCCGCCGACCAGCGTCATCAGCACCACCTCGCCCGACATCGTCCAGTAGACGTCGGTGAGCGAGGCGAGCTGGAAGACCAGCGCCTTGGTCGCGCCGGCCAGCCCCGACAGCGTGGCCGACAGGATGTACGCGACGAGCTTGTAGCGGTCGGTGTCGTAGCCGAGCGAGGTGGCGCGCGGCTCGTTCTCGCGGATCGCCTTGAGCACCTGCCCGAAGGGCGAATGCACGATGCGCCAGATCAGCAGGAAGCCGCCGAAGAAGACGACGCAGACGAGCCCGTACATCGCCAGCGGCTCGTTCAGGTCGACCACGCCGAACAGCTTTCCGCGCGGCACGCCCTGGATGCCGTCCTCGCCGTGCGTGAACGGCGTCTGCAGATAGAAGAAGTACACCATCTGCGCCAGCGCCAGCGTGATCATCGCGAAATAGATGCCCTGGCGACGGATCGCGAGCAGCCCGGTGACCCAGCCGAGCAGCGCCGAGCAGCCGGTGCCGAAGACGAGCGCCAGCTCCGGCGTGAGGCCCCACACCTTCGCCGCGTGCGCCGACGCGTAGCCGGCGGTGCCGAGGAACATCGCGTGCCCGAAGGACAGCAGGCCGCCGAAACCGATGAGCAGGTTGAATGCGCACGCGAACAGCGCGAAGCACATCACCTTCATCAGGAATACCGGATAGACGGCCAGCGGCAGCAGCACGAAGGCCGCCGCCATCAGCACGAGCGCGTAGCGCTGGTAGCTGGTGTCGGCCTGCGCGTGCAGATGCGTCTTCGCGCCGGCCGGCGCCGCGAGCGTGGTGGTTGGATGGGCCATGGGCGCGTACCTACTTCTGCGTGCCGAACAGGCCGGCCGGCTTGATCAACAGGACGATCGCCATGATCACGAAGATCACGGTGTTCGACGCTTCCGGATAGAACACCTTGGTGAGTCCCTCGATCAGGCCGAGCCCGAAGCCGGTGACGATGGACCCGAGGATCGACCCCATGCCGCCGATGACGACGACGGCGAACACGACGATGATCAGGTGCTCGCCCATCTGCGGGCTGACCTGGTAGATGGGCGCGGCCATCACGCCGCCGAAGCCGGCCAGCGCCACGCCGAAGCCATAGGTGAGCGTGATCATCCGCGGCACGTTGATGCCGAAGGCCTGCACCAGCTGCGGGTTCTCGGTGGCCGCGCGCAGGTACGCGCCCAGCCGCGTGCGCTCGATCATGAACCAGGTACCCAGGCAGACGACGACCGAAGCCAGGATGACCCACGCGCGGTAATTCGGCAGGAACATGAAGCCCAGATTCTGCGAGCCGGTGAGCGCCGACGGAATCGGATACGGCTCGCCCGAGGAGCCGAACCAGTTGCGGAACAGCCCCTGGATGATCAGCGCCAGCCCGAAGGTGAGCAGCAGGCCATACAGATGGTCGAGCTTGTACAGCCTCGCGAGCATCGTGCGCTCGATGATCATGCCGATCGCGCCGACGATGATCGGCGCGAGGAGCAGCGACCACCAGTAGCCGATGCCCAGCTTCGACAGCAGCAGGTATGCGGTGAACGCGCCCAGCATGTACAGCGCGCCGTGCGCGAAATTGATGATGTTCAGCAGGCCGAAGATCACGGCGAGGCCGAGCGACAGCAGCGCGTAGAACGAACCGTTGATCAGTCCGATCAGCAGCTGCCCGAACAGCGCGACGGTCGGTATGCCGAAGATTTCCATCGAGTCTGCGATCCGGATGCGGAATCAGCCGCGGAGCCGGCGAACCGGCTCCGCGGGTGTCTGGGTCCGAGCCCGGCGATCCGGGCGTCCTGACCCAGGCCTGCTCAGGACTTCACCAGCGGGCAGCCGCCCTCGTTCAACGGACGGAAAGCCTCGTTGGCCGGAATCGTCGCGCGCAGCTTGTAGTAGTCGTACGGGCCCTTCGACTCGCTCGGCTTCTTCACCTCGAAGAGGTAGGCCGGGTGCAGCGTGCGCCCGTCGATGCGCGTCGTGCTCTTGCCGAACAGCGGATCCTCGGCGGGACGCGACTTCATCTGCGCGACCGCCTTGGCTCCGTCGTCGGAATCGATCTCCTTGACCGCCTTCAGGTAGTCGAGGACCACCGCATAGACGCCCGCGTGGTCCGACGACGGATAGATGCCCTTGTTCGCCGCGGCGAAGCGCTTCGACCACTCGCGCGTCTTGTCGTCGTGATCCCAGTAGAAGGTTTCGGTGAGCAGCAGGCCCTGCGCCTTCTCGAGCCCCAGGCCGTGCACGTCGGTGATGAACACGAGCAGGCCGGCCAGGCTCTGGCCGCCCTTGACGATGCCGAACTCGGCGGCCTGCTTGATCGAGTTGATCGTGTCGCCGCCGGCGTTGGCCAGGCCGATCACGGCCTCGGCCGTGTCGCGTTCGAGCGCGTGCCCGAAGGCGTAGTCGGCAGTCAGGAAGAACCAGGTGTCGCCGCCGTTCTTCGTCACCGCCGTGCCGGTGCCGTGCGCGAGCATCCAGGTGTCGTACAGGAAGTGCACGGTGTTCGGCGAGCACGCCTTGCCGGTCAGGTCGGAACTGCCGGGCCCGGTGGCGAGGAAGGCCTTGTTCTTGTCGCGCGTGACCTGGCTGACGGCGAGCGCCACCGACGAGGTGGGCACGTCGGCGATCGCATCGACGCCGTCGGTGTCGTACCACTGGCGCGCGACGTTCGAGCCGACGTCGGGCTTGTTCTGGTGGTCGGCCGAGACGATCTCGATCTTGAATTTCGGATTGAACTGCTTCTGGAAATCCTCCACCGCGAGCTTGGCCGCGACCACCGAGCCCGGCCCGCCGATGTCGGCGTACAGGCCCGACATGTCGTTCATGACGCCGATCTTGACGACGCCGCCGGAAATCTCGGCGTTCGCCGTCGCTGCACCGAAGGCCAGCGCCAGCGACGCGACCATCGTCGAAAACTTCACCCTGGTTTGCATCGTCCTTCCTCCTCGAGTGGTGGACCCAGTGACCGGCAACCGCGCTCAGACGCCGAGGTATTCGCGCAATATGCCCATCTTCTCCTCCAGCGCGGCCGCCTCGACGCGCTCGACGATGCGGCCGTGCTCCATGACGTAGAACCGGTCGGCGAGCGGAGCGGCGAACCGGAAATTCTGCTCCACCATGACGATGGTGAACCCCTTTTCGCGCAGCATCCGGATCATCCGCGCCAGGCTCTGGACGATGACCGGCGCCAGGCCCTCGGAGATCTCGTCGAGCAGCAGCATCTTCGCGCCGGTGCGCAGGATGCGCGCCACCGCCAGCATCTGCTGCTCGCCGCCCGACAGCCGCGTGCCCTGGCTGGCGCGCCGCTCGGCCAGGTTGGGGAACATCTCGTAGATCTCGTCCAGGCCCATGCCGCCGGAGCCGACCTGCGGCGGCAGCAGCAGGTTCTCCTCGCACGACAGGCTCGCGAAGATCCCGCGCTCCTCCGGGCAGTAGCCGATGCCCAGGCGCGCGATCGCATGCGGCGGCAGGTGCACCGACTCCACGCCGTTGATCATGATCGATCCGGTGCGCCGTCCGACCAGACCGAGGATCGACTTCAGCGTGGTCGTGCGCCCGGCGCCGTTGCGCCCGAGCAGCGTGACGACCTCGCCGCGGTTCACGACGAGGTCTACCCCGTGCAGGATGTGCGATTCGCCGTAGAACGCGTGCAGGTCGGAGATGCGAAGGAACTCGACGCCGCGTTCAGTGGCCATGAGGGCTCCCGAGCTCTTCGGTGGCGCTGCCCATGTACGCCTCGAGCACCTGCGGATTCTTCGACACGACCTCGTAGGGCCCCTCGGCGATCACCTGCCCGCGCTGCAGCACGCTGATGGTGTCGGCGATGTTGGCGACCACGTTCATGTTGTGCTCGACCATCAGCACCGTGCGGTTCGCCGACACCTTCTTGATCAGCTGGGTGACGCGATCGACGTCCTCGTGGCCCATGCCCTGCGTGGGCTCGTCGAGCAGCATCAGCTCGGGGTCGGTGGCCAGCGTGGTGGCGATCTCCAGCGCGCGCTTGCGCCCGTACGGCAGCTCCACGGTGACGTGCTCGGCGAACTCGCGCAGCCCCACCGTGTCGAGCAGCTCGAGCGCGCGCGCATCGAGCACGTCGAGCGAGCGCTCGGGCTTCCAGAAATGGAACGACGTGCCCAGCTTGCGCTGCAGCGCCACGCGCACGTTCTCGAGCACCGTCAGGTTCGGGAAAGTAGCCGAGATCTGGAACGATCGGACGACGCCGCGGCGCGCGACCTGCGCCGGCTTCTCCGCCGTGATGTCGTGCCCGTTGAAGAGGATCTGCCCCGCCGTGGGAATCAGGAACTTCGTCAGCAGGTTGAAGAACGTCGTCTTGCCGGCGCCGTTGGGGCCGATCAACGCATGGATCTGGCCTCGGCGTACGCGCAGGTGGACGTCGTTCACCGCGACGAAACCCTTGAATTCCTTGACGAGGCGCCGGGTCTCCAGGATGTAGTTTTCTTCTGCCATCGAGCGCCTGCTGGTCGTGGGCCGCACTGCCGCGCCGCCCGCCGTCGAGCGCGGATTATGGCCAAAGGCTCGCGCAGCAGCAATCCGGGTAAGCGAGCAACATGGGATTGCGCGGGAGATCGCCACGCAACCCGTCGATCGGCGTCGCGTAGCGGACAGGACTCGCCCGGCGCGCCGTTCGTCCGGGCCGCGCACGCGCTCGTCGCGACCGCGGGCCCGGGCCGGCCGCGGCGCCCGCTGCGGCGGGCATCATTGCCCGCGAGCTCCCTGCGATCCGATCGACTCCGTCACACGCAATGGCCACCGTCGCCGCCCCCGGCCGCACGAAGGAACCGACTTCGCTGTCGGGGCTCGGCCGTGCGCTCGTGCAGCACCAGCTGCTGCGGCTGGACCAGGCGAGCGCGATCCAGCGCAAGGCCGACGCGGGCAAGCACAGCTTCGTCGACGAGCTGATCGGCGGCGGACACATGCCGGCGCGCCAGCTCGCCCAGTTCGCCGCCGAACTGTGCGGACATCCGCTGCTCGACCTGTCGGCCATCGATCCGGCGACGCTGCCCACCGACCTGCTCGACCGCAAGCTCGCCACCGAGCTGCGCGTCGTCCCCCTCGGCAAGCGCGGCGGACGCCTGTCGATCGCGCTGTCGGACCCGACCGACTCGAAGGTGCTCGACCGGATCCGCTTCTCGGCGCAGGCCGCGCTGGACCCGATCGTCGTCGAGCACGACCGGCTCGTGCGCCTGGTCGACCGGCTGGGCCAGAGCACGACCGAGCAGCTCGAGGACCTGGTCGACGGCTCGCTCGACGAGATCGCCGTCGCCACCGAGGAGCAGACCGCCGCGCCCGATACCAGCGACGTCGACGACGCGCCGGTCGTGCGCTTCCTGCAGAAGGTGCTCGTCGACGCGATCCAGGCCGGCGCCTCCGACATCCACTTCGAGCCCTACGAGAAGTACTACCGGATCCGGCTGCGCGTGGACGGCGAGCTGCGCGAGGTGGTGACGCCGCCGCTGGCGATCAAGGAGAAGCTCGCCTCGCGCATCAAGGTGATCTCGCGGCTGGACATCTCCGAGAAGCGCGTGCCGCAGGACGGCCGCATGAAGATCGTGCTGTCGAGCCAGCGCGCGATCGACTTCCGCGTCTCGACGCTGCCGACGCTGTTCGGCGAGAAGATCGTGATGCGGATCCTCGATCCTTCGTCGGCGAAGCTCGGCATCGACGCGCTCGGCTACGAGCCCGAGCAGAAGGAGCTGCTGCTCGACGCGATCCGCCGCCCGTACGGGATGATCCTCGTCACCGGACCGACCGGCTCGGGCAAGACGGTGTCGCTGTACACCTGCCTGAACATCCTGAACGAGCCCGGCATCAACATCTCCACCGCCGAGGACCCGGCCGAGATCAACCTGCCGGGCATCAACCAGGTGAACGTCAACGAGAAGGCGGGGCTCACCTTCGCCGCCGCGCTGCGCGCCTTCCTGCGCCAGGATCCGGACGTGATCATGGTCGGCGAGATCCGCGACCTGGAAACCGCCGACATCGCGATCAAGGCGGCGCAGACCGGGCACATGGTGCTGTCGACGCTGCACACCAACGATGCGCCGACCACGCTCACGCGCCTGGCGAACATGGGCGTGCCGGCCTTCAACATCGCCTCGTCGGTGATCCTGATCACCGCGCAGCGGCTGGCGCGCCGCCTGTGCAACTGCAAGCAGCCGCTGGAGACCGATCACGGCGCGCTGCTGAACGCGGGCTTCCTCGAATCGGATCTCGACGGCAAGTGGACGCCGTTCCGGCCGGTGGGCTGCGAGCGCTGCGGCGGCTCGGGCTACAAGGGGCGCGTGGGGATCTACCAGGTGATGCCGATCACCGAGGAGATGCAGAAGATCATCCTCGCCAACGGCAACGCGCTGCAGATCGCGCGGCAGGCGCAGCTCGAAGGCGTGCGCGACCTGCGCCGCTCGGGGCTGATCAAGGTCATGCAGGGAATGACGAGCATCGAAGAGGTGCTCGGCGTGACGAACGAGTGAGGACGGTGCAATGAGGGCGACGCGATGAGCACGATCGGTACGACCGCCGGCACTGCCGGCGCCCGCGCGACAGGCGGCGCTCGCGGCGCGGCGACGCGCCGCCCGGCGGTCAAGGAGCAGGTCTACGCGTGGGAAGGCCGCGACCGCGCCGGCAAGATGCTGCGCGGGGAGATGCGGGCGAGCGGCCCGACCTCGGTGCAGACGTCGCTGCGCCGCCAGGGCATCTCGATGACGAAGGCGACGAAGCGGCGCTACAAGCGCGGCAAGCGCATCGGCGAGAAGGACATCACGCTGTTCACGCGCCAGCTGGCGACGATGATGAAGGCGGGCGTTCCGCTGCTGCAGTCGTTCGACATCGTGGCCCGCGGCACGTCGAACGCATCGGTGTCGAAGCTGTTCACCGACATCCGCGGCGACGTCGAGACCGGAACCTCGCTGTCGCAGGCCTTCCGCAAGTATCCGCTGTACTTCGATTCGCTGTTCTGCAACCTCGTGGGCGCCGGCGAACAGGCCGGCATTCTCGACGACCTGCTCGATCGCCTGGCCAGCTACAAGGAAAAGATGCTGGCGATCAAGGGCAAGATCAAGTCGGCGCTGTTCTACCCGATCGCCGTGCTGATCGTCGCCTTCATCGTCGTCGCGGTGATCATGCTGTTCGTCGTTCCGGCGTTCAAGGACGTCTTCTCGAGCTTCGGCGCCGACCTGCCGGCCCCGACGCTGATGGTGATCGCCCTGTCCGACTTCTTCGTCGAATACTGGTACCTGGTGTTCGGCACGATCGGCGGCGGGCTGTATTTCCTGCTGCAGGCGTGGCGGCGATCGCCGCGGGTGCAGATGGCGATGGACCGGCTGCTGCTCAAGCTGCCGGTGTTCGGCCCGGTGGTCGAGAAGGCGACGATCGCGCGCTGGCTGCGCACGCTGTCGACGATGTTCGCCGCCGGGGTGCCGCTGGTCGAGGCGCTCGATTCGGTGGGCGGCGCTTCCGGCAACCACGTCTACCTGATGGCGACCAAGCGCGTCCAGCAGGAAGTGTCCACCGGCACGAGCCTGACGGTGGCGATGCAGAATTCGCAGGTGTTCCCGAACATGGTGCTGCAGATGGCGTCGATCGGCGAGGAATCCGGCTCGCTCGACTCGATGCTGTCGAAGGCGGCCGACATCTTCGAGCGCGAGGTCGACGACGCGGTCGAGAGCCTGTCGAGCCTGCTCGAGCCGATGATCATGGTCGTGCTCGGCACGCTGATCGGCGGACTGGTCATCGCGATGTATCTTCCGATCTTCAAGCTCGGGCAGGTGGTCTGAGCGCGGCCTTCGTCGCGATCGCAGCGCAGGCCGATTCCCGATGTTCGAGGCCCCGCCGATGCTCGAAGCGCTGCAGCAGTCGTCCACCCTGGCGATCGGCACGGCCGGGCTGCTCGGGCTGCTCGTCGGCAGCTTCCTGAACGTGGTGATCCACCGCGTGCCGAAGATGCTCGAGCGCGAGTGGGCGCAGCAGGCGGCCGAGCTGCGCGGCGAGCCGCTCTCCGACACGACGCCCTTCAACCTGGTCGTGCCGCGCTCCCGGTGCCCGTCGTGCGGGCACTCGATCCGCGCCATCGAGAACATCCCGCTCGTCAGCTGGCTGCTGCAGCGCGGCCGCTGCACGGCGTGCGGCGCGGCGATTCCGCTGCGCTATCCGATCGTCGAGGGCGCGACCGCGGCGCTGTGCGCGGTCGCCGTCGCGCATTTCGGCTGGAGCGCCGCGGGGCTCGGCGCCGTCGTGCTCACCTGCTTCCTGATCGCGCTCGCCTTCATCGACTTCGACACGCAGCTGCTGCCCGACGGCATGACGCTGCCGCTGCTGTGGATCGGGCTCGCCTTCAACCTGGGAGGAGTGTTCGCGCCGCTGCACGCCGCGGTCATCGGCGCGATCGCAGGCTACCTCAGCCTGTGGAGCCTGTACTGGCTTTTCCGGTTCGCCACCGGCAAGGAAGGGATGGGCTACGGCGACTTCAAGCTGTTCGCCGCGCTGGGCGCCTGGTTCGGCTGGACCGCGCTGCCTTCGGTGATCCTGCTCGCCTCGGTCGTCGGCGCGGTCGTCGGCCTCACGCTGATGTTCGTCGCGCGGCGCGGACGCGAGGTTCCGATCCCGTTCGGCCCGTACCTCGCCGGAGCCGGGCTGCTCGCCCTGTACTTCCGCGATCCGCTCGCGTCGTTCTACGGGCTGGGCTGAGAACGGGCACCGCCCGCGCGAGGCGACTGCGCTCCGCACCGGTGCCGAGGGCCCGTCTTCGCCGCTGTTAGACTCGTCGGCATGACTGCAGCCGCCGACGAGCGAACGGTGCCGCGCAGGCCCTTCGTGGTCGGGCTCACCGGCGGCATCGGCAGCGGCAAGAGCACCGTCGCCGACCTCTTCGCCGCGCGCGGCGCCACCGTGGTCGACACCGACGCGATCGCGCACGAGCTCACCGCTGTCGGCGGCGCGGCGATGGCAGCGATCCGCGCCCGCTTCGGCGAGTCCGTGCTGCGCGCCGACGGCGCGCTCGATCGCGACGCGATGCGCGCGCGGGCCTTCGACGATCCCCCGGCCCGCGAAGCGCTCGAGGCGATCCTGCATCCGATGATCCGCGCCGAATCGGAACGTCGCATCGCCGCGGCCACCGGGCCCTACGTGATGCACGTCGTTCCGCTGCTCGTCGAATCGGCCGGGCGCGCGGGTCGCTTCGATCGCGTGCTCGTCGTCGACTGTCCGGTATCGGTGCAGATCGCGCGCGTGCAGCGTCGCAGCGGCCTGAGCGCTGCGCGCATCGAATCGATCCTGGCCGCGCAGGCCAGCCGCGAAGCGCGATTGGCCGCGGCCGACGACGTCATCGACAACGGCGGCGATGCCGATGCGCTGGCCGCGCAGGTCGACGCGCTGCATCGCAGGTATGCGGCGGCGGCGCGCTGAACCTGCGGCGGGCTCGCGTCGCGCGGCGCGAGGTTTGTCAACGAAAGCGCTTTGCTACAGAATTCGTGCGTCTGCACGGACCGAGCGCGACTCGCATACGTCGGCGGCACCGCGTGCGCAGCGCGAACGCCGTCGCCCGCGGCACAGGACGACGCCTTGATCTTGTACGAGTACCCGCTGAACGAACGCGTCCGGACGCTGCTGCGGCTCGAAGATCTGTTCGACCGGCTCGAGTTCTTCGCCCGCCGCGAGCACCCGCTCGATCATCACGTCGCGCTCGGCACGCTGTTCGAGGTGCTCGACGTCGCCGGCCGTGCCGACCTGAAATCCGATCTGCTGCAGGAACTCGAGCGCCAGCGACAGACGCTGCTCGGCTTTCGCGCCCGGCCCGACGTCTCGCAGGACGCGCTCGATCGCATTCTCGGCGACATCGACGAGGCGCTGGGCGGCCTGGGCGCGGCCACCGGCAAGAGCGGCCAGCACCTGCGCGACAACGAATGGCTGATGAGCATCCGCAGCCGCATGTTCATCGCCGGCGGCGCCTGCGAGTTCGACCTGCCCTCGTACCACGCCTGGCAGCACCGGCCGGCGGAACTGCGCCAGCGCGACATCGCCGCCTGGGCCGCGCCGTTCAAGCCGATGTACGACAGCCTGACGATCGTCCTGCGGCTGCTGCGCGAGAGCGCGCAGCGCACGGCGCTCACCGCGCAGGGCGGCAGCTACCAGCAGCCGCTGGCGGGCAAGACCTACCAGATGGTGCAGGTGCGGCTCGATCCCTCGCTCGGCGCGATTCCCGAGATCAGCGCGAACAAGTACCTGCTGTGGATCCGCTTCACGATGCGCGACCGCGACGAGCGTCCGCGCCCGGCCGACTCGAACATCGATTTCGAACTCGGCCTTTGCAACCTCTGACGCGATGAAGAAGGCCGTCGTCGTCGATTGCCCGGCCTGCGGCCGCAAGACGCCGTTCGATCCGTCGAACCGCTGGCGCCCGTTCTGCTCGCAGCGCTGCAAGAGCCTCGATCTGGGCGCGTGGGCGGCGGAGCGGTATCGGATTGCCGAGGAAGAGAAGGGGGAAGGGGGAAGGGAGAAGGGGGAAAACCGCCCCGGATAGCCGGACAGCCCTCTCAGCCGAGGCTTTTCCCCTTCCCCCTTCCCCCTTCCCCCTTCTCTTCCTCGACCCACATTCCGCGCATCATCCCCACCCCGTGCGCGCCGGCGGCGAGCGCGTCTTCGGCGTCGTTCTCGTCCAGGCCGCCCAGCGCGAAGACCGGCACCCGGGTATCCGCGGCCAGGTTGCGGAAGGCGGTCCAGCCGAGCGTCGGGGCTCCCGGGTGCGTCCGCGTCGGCTTGACGGGACCGAGCACCGCGTAGTCGACGCCCAGTTCGCCCGCGCGGGCGAGATCGCGCGCGTCGTGGCACGAAGCGCCGACGATGCGAAAGGGCGGGCGCGAGACGCACGCGTGCAGATCCGCACTGCGAAGATGCACCCCGTCGCAGGCCGCCGCGTACGAAGCGGAGTGGACGCCGTTGACGACCAGCAGCGCGCCGGCGGCGCGACACATCGCGCGCATCTCGCGCCAGAGTCGGTCGAGACGATCGGGCGCGATTCCGGGCTCGCGCAATTGCACGAGTCGCAAACCCGCGGCCAGCGCCCTGCGCAGGGCCGCGAGGAAGCTGTCGTCGCCGACCTGCATGGCGCAACTGATGCCGAGCCGCGGAGGCAGTCGCAGCCAGCCGATGACCGGAACGGTCGCCGGCAGCAGCGGCGCGAGATCGATCGCCGAAGGAGGGCGCCACGCGAGCGCCTGGCCCTCGCGCGAGCGCGGCGTGCCGCTCCATTCGACGACGCGGCGGAAGGACAGCCGCACGTGCGCGTGCGGATAGACGTGCTCGCGCACGATCCACGGCCACGAGCGCAGCACGTCGATGCCGAGTTCCTCGCGCAGCTCGCGGGCGAGCGCCTGCTCGACCGTCTCGCCGGCCTCCAGCTTTCCGCCGGGGAACTCCCACCAGCCGGCGTAGGGCTTGCCCGGCCGGCGCTGGCCCAAGAGCACCGCGCCATCGCCGCGGACCAGGACGCCGACGGCGACCTCGAGCATCGGTGCGGCAGCGGCGAGGCCGCTCAGGAGCGCTCGCCGGGCTCGCGCCCGGCACGGTCCTTCGCGAACTGCCAGGCGACGCGTCCCGAACGCGATCCGCGCTCGAGCGCGAAGCGAAGCGCGTCGGCGCGCGCCGCCTCGATCTCGCCTTCGTCGCAGCCGAAGCTCGCCAGCCAGTGCGCGACGATCGCCAGGTAGTCGTCCTGGCGAAACGGATAGAACGACACCCAGAGGCCGAAACGCTCGGACAGCGAGATCTTCTCCTCGACGGTCTCGCCCGGATGGATCTCTCCGTCGGACTGGTGCTTCGCCTCGAGGTTCTCGCGCATGTACTCGGGCATCAGGTGGCGGCGGTTCGACGTCGCGTAGATGAGCACGTTCTCCGACTGCGCGGCGACCGAACCGTCGAGCGCGACCTTCAGCGCCTTGTAGCCGGGCTCGCCTTCCTCGAAGGACAGATCGTCGCAGAAGACGATGAAGCGCTCGGGCCGGCCGGCGACCAGCTCGACGATCTCGGGCAGGTCGACGAGATCGTCCTTGTCGACCTCGATCAGCCGCAGTCCCTGCGATGCGTATTCGTTCAGCAGCGCCTTGATCAGCGACGACTTGCCGGTGCCGCGCGAGCCGGTGAGCAGCACGTTGTTCGCCGGCCGGCGCTGCACGAACTGGCGCGTGTTGCGCTCGATCGCCGCCTTCTGCTCGTCGATGTGCTTGAGATCACCGAGCCGGATCGGCGAGACGTGCCGCACCGGCTGCAGCGCGGCCTGCATGCCGAAGGCGGTCGCGCGGCGACGCCAGCGCCAGGCGATCGCCGACGTCCAGTCGGGAGCGGGAGCGTTGACTAACAGTTGCTCGAGGCGACCGAGCAGCGACTCGGCGCGCGAGAGGACGCCGGCAAGCGCCCGGGAGTCGGCCGCGCCGGCCGTCGCCGGGGAGCCGGCGACGCGCGCCGTCGCGCCGCCATCGCCCCGCGCTTCAGGATCGGTAGTCGGCATTGATCGACACGTAATCGTGCGAGAGATCGCAGGTCCAGACCGTGGTCGACGCGCTGCCGCGCCCGAGCGCGATGCGCACGTCGATCTCGGCCTTGCGCATCACGCGCTGGCCGTCCTCTTCGCGATAGCCGGGATGACGGCCGCCGCGCGTGGCGACGTGCACGTCGTCGAGGTACAGGTCGACGCGATCGACGTCGAGGTCGGCGACGCCCGCGCGGCCGATCGCGGCGAGGATCCGCCCCAGGTTCGGGTCGGAGGCGAAGAACGCCGTCTTCACCAGCGGCGAATGCGCGACGGTGAAGGCGACGGCCGCCGCCTCGTCGTCGTCGCGCGCGCCTTCGACGTGCACCGAGATGAACTTGGTCGCGCCCTCGCCGTCGCGCACGATCGCCTGCGCCAGCTCGCGGGCGACGGAGACGATGGCTTCGCGCAGCGTCCGCGCGGCCGCATCCGCGGCCGCGCCGTTGCCTGCCGCACCGCCGGCCGCGCTACTGCCCGTCGCCGCATCGGCGGCACCGTCGCCGGCATGCACATCGATCGCGACCCGCGATGCGCCGGTGGCGACCAGCACGCACGAATCGTTGGTCGACGTGTCGCCGTCCACCGTGATGCGGTTGAAGCTCGCGTCCGCCGC
>QEVN01000085.1 GCA_003576795.1 Burkholderiales bacterium
GCTCCTCGGTGCTTCCCGAATTCGACAGCGCGACGAAGACGTCGTCGCGCGTGATCATGCCGAGGTCACCGTGGCTCGCTTCGGCCGGATGCACGAAGAAGGACGGCGTTCCGGTGGAGGCGAGCGTGGCGGCGATCTTGCGCGCCACGTGGCCGGACTTGCCCATTCCGCTGACGACGACGCGGCCGCGGCAGGCGAGGATCAGCTCGCAGGCCTCGGCGAAGCGTTCGTCGATGCGCTCGGCGAGCGCGGCGACCGCTTCGGCCTCGATGCGCAGCACCTCGCGCGCCCGCGCGAGCAGGCGGGCGGCTTCGATGCCGCGGGCGGGTGTCGCTTCGCTGTCGACGCCGGTGTCGCTCATCCGGGCGAGTATAAAGGGGGCCGGTTAGAATCGCGGGTTCGACGCTTCACGCCCCTCGCTTCGCGCCCATTCTTGATGACTGAGTTCCTCACACTGGATTCGGTCCGCTTCGCGTACGGCTCCCGCGTCATCCTGCACGACGTGTCGATGCGCTTCGAGCGCGGCAAGGTCGTCGCGCTGATCGGGGGCTCGGGATCGGGCAAGACGACGATCCTGCGCCTGATCGGCGGACAGCTGCGCCCGCAGGCCGGACGCATCGTCTTCGACGGCAGCGACGTGCACGCGCTCGATCGCGACGCGCTGTACCGCCTGCGCCGGCGCATGGGGATGCTCTACCAGTTCGGCGCGCTCTTCACCGACCTCACCGCTTTCGAGAACGTCGCCTTCCCGCTGCGCGAGCACACCGACCTGCCCGAGGAGATGATCCGCGACCTCGTCCTGATGAAGCTCGAGGCGGTGGGCCTGCGCGGCGCCGCGCAGTTCGGCACCTCGCAGCTCTCGGGCGGGATGGCACGTCGCGTCGCGCTCGCGCGCGCGATCGCGCTCGATCCGCCGCTGATCATGTACGACGAGCCCTTCGCCGGCCTGGACCCGGTCGCGCTGGCCACCGTCGCCCGGCTCATCCGGCGCCTGAACGACTCGCTCGATTGCGCGTCGATCGTCGTCTCGCACGACATCAAGGACGCGTTCGGCATCGCCGACTACGTCTACCTGCTCGCGCAGGGACGCATCGCCGCCTGCGGCACCCCCGAGGAGATGCGCACCTCCGACGACCCGAACGTGCGCCAGTTCCTCGAAGGCCACGTCGACGGGCCGATCGCCTTCCATTACCAGGCGAAGCCGCTCGCCGCCGATCTCGGCCTGCCCGCATGAGCGCCGACCTCCGATGAGCCGCACGCTGCTGCCCGTCGCCTGGCTGCTCGACTTCGTCGCCGCCACCGGACGCGCGACGCGCTTCTTCCTGCGCCTGTGCTGGCTGGCGCTGGGGTCGCTTCGGCGGATGCGGCTGGTCGTCGACCAGATCCACTTCATCGGCAACTACTCGCTGTCGATCATCCTGGTCTCGGGGCTGCTGATCGGCTTCGTGCTCGGGCTGCAGGGCTACTACACGCTGCGGCGCTACGGCTCCGAGGAGGCGCTCGGCCTGCTCGTCACGCTGTCGCTGGTGCGCGAGCTGGGGCCGGTGGTCACCGCCCTGCTGTTCGCCGGGCGCGCGGGCACTTCGCTCACCGCCGAGGTCGGGCTGATGAAGGCGGGCGAGCAGATCGACGCGATGGAGATGATGGCGGTCGATCCGGTGGCGCGCGTGCTCGCGCCGCGCTTCCTCGCGGCGGTGTTCGCCATGCCGCTGCTCGCCGCGCTGTTCTCGGCGCTCGGCGTGCTCGGCGGATACCTGGTCGGCGTGGCGATGATCGGCGTCGACCCGGGAGCGTTCTGGTCGCAGATGCAAAGCGGCGTCGACTGGCTCGCCGACGTCGGCAACGGCGTGCTCAAGAGCATCGTGTTCGGCTTCACCGTGGCCTTCGTCGCGCTGTTCGTCGGCTACAACGCGCAACCCACCCCCGAGGGCGTCGCGCGCGCGACGACCACCACCGTCGTCAGCGCGTCGCTGGCCATCCTCGGGCTCGACTTCATCCTCACCGCGCTGATGTTCAGCTCGACCTGATGCACTGCGCCGGAGCGAAACCCATGCGGAGATCCGATCGATGAAACGTTCGGGAGTCGACCTGCTCGTCGGGCTGTTCGTGCTGCTCGGCTTCGCCGCCCTCGTGTTCCTGGCGCTGCGCGCCGGAAACATGAGCAGCGCCGTGGGGCTCGGGCCCACCTATACGACCATCGCGCGCTTCGACAACATCGGCGGGCTCAAGCCGCGCGCGGCGGTGCGCAGCGCCGGCGTGGTCGTCGGTCGCGTCGAGTCGATCCGCTTCGACGACCAGAGCTACCAGGCCGAGGTGTCGCTGGCGCTGGACCAGCGCTACAAGTTCCCGAAAGACTCGTCGGTGAAGATCCTCACTTCCGGCCTGCTCGGCGAGCAGTACATCGGTCTCGTTCCCGGCGGCGACGACCAGATGCTCGCCGACGGCGATCGCATCACGCTGACGCAGTCGGCCGTCGTGCTCGAGAACCTGATCGGGCAGTTCCTGTACGGACGCGCCGCCGAAGGAGCGCCGAAGCAATGAGCGAGCGAACGATACGGTGCCTGGCCGCGCTCGCCGCCGCCGCGACGATCGCCGGTTGCGCCACCACCGGCGCGGAAGGCGGCGCGGCGGCGGCGCGCGATCCGCTCGAGCCGATGAACCGGGCGGTCTACGAGTTCAACGACGCTTTCGACCGCGCGATCGCCAAGCCGACGGCGCAGGCCTACGAGAAGGTGGTCCCCGCTTTCCTGCGCGACATGGTCGGCAATGCTTTCGGCAATGTGCGCGACGTCTGGACCGCGGTGAACCAGTTGTTGCAGGGCAAACCCGGGCACGCCGCTTCCGACGCCTGGCGCGTGGCGATCAACACGACATTCGGCCTGGCGGGCCTGCTCGACGTCGCCAGCGAGGCGGGAATCGAGAAGCACAACGAGGACTTCGGCCAGACGCTCGGTCGCTGGGGCGTTCCCGCGGGCCCGTACATCGTGCTGCCGTTCCTCGGGCCGTCGTCGCTGCGCGACGCGCCGGCGCGCGGCGTGGACATCTGGGCCGATCCGCTGCGCACGATCGATTCGCACGGCGAGCGCAACAACGCGTTCCTGCTGCGCGCGATCGACGACCGGCAGCGGCTGCTCGATGCCGAGCGCGTCGTCTCCGAGGCGGCGCTCGATCGCTACTCGTTCATCCGCGACAGCTGGTTCCAGCTGCGGCGCAACCAGGTGTACGACGGCAGCCCGCCGCCGGCCGCGGAAGAAGACACCGAATGGCTCGACGAACTCGAGCGGCAGGAGTCCGGCACGGGCGGCGCCGCCCCGGCCGCCCCGGCGCCGGCGCCGGCAAACCCGCCGTCCGGGGCTTCGGGCAACGAAAGGAGGTGATTCGATGAAGCAAGCCCATCCGCATTCCCGCTTCGCGCGCTTCGCGCTGTGGCTGCTCGCCGCCTGCACGCTGCTCTCCGTCTCCCCGGTCCGGGCCGCCGAGGCGCCCAACGAGATGATCCAGCGCCTGAGCGAAGAGGTGCTCCAGCGCATCAATTCCGACCCGGCGCTCAAGGCGGGCGATCCGCGCCGGATCGACCAGCTCGTCGACAACATCGTCATGCCGCACGTCGACTTCCAGCGCATGACGGCGCTCGCCGTCGGGCGCAGCTGGCGCGATGCCAGGCCCGAGCAGCGCCAGCAGCTGATGGACCTTTTCCGCACGCTGCTGATCCGCACCTATTCCGGCGCGCTTTCGCAGGTGGGCGACCAGAAGGTGCAGATGAAGCCGTTCCGCTCGAACGCCGGCGACACCGACGTCATCGTGCGCAGCGAGGTGGTGCAGCCGGGGCGCGAGCCGGCGCAACTCGATTACCGGCTGCGCAAGGTGGGCGACGCGTGGAAGATCTACGACGTCAACGTGCTCGGCGTCTGGCTGGTCGAGACCTATCGCACGCAGTTCGCGCAGGAAGCCTCGGGCGGCGGAGTCGATGCCCTGATCCGCAGCCTGCAGCAGAAGAACGAGCAGCTCGCCTCGGGCAACGGCAAGGCGAGCTGACGGTGGCGCACGCGGCCTCGCCCCCGGCGTCCCCGGCGCCCACCGCGACGCCGGCCGTGCCGGCGGCTCCTGCCGCCTGGCGCTTTCCCGCCGAGGTGCGCTTCGGCAATGCGCGCGAGACGGTGGAAGCGGCCTCGCCGGCGATCGAGGCCGCTGCGCCGCGCTTCGACCTGTCGCAATGCGAGCGCTTCGATTCCTCGCTGATCGCGGTGCTGCTCGAACTCGAGCGCCGCGCCGCTGCGCGCGGTCGCCGCTGCCGCTTCGAGTCCCCGTCGGAGAACCTGCTGAAGCTCGCCGCGCTCTACAACGTGGACGAGCTGCTCTTCGAGCGCGCGCTGGAGTCGGCATTGGCGGCCGTGGGCGCTTCGCCGGCGCGATGACCGCGCCCGCCATCGACGCACGCTCCGTGGTCAAGCGCTACGGCGCGTTCGAGGCGCTGCGCGGCGTGTCGCTGGCCATCGAGCAGGGCGAGTTCTTCGGCCTGCTCGGGCCGAACGGCGCCGGCAAGACCTCGCTGATCTCGATCGTCGCCGGACTGAGCCGCGCCACTTCCGGCAAGGTCGAGGTGATGGGGCACGACGTCGTCGACGACTTCCGCGCCGCCCGCCGCGCACTCGGCGTCGTGCCGCAGGAGCTGGTCTTCGACCCGTTCTTCACGGTCCGCGAGACGCTCGAGATCAGCTCGGGCTACTACGGCATCCGTCGCAACGACGACTGGATCGACGAAATCCTCGAGAACCTCGACCTGCGCTCCAAGGCCGGGGAGAACATGCGCGCGCTGTCCGGCGGCATGAAGCGGCGCGTGCTGGTCGCGCAGGCGCTGGTGCACCGCCCGCCGGTGATCGTGCTCGACGAGCCCACGGCCGGCGTCGACGTCGAGCTGCGCCAGGGCCTGTGGAATTTCGTGCGGCGCCTGAACCGCGACGGCCACACGATCGTGCTGACGACGCACTATCTCGAGGAGGCCGAGGAGCTGTGCGGACGCATCGCGATGCTCAAGCAGGGGTCGATCGTCGCGCTCGATCGCACCGAATCGCTGCTGCACCGCTATGCCGGCGCGCGGCTGCAGCTGCGCCTGTCCGGCGCGCCGCTGCCCGCCGCGCTCGCACCGCTGCGCGTCGCGGAAGGGTCGGCCCCGGCCCCCGCGGGCACCGAGACGCTGCGGATCGACCGCTATGCCGATCTCGAGAGCGTGCTCGCGACGCTGCGCGAGGCGGGCTGCACGATCGACGAGATGGACCTGCAGCGTACCGATCTCGAGGAGGTCTTCGTGCGGCTGATGAAGGAGACGCGCTGATGCGTCCCGCGAGACGTTGATGGAGCTCGATCCTTCGGACATGCCCGGCGAGCGGGCCGGCGCGGCCAGCGCCGCGGCCGCCGGCTTCTCGTGGCAGGGCTTCTACACGCTCTTTCGCAAGGAGCTGCTGCGCTTCTACAAGGTGGGCTTCCAGACGATCGCCGCGCCGGTGCTCACGTCGCTGCTGTACCTGCTGATCTTCTCGCACGTGCTCGAGGAGCGCGTCGAGGTCTACCGCGACGTGCGCTACACGGCGTTCCTGCTGCCCGGCCTCGTCATGATGTCGGTGCTGCAGAACTCCTTCGCCAACAGCTCTTCGTCGCTGATCCAGAGCAAGATCACCGGCAACGTCGTCTTCGTGCTGCTCACGCCGCTGTCGCATCGCGAGATGTACGCGGCCTACGTGCTGGCGGCGATGGTGCGCGGGCTGATCGTCGGCGCCGGCGTCTTCCTCGTCACCGCCTGGTTCGCGCAGCTGTCCTTCCATTCGCCGGCGTGGATCCTGCTGTTCGCGGTCCTGGGCAGCGCGATTCTCGGTACAATGGGCCTGATCGCCGGGATCTGGGCCGAGAAGTTCGATCAGATCGCAGCCTTCCAGAACTTCATCGTGATGCCCGCCACCTTCCTGTCGGGCGTCTTCTATTCGGTGAAGTCGCTGCCGCCGTTCTGGCAGACGCTGTCGCACCTGAATCCGTTCTTCTACATGGTCGACGGGTTCCGCTACGGGTTTTTCGGCGTTTCCGACATCGCGCCGGGCATCAGTTTCGTCGTCGTCGCTGCCACGCTCGCGGTGGCGTCGGCCGTGGCGCTGCGCCTGCTCGCCAGCGGCTACCGGCTCAGGCTCTGAAGGCGAGCCCCGAGCGTGAAGGTGAGCGCATTGAGTACGCCCGACACCTTCCCGATTCAATCGAGTTTCGATCCGGATTTCGCCATGGTCACACCCGAGAATGTCCGCAGCTACATCGCCGCAGGCCTCGAATGCGAGTACCTGGAGGTCGACGGCGACGGCCGGCACTTCCAGGCGATCGTCGTCTCGAAAGCCTTCGAGGGCAAGCGGCAGGTGCAGCGACACCAGCTCGTCTACCGCGCGCTCGGCGACCGCATGCGCGAGGAAGTGCACGCGCTGTCGATGAACACTCTCACGCCGGAGGAGTGGGCCGCGCTTCAATAGGAAGCCGGCGCGCGCTCCCGGCCCGGAAGCGCGCATGCCCTTCATCCACATGGACAAGCTGAGAATCGAAGGCGGCCTGCCGCTGCGCGGCGAGGTCGAAGTCTCCGGGGCGAAGAACGCGGCGCTGCCGATCCTGTGCGCGTCGCTGCTCGTCGCCGACACGGTCGAGCTGTCGGGCGTGCCGCAGCTGCACGACGTCGCGACCACGCTGCGCCTGCTCGGGAAGCTCGGCGCCGTCGTCGAGCGCGACGCGCATTCGGTGCGCGTCGACGCTTCGCGCGTCGATTCGGTCGAGGCGCCGTACGAACTCGTCAAGACGATGCGTGCGTCGATCCTCGTGCTCGGCCCGCTGCTCGCGCGCTTCGGCGAGGCGCGCGTCTCGCTGCCCGGCGGCTGCGCGATCGGCCAGCGCCCGGTCGACCAGCACCTGAAGGGGCTGCAGGCGATGGGCGCGCAGATCGCGATCGAGCACGGCTACGTCGTCGCGCGCGCCGGACGGCTGCGCGGCGCGCGCATCGTCACCGACATGGTCACCGTCACCGGCACCGAGAACCTGATGATGGCGGCCACGCTCGCCGACGGCGAGACGGTGATCGAGAACGCCGCCCGCGAGCCCGAGGTCGCCGATCTCGCCGCGGCGCTGGTCGCGATGGGCGCGCGCATCGAAGGCGCGGGCACCGACCGCATCGTCGTGCACGGCGTCGAGCGATTGCACGGCGGCGCGCATCGCGTGATGCCCGATCGCATCGAGGCCGGAACCTTCCTGTGCGCCGTTGCCGCGGCCGGCGGCGAGATCCTGCTGCGCGGCGCGGCGCCGCAGACCATGGACGCCACGCTCGAGAAGCTGCGCGAGGCCGGCGCGCGGATCGACTGCGGCAGCGACACGATCCGCCTGCGCATGGCGCATCGCCCGCGTGCGGTCGACGTGCGCACCGCTCCCTATCCGGCCTTCGCCACCGACATGCAGGCGCAGTTCATGGCGATGAACTGCGTGGCCGAAGGCACGGGCGTGGTCACCGAGACGATCTTCGAGAACCGCTTCATGCACGTGCTCGAGCTGCAGCGGCTCGGCGCCGACGTCGTCGTCGAGGGCAACACGGCCGTCGTGCGCGGCGTGCCGCGGCTTTCGGGCGCGCGCGTGATGGCCACCGACCTGCGCGCCTCGGCCGGGCTGGTCATCGCCGGCCTGGTGGCCGACGGCGAGACGATCGTCGATCGCATCTATCACCTGGATCGGGGCTACGAACGCATGGAGACGCGGTTGCAGGCGCTGGGCGCGCGCGTCGAGCGCATCGACGGACGCGAGCGCAGTCGCGAGCCGGGCGAGAGCGCGCTCGCCGCAGCGGTTGCGGAGGCGGGCCGGTGATCACGCTCGCGCTGTCCAAGGGGCGCATCTTCGACGACACCGCGCCGCTGCTCGAGGCCGCCGGCATTCCGCTCACCGCGTCGGCGAACGGCTCGCGCAAGCTCATCCTGCCCACCGCCGATCCCGGGCTGCGGCTGATCATCGTCCGCGCCTCCGACGTCCCCACCTACGTGCAGTACGGCGCGGCGGATCTCGGCGTGGCCGGCAAGGACGTGCTGCTCGAACACGGCGGCGAGGGCCTGTACCAGCCGATCGACCTCGGCATCGCGCGCTGCCGGCTTTCGGTGGCCGCACGCGCCGATTTCGACTACGCGCGCGCGGTGCGTCGCGGCGCGCGGCTGCGGGTGGCCACCAAGTACCCGAAGACGGCGCGCGAGCACTTCGCCGCCAAGGGCGTGCACGTCGACCCGATCAAGCTCTACGGTTCGATGGAACTGGCGCCGCTGGTCGGCCTGGCCGACGCCATCGTCGATCTGGTCAGCACCGGCGCCACGCTGCGCGCGAACCAGCTGGTCGAGGTCGAGGAGATCATGCCGATCTCGGCGCGGCTCATCGTCAACCAGGCTTCGCTGAAGACCCGCTCGGCGCAGCTCGAGCCGCTGCTCGCGGCGCTCGCCCGCGCCTCGCGCCGCGAGGTCGCCGGGGGCGGGTCCGGCGCCTCGCCGGCGGACGCGCCGCGCACGACGTCGGCCGTATCGCCATGAACCGCCCGATCCCCGCACGGCTCGACAGCCGCGCCCCCGATTTCACCGCGCGCCTGTCCGCGCTGCTCGCCTACGAGCCGGCGCAGGACGAGGCGATCGAGCGCACCGTGGCGCAGATCGTCGCCGACGTGCGCAAGCGCGGCGACGAGGCGCTGCTCGAATACACGCGCCGCTTCGACCGGCTCGAAGCGGCCTGCGCGCGCGCGCTCGAGCTGCCGGGCGACGAGCTGCGAGGCGCGCTCGATTCGCTCGCGCCGGCCGATCGCGACGCGCTGCAGGCGGCGGCCGCGCGCATCCGCGGCTATCACGAGCGCCAGCTCGCGCATTCGTGGTCGTACGTCGACGACGACGGCACCCGGCTCGGGCAGCGCATCTCGCCGATCGACCGCGTCGGCCTGTACGTGCCCGGCGGCAAGGCGGCGTATCCGTCTTCGGTGCTGATGAATGCGCTGCCGGCGCGCGTGGCCGGCGTGCGCGAGCTCGTCATGGTCGTGCCCACGCCCGACGGCGTGCGCAACCCGATGGTGCTCGCCGCCGCCTGCATCGCCGGCGTCGATCGCGTCTTCACCATCGGCGGCGCGCAGGCGGTCGCGGCGCTCGCCTGGGGAACCGAGACGGTGCCCGCGGTCGACAAGATCGTCGGCCCCGGCAACGCCTACGTCGCGGAAGCGAAGCGGCGCGTCTTCGGCACCGTCGGCATCGACATGATCGCCGGGCCGTCGGAGATCCTCGTGCTGTGCGACGGCTCCACCGACCCCGACTGGATCGCCGCCGACCTGTTCTCGCAGGCCGAGCACGACGAGATGGCGCAGGCGATCCTGCTCACGCCCGACGCCGCGTTCGCCGATCGCGTCGCCGAGTCGATCGCCCGGCTGCTGCCGACCATGCCGCGGCGCGAGATCATCGAGCGCTCGCTCGCCGATCGCGGCGCCATCGTCGTCGTGCGCAGCATGGAGGAGGCCTGCGAGATCGCCACGACGATCGCCGCCGAGCACGTCGAGATCTCCGCGCGCGACGCCGGGCGCTGGGTCGATCGAATCCGTCACGCCGGCGCGATCTTCCTCGGTCCCTGGTCCTCCGAGGCGATCGGCGACTACTGCGCCGGTCCGAACCACGTGCTGCCGACGATGCGCACCGCGCGCTTCTCGTCGCCGCTGGGCGTCTACGACTTCCAGAAGCGCACCAGCCTGATCGAGGTCTCGGGCGATGGCGCACGCACGCTGGGCGCGATCGCCGCCACGCTGGCGCGCGCCGAAGGGCTCGAGGCGCACGCGCGCAGCGCGCAGTTGCGCGTGGAGGCGCCGCGCGTCCGGCGCGAATCCGCGGCGCCCGAGCGCTTCGACCCGATCCGCCCCGAGATCGTCGAGATGAGCGGCTACCAGGTTCTAGCCGCGAGCGGGATGATCAAGCTCGACGCGATGGAGAACCCGTACCGCATGCCGCCCGAGCTGCGCCGCGCGCTGGGCGAAGGGCTCGCCGAGGTGGCGATCAACCGCTATCCGGCGCCCGGGCACGACGAGCTCGCGCAGGCGATCCGCGAGCGCTTCGCGGTTCCGGCCGACGCGGGCCTGGTGCTCGGCAACGGCTCCGACGAGCTGATCACGATGCTGGCCGTCGCCGTGGCGCGTCCGGGCGCCGTGCATCTGGCGCCGCAGCCCTCGTTCGTCATGTACGAGCTGTCGGCCCGCCTGGCCGGCAGCCGCTTCGTCGGCGTTGCGCTGCGCGCCGACTTCTCGCTCGACATCGACGCGATGCTGTCCGCGATCGCGGCCCACCGGCCGGCGGTCGTCTGGCTCGCCTGGCCGAACAACCCCACCGGCAACGCCTTCGCGCGCGAGGACGTCGAGGCGGTGCTGGCCGCCGCCCCGGGCCTGGTCGTGCTCGACGAGGCGTATCAGCCCTTCGCGCAGGACACCTGGATGCAGCGGCTGCGCGACCACGAGCGGCTGGTCGTGCTGCGCACCGTCTCCAAGCTCGGCCTGGCGGGGCTTCGGCTGGGCTACCTGGCGGCGGCGACGCGCTGGACCGAGCAGCTGCAGAAAGTGCGCCCGCCGTACAACGTCAACGTCCTCACCGACGCGGCCGCCCGTTTCGCGCTCGGGCACCTGGACGTGCTCGATGCGCAGGCAGCCCGCATTCGCGCCGGGCGCGAGCTGCTGGCGCAGCGGCTGCGCGAGTTGCCCGGCGTCGAGGTATTCCCGTCGCTGGCCAATTTCGTGCTGGTGCGCGTGGCCGACAGCGAGCGGACCGAGCGCGGCCTGCGCAGCCGGGGGCTGCTGATCAAGGACCTCGGTAGAATGCATCCTCTGCTGCGCAACTGCCTGAGGCTCACGGTAGGCACCGAGGAAGAGAACCGCCTGCTGCTCGGGGCGCTGCGCGAATCGCTCTGACCGGCCCGGGCCGGCCTGGGCCCGTCCCTTCGGAACCTTCATGCGTAGCGCCGAAGTCCGCCGCAATACCGCCGAAACCCGCGTACGGGTCTTCGTGAACCTCGATGGCACCGGCGAGCGCAAGCTCGCCAGCGGCGTCGCGTTCCTCGATCACATGCTCGACCAGATCGCCCGCCACGGCCTGATCGACCTCGAGGTCGAATGCGAAGGCGACCTGCACATCGATGCGCACCACAGCGTCGAGGACATCGGCATCACGCTCGGCCAGGCCGTCGCGCGCGCGCTGGGCGACAAGAAGGGCATCCGCCGCTACGGCCACGCCTACGTCCCGCTCGACGAGGCGCTCACGCGCGTCGTCGTCGATCTCTCGGGTCGTCCCGGCCTCGAGTGGAACGTGCCCTTCACGCGCGCGCTCATCGGCAGCTTCGACGTCGATCTCGCGGCGGAGTTCTTCCGTGGCTTCGTCAACCACGCGCAGGTCACGCTGCACGTCGACAACCTGCGCGGACAGAACGCGCACCACCAGTGCGAAACGGTGTTCAAGGCCTTCGCGCGCGCGCTGCGCATGGCGGTCGAAACCGACGAGCGCATTGCCGGGCGCATTCCTTCGACGAAGGAAGCGCTCTGAAGCGACCCGGGGCCGATCGACCCGACCAGCCCGCATGAGCAAGTTACAGGCGGCGCACCGCGCATGAACTCGATCGCCGTCGTCGACTACGGGATGGGCAACCTGCGCTCGGTCGCCCGCGCGCTCGAGCACGTCGCGCCGAAGTCGCGCGTCGTCGTCACGTCGCAGGCGGCCGAGATCGACGCCGCGGCGCGCGTCGTCTTTCCCGGACAGGGCGCGATGCCCGACTGCATGCGCGAGCTCGACCGCGCCGGACTGCGCGAGGCCGTGCTGCGCGCCGCCCGCGGGAAGCCGCTGTTCGGCGTTTGCGTCGGCGAGCAGATGCTCTTCGAGCGCAGCGAGGAAGGCGACACGCCGGGGCTGGGCGTTTTCGCCGGCGACGTGCGCCGATTGCCGGTGCGCGCGCCCGACGGCTCCCGGGTGAAGATCCCGCACATGGGATGGAATCGCGTGCAACAGGTGCGCGCGCATGCGTTGTGGGACGGAGTTCCCGACCGGTCGTATTTCTATTTCGTGCACAGTTATCGCGTGGTGCCCGCGCAGGAAGACATCGTGGTCGGCGAAACCGAGCACGGCCTTCGCTTTACCTGTGCAGTCGCGCGGGATAACATTTTCGCGACCCAGTTCCACCCGGAGAAGAGCGCCGCCCACGGCCTCAGGCTCTACGAGAATTTCGTCCGCTGGCAGCCCTGATCCCGACGCGCGATGCGCCGCGGCTGCCCCCGGTAGTCCATCCCTCACCCCAGTCCGTCCACCCTCCGAGATGCTGCTCATTCCCGCCATCGACCTGAAGGACGGCCGTTGCGTACGGCTGAAGCAGGGCGACATGAACGACGAGACCGTCTTCTCCGACGACCCCGAAGCGGTTGCCCGCCAGTGGGTCGAGCAGGGCGCCCGGCGGCTGCATCTCGTCGACCTCAACGGCGCCGTGGCCGGCAAGCCGCGCAACGAGAGCGCGATCCGCGCGATCGTCGACGCGGTCGGCAGCACGATTCCGGTGCAGGTCGGCGGCGGCATCCGCGACCTCGACACCATCGAGCGCTATCTCGACGACGGGGTCAGCTACGTGATCATCGGCACCGCCGCGGTGAAGAACCCGGGTTTCCTGCACGATGCCTGCAGCGCCTTCCCGGGCCAGATCATCGTCGGGCTCGATGCGCGCGACGGCAAGGTCGCCACCGACGGCTGGAGCAAGCTCACCGGGCACGATGCGCTCGATCTCGGCCGCAAGTTCGAGGGCTACGGCATCGAGGCGGTCATCTACACCGACATCGGCCGCGACGGCATGCTCACCGGCGTGAACATCGAGGCCACGCTGCGACTGGCGCGCGGCCTGCGCGTGCCGGTCATCGCCTCGGGCGGCTTCGCCAGCCTGGAAGACGTCGAGCGGCTGTGCGAGATCGAGGACGAGGGCGTCGAGGGCGCGATCCTCGGGCGCGCGCTGTACGAGGGAAAGATCGATTTCCGCGAAGCGCAGCAGCGTGCCGACGAGCTCGGCAACTGAGTGGGCAACTGAGCGGGTCCGAGTGGTAACCGAGTGGGAAACTGAGTTGGCAACCCAGCCCGTGCTCACCAAGCGCATCATCCCCTGCCTCGACGTCACCGCCGGACGCGTCGTCAAGGGCGTGAACTTCGTCGCGCTGCGCGACGCCGGCGACCCGGTGGAGATCGCGCGGCGCTACGACGAGCAGGGCGCCGACGAGATCACCTTCCTCGACATCACCGCCTCGAGCGACGACCGCGACCTGATCCTGCACGTGATCGAGGCGGTCGCCTCGCAGGTGTTCATCCCGCTCACCGTCGGCGGCGGAGTGCGCGTCGTCGAGGACGTGCGCCGGCTGCTCAATGCCGGCGCCGACAAGACCTCGATCAATACGGCGGGCGTGCAGAACCCGCGGCTGATCGCCGAAGCGGCCTCGCGCTACGGATCGCAGTGCATCGTCTGCGCGATCGACGCCAAGGCCCGCCCCGGCGGCGGCTGGGAGGTGTACACGCACGGCGGGCGCCGCGCCACCGGGCGCGATGCGGTCGAGTGGGCGCGCGAGGTGCAGCGCCTGGGCGCCGGCGAGATCCTGCTCACCAGCATGGATCGCGACGGCACCCGCGAAGGCTTCGACGTCGCGCTCACGCGCGCGGTGTCCGACGCGGTCGACATTCCGGTGATCGCCTCCGGCGGCGTGGGCAACCTGCAGCACTTCGCCGACGGCATCGTCGAGGGCGGCGCCGACGCGGTGCTCGCGGCGAGCATCTTCCACTTCGGCGAATACACGGTCGGCCAGGCCAAGCGCTATCTCGCCGAGCGCGGAATCCCGGTGCGCCTCGACGAGCCGGTCTCCGGCAGCGAAGCGTCGCGATGAGCGCCGCCGGCAACGAGCGCGACTGGCTCGACGCCGTCCGCTGGAACGAAGACGGCCTCGTCACCGCCGTCGCGCAGGATGCCGCGAGCGGCGAGGTGCTGATGCTCGCGTGGATGAACCGCGAATCGCTCGCCGAAACCGCCGCCACCGGCCGCGCCGTCTACTGGTCGCGCTCGCGCGGCCGCCTGTGGCGCAAGGGCGAGGAGTCGGGCCACGTGCAGCACGTGCGCGAACTGCGGCTCGACTGCGACGGCGACGCCGTGCTGCTGAAGGTCGAGCAGCAGGGCGGAATCGCCTGCCACACCGGGCGCCGCTCCTGCTTCTTCCGCCGCCTGGACGATGCGCGATGGAACGAGGTCGATCCGGTGCTGAAGGACCCGGGCGAGATCTACCGATGACCGACGGATCCGCGTCGCGCAGCGCACCGGCCGGCGACGTGCTCGCACGGCTCGCCGACGTGGTCGCGTCGCGCCGGGGCGCCGACCCCGAACGCTCCTACGTCGCGCGGCTCTTCGCGAAAGGGCCCGACGCGGTGCTGAAGAAGATTGGCGAGGAAGCCACCGAAACGGTGATGGCGGCGAAGGACGGCGTGGCGCAGCGCATCGTCGCCGAGACCGCCGATCTCTGGTTTCATTGCATCGTGCTGCTCGCGCAGCACGGGCTGCGGCCCTCCGACGTTCTCGACGAACTCGCGCGCCGCGAAGGATTGTCCGGACTCGACGAGAAGGCGAGCCGCGCGCAGCCGCCGGCCGGCGGCGCCGATCCCGCGAAGCATCGAGGAGAAGGGAAATGAGCACCGACGGCACCGCCGCGACCCACGCTTCGCACGCCGATTGCCTGTTCTGCCGGATCGCGCGCGGCGAAATCCCCTCGCGCAAGGTCTACGAGGACGACGAGGTCTACGCCTTCCACGACATCCAGCCGAAGGCGCCGATCCACTTCCTGATCGTGCCGAAGGCGCATTACGAGAACCTGTACGACGCCGGCCTGGGGCAGCAGGCGCTGCTCGGGAAGATCTTCGGCCTGTGCGGCCGGCTTGCCCGCGAGCAGGGGGCCAACGACGGCTTCCGCGTCGTCGTGAACAACGGCCGGGTGGGTCATCAGGAGGTGTATCATCTTCACGTTCACGTATTGGGCGGGGTCGAGCCATTGGCCGGCGCAATGAACCGCTTCTGACAGGAGTTTCGCAATGGGGACCATGAGCATCTGGCACTGGCTCATCGTGCTGGTGATCATCCTGCTGGTCTTCGGCACGAAGAAGCTGCGCAACATCGGCACCGACCTCGGCGGCGCGGTGCGCGGTTTCAAGGAAGGCGTGCGGGAAGGAACCGAGGGCGCGGAGAAGGAAGCGCAAACCGCGAAAACCATCGACGTCGACGCCCGGGAGAAGGGCTGAGCGCGCGCGGCACCCCATCGAAGGAGCGCCGCCGGGCGAATCCCTTTCGCGAGCAAGCCGGCCGAGCGTCGCCGCGCGGCGCGCGCCCTTTCGGCGCCCTCGTCGGTCATTGAGGCAACACCATGTTCGATTTCGGTTTTTCCGAGATGGTCGTCGTGGCCGTCGTCGGTCTGATCGTGCTCGGCCCGGAGCGATTGCCGAAGGTGGCCAGACAGGCGGGCCAGTGGCTCGGCAAGCTGCAGCGCTACGTGGCCGACGTGAAGTCCGACATCAACCGGCAGATGGAGCTCGACGAACTGCGCAAGCTGCAGAGCGAAGTCACCGGCGCGGCGCGCGACCTGAAGAGCTCTTTCGAATCGGCCGTGGGAGACGCGCAATCGCAGTTCGACGCGATCAACGCCGATCTGCAGGGCGGTTCTTCCGGCGGGTCGTCGAGTTCCACGCCCGCTGCGCAGCCCACCGACTGGGACCAGGTCTACGCGCACCGGCGCACGCGCGATCGCATCCGCGAGCGACGGCTCGACCGCGAGCGCGCGCTGGGTCACAAGCGCCCGGCGCGGCGTCCCTGAGCCGCACCTCGCATCGCGACCGTTCCCGATGAGCCAGGAAGAAAGCTTCGTCTCGCACCTGGTCGAACTGCGCGACCGGCTCATCCGGTCGCTGGTCGTCGTCCTCGTGCTGTTCGGCGTCTGCTTCTATTTCTCCGGCGACATCATGAAGTTCCTGTCGCTGCCGCTGTACCAGGCGCTGCCGCCGGGAAGCAAGCCGATCTTCACCGACCAGGCCGGAGCGTTCTTCACGCTCACCAAGGTGTCGTTCCTCTCGGCGGTCGTGCTGTCGCTGCCGTGGATCCTCTACCAGGCGTGGGCCTTCGTCGCGCCCGGCCTGTACGAGCACGAGAAGCGCTTCGCGTTCCCGCTCATCGTCTCGAGCGTCGTGTTCCTCGTCATCGGCATCGGCTTCGCCTATCTGTTCGTCCTGCCGGCGGCCTACAAGTTCTTCTTCGCCTTCGCCTCGCGCACCGGCGCCGACATCCTGCAGGACCTGCAGAAATACTGGGACTTCACGCTGGCGATCTTCTTCGGCTTCGGCCTGACCTTCGAGGTGCCGGTGGCCGAGATGCTGCTGGTGAAGATGGGCTTCGTCACCACCGACCAGCTGAAGGCGGCGCGCCGCTACGTCATCGTCGGCGCCTTCGTCGTCGCCGCCGTCCTCACGCCTCCCGACGTGCTCAGCCAGTTCATGCTGGCGATCCCGCTGATGCTGCTCTACGAGCTGGGCATCTTCCTCGCCGGCTTCATCAAGGCGCGAAGCACGGCGCCGCTCGAGGAAGCGGAAGGGCAGGGTTGATTCGAGGAAAGGGCCCGCCCCTCCTCTAGCCTCGGGGCGCCGGTCGCTTCCCTACCCGGATCGGCAACTCGACCGTGCGGCCGTCGCGCAGGAAGCGGAAGGTGGCGGTCGTTCCCGGCTGCAGTTGGGCGATCACGTCGAGCATCGTCGTCGTGCTCGTCACCGGCTTGCCGTCGACGTCGACGAGGATGTCGCCGATGCGCACGCCCGCGCGCTCGGCCGGGCTTCCGCGCATCACGCCGGCGACGATCGCGCCTTCCTTCCTCGGCAGGCGGAACGCGTCGGCCAGTTCGGGCGTGATGTCCTGCGGCTCGACGCCGATGTAGCCGCGGGTCACCGACCCGGTTGCGACGATCTGCTGCATCACCTGGCGCGCGGTGCCCGCCGGAATGGCGAAGCCGATGCCCAGCGACCCGCCGGAGCGCGAGTAGATGGCCGTGTTGATGCCGAGCAGCCGCCCCTGCGCGTCGACCAGCGCACCGCCCGAGTTGCCGGGATTGATCGCCGCGTCGGTCTGGATGAAGTTCTCGAAGGTGTTGATGCCGAGCTGGGTGCGCCCGAGCGCGCTGATGATTCCCATCG
>QEVN01000086.1 GCA_003576795.1 Burkholderiales bacterium
GCGCTGCAGCTGATGCGCTTCGACGGGAAGTCGTGGGTGCGCTTCGGAGAGGTGGCCGGGGAGTAGGGGGAGGCACGCGTCCTCGTTGCCGTCGGCGCGTCTGGGGCGGCTCAGTCGCGCAGCGCCTGGGCCGCCCCGTCGATTGCTGCCCGCAGCTCTTCGTAGCTGCGCGTGACCGGAAACTGCGGGAACTGCTTCGCGATCGCCTCCGGCGGATGGATGAAGAACCCGGCGTCGGCCGCCGCGAGCATTCCGGTGTCGTTGTAGGAGTCGCCGGCGGCGATCACGCGGAAGTTCAATCCCTGCAACGCCTGCACCGCGGCGCGCTTCTGCTCGGGCATGCGCAGGCGCCAGCCGCGCACGAAGCCGGCCTCGTCGACGTCGAGCCGGTGGCACAGCAGCGTGGGACGGCCGAGCGCGCGCATCAGCGGATCGGCGAACTCGTAGAAGGTGTCCGACAGGATGAAGACCTGGTAGCGCGCGCGCAGGTCGTCGAGGAACTCGCGCGCGCCGGGAAGCGGCCCCATGCTCTCGATCACGCGCTGGATGTCGGCGAGCGCGAGGCGGTGCTTCGCGAGCAGATCCACCCGAAAGCCCATCAGCTTGTCGTAGTCGGGCTCGTCGCGCGTCGTGCGCGACAGCTCGGGAATACCCGTCCTGCGCGAGAACTCGATCCAGATCTCGGGAACGAGAACGCCTTCCAGATCGAGGCAAACCACCTGCATCGCACGGCTCCGACTTTTCCGACGCCGGCCGGCGTCGCGCGGGCGCCATGGTAGCGCAGCGTCCGCGCGGGGAGGGACGCCCGAACTCGGCGCCGCGCAGATGCGCGCCGCGGCCACCCCGCTCGCTTCCCGCGTCGAACCCCGCCCCGCTCTGCCACGAAGCGCGCTCGAAGGTCGCCGCGACCCCGCCGACGATGATCCGCATCAATGCTCTGCACACCCTGCGCGCTAGATTGCAACGATGGCCGACCCGTTTCCGCCCGGAGCCTTCGTCGCATCCGATCCGCTCGACTGGTGGCGCGGCGGCTGCGAATGGGTGCGCTGCAGCGCGCGGCTGCAGGAGCTGTGGGCCGACCGCCTGGGCAGCGCGCAGGCGCGGCGCGACAAGCGCGATGCGCGCCTCGCGTCGCTGCTCGCGCGGGCGCGCACCCATTCCCGCTTTCTCGCGCGCCACTGGAGCAGCGCGGGGCCCGGCGCACCGCTGCACGCGCTGACCCCGGTCACGCGCGGCGAACTGATGGCGCATTTCGACGACTGGGTCACCGATCCGGAGATCCGGCTGGACAACGTGCGCCGCTTCGTCGCCGACCCGGCGCGCATCGGCGAAGCCTTCCTCGGCCGCTACGCGGTCTGGACCAGCTCGGGCACCACCGGCGTGCCCGGCATCTACGTGCAGGACGAGGACGCGCTCGCGATCTACGGCGCGCTGCTCGGCGCGCAGGCCGATTTCGCGCCCACCACCGATCCGCGCAGCTTCATGGGCAGTCCGGTGCGCCTCGCGCTCGTCGCGGCCACCGGAGGCCACTTCGCCGGAATCGTCTGGTGGCAGCGCCTTTGCCGCATGTACCCGCTGCTCGCCGCGCACGCACGCATCTTCTCCATCCTCGAGCCGCTCGACGCGCTGTGCAAGGCGCTCGACGAATGGAACCCGACCTCGATCGCGAGCTACCCCACCGTGCTCACGCAGCTGGCCGCCGAACAGCGCGCCGGCCGCCTGCAGCTCGCCCCGCGCACGCTGCTCAGCGGCGGCGAGGCGTTGTGCGAAACCGAGCGGCGCGCGATCGAAGAGACCTTCGGCTGCTCCGTCGTCGAGGACTACGGCGCCTCCGAATGCATGAACATCGCGCACAGCTGCCGCGCGCATCGGCTGCACCTGAACGAAAGCTGGGTCGTGCTCGAGCCGGTCGACGAGCGCATGCAGCCGGTGCCGCCGGGCGAGCCGTCGTTCACCGTGCTCGTCACGAACCTGGCCAACCACGTGCAGCCGATCGTGCGCTACGACCTGGGCGACAGCGTGACGATCGACGCCGAGCCCTGCGACTGCGGCGACGAGCGCCCCACGCTGCACGTCAGCGGACGCGCCGACGACGTCCTCGAGTTCGACGCGCACCACGGCGAGTTCGTGCGCGTGCTGCCGCTGGCGATCGAGACCGTGCTCGAGAAGGACAGCGGCCTGTCGCGCTTCCAGCTGACGCAGACGGCGCGCGACGAGCTGCGACTGCGCATCGAGCCCGGCGATTCGCACGAACGGCGCCGCGCCTTCGATCGGGCACAGAAGGCGCTCACGCGATTCCTGGCGAAGCAGGGCGTGGCGAAGCCGGTGCGCCTGCATCTGGAGGACGAAGCGCCGCAGATCGATCGAACCAGCGGGAAGCTGCGGCGGATCCGCACGAAAACCGGAAGCAGCGCAGACCGCGCGACATAGACAACGACGCAAGCCGCGGCGTCGGCCGGTGCGCCTGTCGACGCTGGCATCCCGATTGCGACGGCCGCTCGCCGCACCGCGCCCCGGTGGTGCACCTCGGGAGCCCTACGATGATCCGTACGCTCGCCCGCTGGGGGACAGCGCCGATCGCGGCCGCCCTCGCCGGAGCCGCATTCGCCGGCGACCCGCTTCCCGCAGACCTCAGCTACCGCCCGCTGCCGTCGGTGCCCTTCTCGGTCGTGAAGAAGAACGACGAGGCCGCGAAAGCCGCCGTGTTGCAACGGCATCGACAGATGCTCGACCATCGCTACGACCTGTCGAACCGCCCGCTGCCGGTGATGATGTCGGGCGGGCGCAAGGCCGTACAGGGCGGCGTGCGCGTGAAGCTTCCCGAAGGCGTGACCTGGGAAAGCCTGGCGCAGATGACGCCGGAGGAAATCCGGCAGCGCGACCTGCTGCCGGACGGCTTCAAGCCGCTGCCGCACTCGAAGCAGTCGACCGGCGGACAGGTGTTCCCCGACAATCAGATCGACACGATCCAGCGGCTCGAGCAGCGCGATCTTCGCCGTTTCGACCTCGATTTCGTGCGCCCCGACTACCTGATGCCCGAGTTTCCGCCGCCGATCTTCCTGACGACCCGCCCGGATCTCGGCGACGTCTCGCGCGGGCAGCTGCTGTCGATCCGCAACTTCTACGAGATCATGAACGGCATCCTCACGCCGGTGCAGCTGGAGGGTCTGCGGCTGCTGCTGACGCCGTTCCCGCAGGAAGAGTTCAACATGACCGAGGACCGCAAGGTCGCCGACCCGAGCCTGGGCGTGGCGTGCCTCGACTGCCACTCGAACTTCCACACGAACGCGGCCTTCCACCAGACGCCGGACGTGCGCCCGCAGGCGGCCCGCTTCCTGCTCGACACGGTCAGCCTGCGCGGCCTGTTCACGCAGCAGATCCACGGCTCGAAGCGCTCGCTGCGCTCGGTGGAGGATTTCACGCAGTTCGAGCAGCGCACCGCGTATTTCAACGGCGACCACGTGTCGGCGACGCGCAAGGGCGTGCACCTGCCCGACCGCGCGAACCAGGTCGCGATGATGGCGCAGATGCAGAACATCATCGACTTTCCGCCGGCGCCGAAGCTCGATCCCTTCGGCCACCTCGATCCCGCCAGGGCGACGAAGCAGGAACTGGCCGGCGAGAAGCTGTTCCTCGGCAAGGCCCGGTGCGCCGAGTGTCACGCGCCCAATACGCAGTTCCTCGACCACATGATGCACGACCTGCATCTCGAGCGTTTCTACAGGACCGGCGAGACGGTGAACGACTTCGTCATGCTCCCCGACGGTCCGATCAAGACCTTCACACTGCGCGGCATCAAGGATTCGCCGCCCTATCTGCACGACGGACGCCTGCCCACGCTGGCCGACACCGTCGAGTTCTTCAACCTCGTGCTCGGGCTGAAGCTCGACCAGCAGGAAAAGGACGCGCTGCACGCGTACCTGCTGACGCTCTGACCGGAGGCAGGCGATGCGAATCCCCTTCGTTCTCGTTGCGTCGTTCGCACTCGCGCCGACGCTGGCTTGCGCGCAGTTCAACAACCCCGCCGGGCTGTCCCCGGGCACTACCCCGCAACAGCAGCCCGGCGTCGTGAAGATGCACGAAGCGAATGCCGTGGACCGGCTGTTCGTGCAGCTGCTGACGCAGGGCGGGCTCGCCGAGGTCGAGGCAGGAACGACCGCCGCCTCGCAGTCGCGCGCCGATCGCATCCGGTCCTTCGGGCAGTGGATGCGCGAAGCGCATCGCGCGGCGCAGGACAAGCTCGATCCGCTCGCCAGGGCGGCCGGCATCCCGGTGCCCAATGCGCCGTCGGACGACCAGAAGGCGCAGCTCGCGCAGCTGCGATCGACCGATGACGCAGCCTTCGACATCGCCTACCTGCAGCAGCAGCTCGTCGCGCACCAGCAGACCGCCAACCTGCTGATGTGGGAGATCGACAACGGCCAGGATCCGGCGTTGACGAGCTATGCCGCGGACACGCTGCGCGAGGTGACGCACCACCTGGCGACGGTTCAGCTGCTGATGAGCGAATTCGCCTACGTGGCGCCGCAGGGGCTGGGGGCGACGATGCCGGTGCGGGAGGCGGCGCAGGGGCGGCCGGGAGGGTAGTTGCGGCGCGGGCTGTTGGTAAGCAGCAGCGCGATTGCCGAATCGCCCATCCATTCGGGGTCGATGTCTGCCGCTGCCCTGTCCGGCAGCACAAGCAGCGCCTGCCGAACCGAGCGCCCCATCTCCCTCGACGCCGGGACCAGGACGTCGATATCGACGGTCGCGCGATGGTATCCATGGGCGGCGAGTGCATAGCCGCCGATCAACAGATACTCGACGCCGTTTTCGTTCAATGACGCAGCCAGAACCTTCAGGTCCTCGATCGTCGCCGAGCGGCTCGCTTCGCTCATCGGCCTGCGCGCTCCGAGGCAAGTGCGGCCATGCCGGCGGCCAGGCACTGCGCCCGTTGCCGATCCGCCTCCTCGTGCGTCCTGAAACGGTAGACGCCCTTCGGAATGAACGTCGACCCGCCGCCCGAAAGCCTGATCGAGGTCTCGATCAGGCGTGCAACCTCCTTCAGGGCCTCGCCACTCGCGTGGAAGGTGATCTCACGTTCGTTGCGTCTTCCGACGACTCGCACGGCACCCTCGCATTGTCGATAAGGGCAGTATAGCGACGCGCCTTCCTGGCGATGCCCTTGCTAGCGCACGATTTCCGCGCTCGCAGGACGGCCTTCTCCGCTCCGCCGCCACCATCGCCAGCGCCACGCCGCCGACGATGCCGGCGCTCGCGATCAACAGCCGTCGCGTCAGAGGCTCGTCGATGAAGACGACGCCTCCGGTCGCGGGGATCGCAGGAACGGTCAGCTGGACGCGATCTGCACGCCGGCGAAGAGGATCAGCGCGCCGGGCCCGGCGCGGACCATGACGCAGGCGATCGAGAAAGTCGCTGCATGGAGAAGAAGCGACGCAGCGCCGAGGCGGGATCCCCATGTCGCCGAGCCCCAGACGACGCGTCTTTCTCGAAGGGAACCATGCGATCGCCGCGAGCACGACGGCGCCGGAAACGAGCCGGATGCGCGTGTAGGCAAGCGGATCGATGTGGGCGTCCGACAGCGCGAGGGCGAGAACCGAATTGGTCGCGAAGGCGAGCATCGCGACCGCGGTCAGGATGGCGGTTCTCACCGAGCGGACTATCTCGTCGGACTACCGGATGAAGCATTTTCTGCCGTGGAATGTATTCCAAGACGCAGAACGCAACATTTCGTTGTTCGGCGCGCTTCACCTATTCCGTCGAGACCCGCTCCGGGCCCTGACGACCTCGATCGTTGGGTGCCGATCGTGTTCTGGTGGCCGAAGGCGCCAGCACAGACGCGCATGATGCCGGTGAGCACGACAGACATTGCGCCGACCCTGTCGAACGTCATCGGGATCCAGACGCCCACGATCTTGACGGGCAGTGCCTGGATCTGGGGAGGCCGGCGTGGGGGCGTGCGCGCGCCGTTGAAGGCTGCCATGACGCGCTGCGAAAGACGGCGTTCCCGCGCCTGAAACCGTTCTCGTGGCCGAGATTGCAGCATCTCGCAGCGCGGGGAGCGGCGGGGCCCGCCGCTGCGGGCACGGCGGTCCGGACAGGGAAGCCGGCGTCGGCGGCGCTTATGCGCACCGACGCTCCAGACGCCCTCAGAACGGAATGTCGTCGTCCATGTCGTCGAAGTCGTGCGCCGGCTTGCGCGCCGCCGGCGCCGCACCGCCCCCCGCACCCGCACCGCCCGGCGCGCGCGCCGCCATCGGCTCGCGTTCGCGCTCGCGCGCATAGCCGCCGTCGTCGGACGGCGCCGTTCCGCCGCCGTCGCGCGAACCGAGCAGCTGCATCGACTCGGCGATGATCTCGGTGGTGTATCGGTCGTGACCTTCCTTGTCCTGCCACTTGCGCGTCTTCAGCCGGCCCTCGACGTAGACCGAGCGCCCCTTCTTCAGGTATTCGCCGGCGATCTCGGCGAGCCGGTCGTAGAAGACGACGCTGTGCCACTCGGTTTCCTCGCGCTTCTCGCCCGAGGCCTTGTCCTTCCAGTTGCGCGTGGTGGCGATGCGCACGTTGCAGATCGCGCTGCCGCTGGGCGCGAAGCGCGTTTCGGGATCGCGGCCGAGATTGCCGACGAGGATCACCTTGTTCACCGAAGCCATGCCTTACTCCCGAAAACGTACGGACGATTGTGTCATGCCGGTTCGTTCGCCGAGGCCGGCGCCGACCCGCGCGAGGAACGCGGCCAGCGCCGATGCCCCGACGCGACGACGAGCCACAGCGCCATCAGCACCGCGCAGGAGACGAACACCGCCGGCCGGCCCCACAGCTGCTGCACCCATCCGCCGATCGCGCCGCCGAAGAACAGGCCGAAGGACTGCGTGGTGTTGTAGACGCCCAGCGCGGTGCCCTTCGCATCGACCGGCGCCAGCCGCGAGATCAGCGACGGCAGGCTCGCCTCGAGCACATTGAACCCCGCGAAGAACACCAGCAGCAATACGGCGAAAGTCAGTAGGCCGCTCGGTTGAGCGACCAGCACGAGCTGCACGACGAGCACCATCGCGATCGACGCGAGGAAGACGACGCGCAGCCTGCCGCGCCGCTCGCTCCAGAACAGCGGCGGCAGCATCAGCAGGAACGACAGCACGACCACCGGCAGGTAGATCTTCCAGTGCCCGCTCACCGGGATGCCGGCGCGGTCGGCCAGCCACGTGGGCAGCACGACGAACATGGCCATCTGCACCGCGTGCAGCGAGAAGATGCCGAAGTTCAGTCGCAGCAGGTCGGGCTCGCGCACGACGTCGCGCAGCGGCGTGCGCGAGGCGTCGGCGAGCACTGCGCGCGGCACCGGCGGCACGACGAAGACGACGACGAAGATCGCGGCGATCGCCAGCACGCCGGTGAACGCGAAGATGCCGCTCATGCCGATGTGCTCGTAGAGCACGGGCGCGCCGACCAGCGAAAGCGCGAAAGTGAAGCCGATCGAGCCGCCGACCATCGCCATCGCCTTCGTGCGCTGGCTGTCGCGCGTGCTGTCGGCGACGAAAGCGGTGACGGCCGCCGAGATCGCGCCGGCGCCCTGCAGCGCGCGCCCGACGATCGTGACCAGGATGCCGCTGGCCGCCGCCGCCACGAAGCTGCCCAGCGCGAACAGCAGCAGTCCGGCGACGATCACCGGCTTGCGCCCCCAACGGTCGGAGGCCATGCCGAAGGGCAGTTGCAGCATCGCCTGCGTGAGCCCGTAGATGCCCAGCGCCAGGCCGACGAGCGAGGCGTCGTCGCCGCCCGGAATGCCGCGCGCGTACACCGCGAACACCGGCAGGATCAGGAACAGCCCGAACATCCGCAGCGCGAAGATCGACGCGAGCGAGACGCTCGAGCGCCTTTCGAGCTTCGTCATGCTCGAATCGTCGCGCTCCTCGAGGGGAGACGACGGAGACGCAACCGCTTCGGAGACGCCGGGGCGCGGGACGGAATCGGGGGAGACGGAGGGCATCGGGTGGCCAATGGCGACCGGGTATATTAGTCGATTGCCCTTCGGGCGCCTGCCCTCGGCGCTTGCGCATGGAATCGATCCGGATCCGAGGTGCCCGGACGCACAACCTGAGGAACATCGATCTCGACCTGCCGCGCAACCGGCTCGTCGTGATCACCGGCCTGTCCGGATCGGGCAAATCGTCGCTCGCCTTCGACACGCTGTACGCCGAAGGGCAGCGCCGCTACGTCGAATCGCTGTCGGCCTACGCGCGGCAGTTCCTGCAGCTGATGGAAAAGCCCGACGTCGACCTGATCGAAGGGCTGTCGCCGGCCATCGCGATCGAACAGAAGGCGACGAGCCACAATCCGCGCTCCACGGTGGGCACCGTCACCGAGATCAACGACTACCTGCGCCTGCTGTTCGCGCGCGCCGGCACGCCGTATTGCCCCTACCACCCCGATCGTCCGCTCGAAGCGCAGAGCGTCTCGCAGATGGTCGACGCGGTGCTCGCGTTGCCCGAAGGCACGCGCGCGATGATCCTCGCGCCGGTGCTCACCGGGCGCAAGGGCGAGCATCTCGACCTGTTCGAGTCCCTGCAGGCGCAGGGCTTCGTGCGGGTGCGCGTGCGCACGCACCGCATCGGCGCCGACACCGAGGCGGGCGCCGACGCGGAAGCGCGCATCGTCGAGCTGAACGAAGGCGGCGCCTTCCCGAAACTCGAGCGCAATCGCAAGCACTCGATCGACGTCGTCGTCGACCGCATCAAGGTCGCACCCGCGGCGCGCCAGCGGCTGGCCGAGTCCTTCGAGACGGCGCTGCGGCTGGCCGACGGGCGCGCGATGGCGCTCGACCTCGATCGCGGCGACACGCAGATGTTCTCGAGTCGCTTCGCCTGCCCGGTGTGCAACCACGCGCTGGCCGAGCTGGAGCCGCGGCTGTTCTCGTTCAACAACCCGCTGGGCGCCTGCCCCGAGTGCGACGGCCTGGGCGCGGTGCCGTTCTTCGATCCGCAGCGCGTCGTCGCCTTCCCGGCGCTCAGCCTCGCTTCCGGCGCGATCAAGGGCTGGGATCGCCGCAACGCCTTCTATTTCCAGCTGATCCGCGATCTCGCCGCGCACTACGGTTTCGACGTCGACACGCCCTTCGAGGCGCTGCCCGAACGCACGCGACACGTCGTGCTCCACGGCTCGGGCAGCGAGAAAGTGCCGTTCACCTACCTCGGCGACGGCGGCAGGCCGACGGTGCGCGAGCACGCCTTCGAGGGCGTGATCCCGAACCTCGAGCGCCGGCATCGCGAGACCGATTCGCCGCACGTGCGCGAGGAGCTGTCCAAGTACGTCAGCACGCGCCGCTGCCCGACCTGCGAGGGAACGCGCCTGCGCCTGGATGCGCGCTTCGTGCGCGTCGGCCCGCGCGGCGACGACAAGGCGATCTACGAAGTCTCGGGCTGGACGCTGCGCCACGCGCTCGCATGGTTCGATTCGCTCGAGCTGCCCGGCTCCAGGCGGGCGGTCGGCGAGCGCATCGTGCGCGAGATCGCGGCGCGCCTGCGCTTCCTGAACAACGTCGGACTGGACTACCTGTCGCTGGACCGCCCCGCCGAGACGCTGTCGGGCGGCGAATCGCAGCGCATTCGCCTGGCCTCGCAGATCGGCTCGGGCCTGACCGGCGTGATGTACGTGCTCGACGAGCCGTCGATCGGGCTGCACCAGCGCGACAACGACCGGCTGATCCAGACGCTGCAGCAACTGCGCGACATCGGCAACACGGTCATCGTCGTCGAGCACGACGAGGATGCGATCCGCGCCGCCGATCACGTGGTCGACATGGGCCCGGGCGCCGGCGAGCACGGCGGCCGGGTCGTCGCGCAAGGCACGGCGCGGACGATCGAGGCCTGCGAGGAATCGCTCACCGGACGCTACCTGTCGGGGGCGCTGCGCATCGAGGTGCCGCGCAGCCGCAAGCCGCCCGGCGAGCAGCGCCTCGTCGTGCGCGGCGCGCGCGGCAACAACCTGAAGAACGTCGACGTCGAGATCCCGCTCGGCCTGCTCGTCTGCGTCACCGGCGTGTCCGGCTCGGGGAAATCGACGCTGGTCAACGACACGCTGTATGCGGCGGCGGCGCGCGCCGTCCATCGCTCGTCGGCCGAAGCGGCGCCGCACGATTCGATCGAAGGGCTGGCCGCGCTCGACAAGGTGATCTCGGTGGACCAGAGCCCGATCGGCCGTACGCCGCGCTCGAATCCGGCCACGTACACGGGGCTCTTCACGCCGATCCGCGAACTCTTCGCCGAGACGCCGGTCGCTCGCGAGCGCGGCTACGGGCCCGGGCGCTTCTCGTTCAACGTCCGGGGCGGGCGCTGCGAGGCGTGCCAGGGCGACGGCGTGCTGCGCGTCGAGATGCATTTCCTGCCCGACGTCTACGTCGCCTGCGACGTCTGCGGCGGCCGGCGCTACAACCGCGAGACGCTCGAGGTGCAGTACAAGGGGCGCAACATCGCCGAGGTGCTCGACATGACGATCGAGCAGGCGGCCGGCTTCTTCTCCGCGGTGCCGACCGTCCAGCGCAAGCTGCAGACGCTGCTCGAGGTGGGCCTGGGCTACGTGCGCCTGGGGCAGAGCGCCACCACGCTGTCCGGCGGCGAGGCGCAGCGCGTGAAGCTCGCCGAGGAGCTGTCCAAGCGCGACACCGGCCGCACGCTGTACATCCTCGACGAGCCGACCACCGGGCTGCATTTCCACGACATCGCGCTGCTGCTCGGCGTGATCCACACGCTGCGCGACCGCGGCAACACCATCGTCGTCATCGAGCACAATCTCGACGTGATCAAGACCGCCGACTGGGTGATCGACCTGGGCCCGGGAGGCGGCGACGCGGGCGGCGAGGTCGTCGCGACCGGACCCCCCGAACGAATCGCGGGCTGCGAAGCGAGCGCGACCGGGCAGTACCTGGCGCGGGCGCTGCGAGGCGTGCCAGGGCGACGGCGTGCTGCGCGTCGAGATGCATTTCCTGCCCGACGTCTACGTCGCCTG
>QEVN01000001.1 GCA_003576795.1 Burkholderiales bacterium
GACAGGCGGCGCGCGATCGTGCGCGCGGACAGCCCTTCGCGCGCGCTCGCGGCGATCCATCGACGAAGGTCGTGCTGGCCGAGCGCGTCCCAGCGGGGCTCGGCGGCATCGTCGCCGCCGCCGGGGCGGCCCTCGCGGCCGGCGTCGACGCCGGCGAGCGACGCCAGCGCCGCCAGGTCGATCCCGTAGCTCGCGATCGTGCGCGGCGAGTAGCCGCGCTCGCCGGCGAGCAGCGCGAGATACCGGCGGATCGCCGGCGTCGTCACGGCGAAGCTATTCGGCCAGGCGCGACAACGCCGCGCCGGCGGTTCCGGCGATCCGCTCGAGGAAGGCCGTGCCCATGCCGGAGCGGAAGCGCTCCGGATCGGAGGAGCCGAGCACGACCAGGCCGAAGGCCTTCGGATCGACGCCCTTGCGCAGCGGCAGCAACGCGATCGAATGCGTGGACGCGCCGCCGTCGGGCAGCCAGGTGGCCGCGTGGAAATCGGAGTTCGGGCCGCAGAACGGCTGCTTCATGCTGTTGGCCAGCGTGATCGCGTCCACCGCCACCGGCTGCGCCCATTCGAGCCCGACGTAGTCGTCGCGCAGCCCCCACAGCCGCATCGCCACCTGCGGCACCGCGAAGATCGTGCGCAGCCCGTCGACGACGATCTCGGGCAGCCGCTGCGGCTCGGCGGCGAGCAGCAGCTGCCGCGTCCAGCGATGCAGCTTCTCGGCGATCGCGTCGTTCTCCTGCCCGATGCGCACCAGCTCGGCGAGCTTCATCTCGTGCGCGCGCAG
The DNA here is from genome assembly GCA_003576795.1 of Burkholderiales bacterium. GTDB lineage: Bacteria > Pseudomonadota > Gammaproteobacteria > Burkholderiales > Burkholderiaceae_E > Zeimonas. The sequence continues at coordinate 781 of QEVN01000001.1, forward strand.
CTTCTCGCGCAGCACCTCGAGCTGGCGCTCCTGCAGCGAGATCGCGCGCCCGCCGTGCGGATGCGGAACGGTGATCGACGCGAGCAGCTCGACGTGCGATTCGAAGAAATCGGGATGCTCGTACAGATAGTGCGCGACGTCGTCGGCGTCGCAGGAGTTTCGCGTCATTCGCAGTCCGTCATTCGCAATCCGTGTCGAACAGCGCCGCGCAGTCGATCTCGCCCTCGAAGACCGTTCGCGCGGGGCCCGTCAGCGTGAGTTTCGTTCCGTCCCAGTCGATGCGCAGCCGCCCGCCGCGCGTGTGCACGTCGACCGGCGAGCGCAGGCGTTGCTGCCGGATTCCGGCGAGCGCCGCCGCGCAGGCGCCGGTGCCGCAGGCGAGCGTCTCGCCGGCGCCGCGCTCCCAGACGCGCAGCCGCAGCTCGTGCTCGGCGACGACCTGCGCGAAGCCGGCATTGACGCCGTGCGCGAAGCGCGGCGACCGCTCGATGCGCGGGCCGTCTTCGCATACCGGCGCCTCGTCGACGTCGACGACGAACTGCACGGCGTGCGGGTTGCCGAGGGACACGAGCGACACCGCGCGCACGGCTTCGCCGACGTCGAGCCTCCAGACGGTGTCGTCGCCGATGCTGCGCGATTCGACGCCCGCGGCATCGAAGCCGACCGCCTGCGGACCGAAGGCCGGCGCGCCCATGTCGACGCGCACGCGGCCGTCGTCCTCGATCGCCGGCTCGATGATGCCGCCGAGCGTCTCGACGCGGATCGTGCGCCGGTCGGTGAGGCCGTGGTCGAGCACGAAACGCGCGAAGCAGCGAGCGCCGTTGCCGCACTGCTCGACCTCGGCGCCGTCGGCGTTGAAGATCCGGTAGCGGAAATCGACCCCTTCGCGCGTCGACGGCTCGACGAGCAGGATCTGGTCGGCGCCGACGCCGAGATGGCGATCGGCGATGCGCCGCCACTGCTCGCGCCCGAAGCGCACCGGCTGGCGAACGCCGTCGACGACGACGAAGTCGTTGCCCGCGCCGTGCATCTTGGTGAAGCGAAGCTTCGTCGGATCCATCGGCCGATTATCGCCGATCGTCGCCGCCGTACAGGCCGGGCTCGCCGGGCGGGCGCGTCTTGAAGCGGCGATGGCTCCACAGGTACTGCGCCGGCATCCCGAGCACGCAATGCTCGATGAACTCGTTCATCCGGCGCGTGGCCGCGTACAGGTCGTCGCCGGGGAACGACTCCCAGGCCGGATGAAGCTGCACGACGTAGCCTTCGTCGGTCATCCGCGTGACGCAGGGAACGACGACCGCGCCGGTCAAGCGCACGAGCCGCGCCACCGAGGTGACGGTGGCCGCCGGCACGCCGAAGAAGGGAACGAACAGCGCGTCGCGCGCGCCGAGATCCATGTCGGGCAGGAAATAGAAGGGAGTGCCGGCGCGCAGCGCGCGCACCGCAGCGCGCAGCCCGTCGGTGCGAAGCACCATCGACGCGCCGGGCAGGCGCGTGCGGCCGCGCCTCATCGCCGCATCGAACACGCGGTTCTTCTGCCGGGCGTACATCGAGACGATCGGCGTCTCGAAGAACATGCGCGCCCCGCCCGCGTCGCAGCCGACGAAATGCGGCGCGAGCAGGATCACCGGCCGGCCGCGGTGCTTCTCGTAGTGCTCGGCGCCTTCGAGGCGGCACAGCGCGCGCACGCGCGACACCGGGGCATACCAGAGAATGAAACGATCGAGCAGGCTGCGCACGAAGTAGCGGAAATGCGCGCGCGCGACGGCTTCGCGCCGCGCCTGGCTCCATTGCGGAAAGCACAGCTCCAGGTTGCGCAGCGTGACGCGGCGCCGGTCGCGCGCGAAGCGCCAGGCGACGGCGCCGCCGGCCTGCCCGAGACGGCGCAGCACCGCATACGGCAGCTTCGAAACCGCGCGCAACAGCGCCAGCGCCAGGTGCGTGAGCGCGTCAACGAGCACCGCGGCTCCCGCTGCCGGACGCCCCGGCCTCCTCGCGCCGCGGCGCGCCCGGCGGCCGGCGGTAGCGGTTGTATCCCCACAGGTACTGCTCGGGGCTGCGCAGGATCGTCTGCTGCAGCCGTGCGTTCAACGTCTCGGCGCTCGGCGCCTCGCGCATCGGCTCGACGCGCAGGCGCCATCCGGGCGGGCGCGCGACGCGCTCGCAGACGGCGACGACCACGCTCGCGCCGGTCTGCTGCACCAGCCGCTCCGGCAACGTCATCGTGTAGGCGGGCTCGCCGAAGAACGGCGCCCAGCGTCCCTCGCCCTCGCTCGGCACCTGGTCGGGCAGCAGTCCGACCGCCTGGCGCGCGCGCAACGCGCGCAGCAGCGTGCGCAGGCCGCCGAGCGTCGGCGGCACCGCCCGCATCGCCTCGCGGTCGCGCGCGAAGGCGACCAGCGGGCGCAACCACGGCTTGCGCGGCGGCTTGAACAGCACGGTGATCGGCGCACGCGTCGCGTACCAGCGCGCCGCGACGTCGAAGGCGCCCAGGTGCGGCGTGACGAACAGCACGCCGCGCCCGGCGCGTTCCGCGTCGTCCAGCACGGCGAGATCGGCGGCCGCGCACTCGACGCGCGCGGCGACCTGCGCCAGCGGACGCGTCCACACCCACGGCAGTTCGCCGATCGTTCGACCGGCCTCGCCGGCCGCGCGCCAGCGCAGGCGCGGCGCATCCAGGCCGGCACGGCGCAGGTTCGAACGGATCTTGCGCCGGTAGCCGGGCGACGCCGCGTACGCGATCCAGCCGAGCAGCGCGCCGAACGCACGCGATGCGCGAAGGGGCAATCGGCCGATGCCGCGCAGCGCGAGCAGCGCGACGCCGCTGCGTTCGGCGCGGGAGGGCATCGGCAAGGTCGTCATCGAATCTGCGGGCGCGGCCGTCGGCGAGGCGCGAGCCTACCCTATAATCGACATGCCGCCGAGTTAACGACAACTTGCGGGGCGGCAGACGGCGCATCGGGCGCCGTGAGCAAATCCGCTAAAGCGTCGCTGCTTCTCGAAGGTCGGCAGCGCGCCCGACCAGGAGAGAAGCCTTGACCAGCGAATATCTGTTCACCTCGGAATCGGTCTCCGAAGGCCACCCCGACAAGGTCGCCGACCAGATCTCGGATGCCGTCCTCGACGCCCTGCTCGAGCAGGACCGCCTCTCGCGCGTGGCCGCCGAAACGCTATGCACGACGGGCCTGGTCGTGCTCGCCGGCGAGATCACCTCGAAAGCCAACATCGACTACGTCCAGGTCGCGCGCGACACGCTGAAATCGATCGGCTACGACAACACCGAGTTCGGCATCGACTATCGCGGCTGCGGCGTGATGGTCGCCTACGACAAGCAGTCGCCCGACATCGCGCAGGGCGTCGACCGCGCCGGCGACGACAACCTCGACCAGGGCGCGGGCGACCAGGGGCTGATGTTCGGCTACGCCTGCGACGAAACGCCCGAATACATGCCGGCGGCCATCTACTATGCGCATCGGCTCGTCGAGCGGCAGTCGCAGTTGCGCAAGAGCGGCAAGCTCGCGTGGCTGCGCCCGGACGCGAAATCGCAGGTCACGCTGCGCTACGCCGACGGACGTCCGCAGGCGGTCGACACCGTCGTCATCTCCACGCAGCACTCGCCCGACATCAGCCAGGCGCTGATCCGCGAGGCGGTGATCGAGGAACTGATCAAGCCGGTGATCCCGGAGTCGATGCGCCGCAACGAAGTGCGCTACCTGGTGAATCCCACCGGGCGCTTCGTGGTGGGCGGGCCGCAGGGCGACTGCGGGCTCACCGGCCGCAAGATCATCGTCGACACCTACGGCGGCTCGGCGCCGCACGGCGGCGGCGCGTTCTCCGGGAAGGATCCGTCGAAGGTCGACCGCTCCGCCGCGTACGCGGCGCGCTACGTCGCGAAGAACGTCGTGGCCGCCGGCCTGGCGCGCCGCTGCCTGGTGCAGCTGTCGTATGCGATCGGCATCGCCCGGCCCACGTCGATCATGGTCACCACGCAGGGCACCGGCGCGGTGTCCGACGAGCGGCTGTCCGAACTCGTCGCCCGCCACTTCGACCTGCGCCCGCGCGGCATCGTCCAGATGCTCGACCTGCTGCGTCCGGTCTACCGGAAGACGGCCGCCTACGGCCACTTCGGCCGCGACGAGCCCGAGTTCTCCTGGGAGCGCACCGACAAGGCCGAGGCGCTGCGCGCCGAAGCGGGCGTCTGAGGGCAGCGCGCCGCCGGCGCCGGCGCCGTACTACGGCCGGCGCACGGCGCCGGCGGCCGCAGCCGACGGGCGGCGGCCCGGGCGACATCGCCCCCATCGTGACGTCGATCAACCCTGCGGCTCGCCGGCTCTGCTCCAATGTGCCTATGTCTGCCGCACTGCACGACGTCGCCCGCCTGATCGAGTGCCCGAGCGCCCGCCCGGGGCTTGCCGCGCGCCTGAGCGAAGCGCTCGCCGACGAAACCGAGCTGCCGATCGCCACCCGGCTGCGCCTGGTCGCGCTCGCCGCCCGGCTCGAAGCGGGCGATCGTTGCGAATGCGGCCGGCCCGAGTCAGCGCCCGACAGCTGGGTGGACACGCTCGCGCAGGCCTTCCTGGACGACGAGTCGAGCGGACTCGAAGCGCTGATCGCGCACGCGCCGCGCCTGCGCGCGGTCGTCGCGCGCAACGGCAACCGCCCCTGCCGCCTGCCGGCGGCGGCGCTGCTGGAAGTGCTCGCGCGCAAGTTGCATTGATCGCAGGCGGTCAGGGCGCCAGCCGCTGCAGCCGCCACCCCTCCTCGCCCGGCACGCGCCGGTACGTGAGCCGGTCGTGCAGGCGCGACGGCCTCCCCTGCCAGAACTCCCAGTAGTCGGGCGCCAGCCGGAAACCGCCCCAGTGCGGCGGCCTCGGCGGGTGCAGGCCGAATTTCAGTCCGAACTCGGCCGCGCGCGCGACCAGCGCGGCGCGTGAGGCCAGCGGCCGGCTCTGCTCCGACGCCCAGGCGCCGATGCGCGAGGCCAGCGGCCGCGACGCGTAATACGCGTCGGACTCGGCCGCGTCGACCCGCGACACGAGCCCCTCGATGCGCACGACCCGTTCCAGCTCCACCCAGTGGAACTGCAGCGCCGCATGCGGGTTGCCGGCCAGCTCGCGGCCCTTGCGGCTTTCGTAGTTCGTGTACCAGACGACGCCGCGCTCGTCGAAATCCTTGATCAGCACGACCCGCGTCGATGGCCGGCCGCCCTCGCCGACGGTGGCGACCGTCATCGCGTTCGGCTCGGGCACGTTCGCGCCCACCGCCTCGCCGAGCCACTTGCGGAACTGATCGAGGGGATCGCGGCAGGCGTGGTCCTCGTCCAGCTCGCCCCGCTCGTAGCTCTTGCGCAGATCGGACAGTCTCGTCATCGCCGCGAGTGTAGCGCGGCCCCATCCATCGACCGATGCCCGCCGACCTTCCGTCGGTCGGCGGCGAAAAGCGCCGTTGCCGCGCCGCTCATCTCCTTGGTCGGCGCCGGATGCCGCCGCTATGCTCGGGGCGATGTCCACCGGTTGCCCCGCGCCCATGACCACGACCTTCGTTGCGGATCTCGAGGAAATCGTCTACCCGGCGTCGTTCGACGTGCACGACGAGGCCGAGCTGCCGCGCATCGAGGCGCGCCGCGTGCTCGCCGGCATGTTCGTCGCCGAGCTGGATCGCCCGTGGAGCGATACGCCGCTGCCGCAAGGCGGACTGCTGGTGGCGGACGACGACGAACTCGCGGCGATTCGCGCGCATTGCCGCCAGGTGCGCGTCGACCCGGCGCGCTCCAGGCCGGAAATGCGCGACGCCATCCGGGCGGCCGCGGTTCTGTCCAGCGAGCAGGGGCTGGCGCTGGTCGAGCCCCTGGACGGGGGCGAACCGGCAGCGCCGGAGTCCGGCTCCGACGAGGACAAGGGCGAGTCGCCTGGCCGCGACGGTCGCCGCAACGCGACCCGCGATGCGGCACGCCTCGACAGGCCTGCCGAGCGGCGCGACGACGTGCATCCGAGCGAAGCCGCCCGCGTGCGGCTGCGCGCGCTGTTGCGCGCGAACGAAGGCCGCGAGGTGCGGGAACCGGGCGGAGCCATCGCCCGGCTGCGCAGCTGGTTCTTTGCCGAACCGGGGAGCGCGGGCCCGCGCGAGCGCCCCTGCACGCTCGAGGAGTTGCGCGCGCGCTACGGCGAGCGCATCGGCGCGGTCGAACCGGTCGAGTCGGCGCCGATCCGCGAGAACTTCGCGCAGGCGCGCATCGCGCACGCCCGCCTGGTCGGCGCGGCCGACGCGCTCGTCGCGCAGGTACGCCAGGGAGGCGCTCCGATCCTCGCGTCGCTCGAAACGCCGATCGCGGGCTTCGTCGCCGTACTGCAGCAGGCGCCCGAGGCGATGCGCTGGGCCGAGGCGCTCTATGCGCAGAACGCTCCGCGGCCGAACGGAGCAACGGCGGTCGCGCTGAATCTCGCCGGCTTCGGCCGTGCGCTCGGCATGTCGACGCAATCGCTGCGCGAGCTGGCGCTCGTCGGACTGCTGCTCGACCTGGGCAAGGCGCTGCTGCCGCGCGAACTGCTCGAGCATCCCGGCGTGCTCGCTCCGCACGACTATGCGCTGATGCAGCAGCACGTGGCGATCGGCCGCGACCTGCTCGAGCGCGCCACGGCGCTCGAGCCCGAAGTGCTGCGCGCGATCGCCGAACACCACGAGCGGCTCGACGGCTCCGGCTATCCGCGTCGCCTGCGCGGCAACGACATCGGACTGCTCGGACGGATGGCGGCGATCGTCGATACCTACAGCGGACTGACCGCGGTGCGCGCCTACGCGAACCCGTTGTCGGTCGAGGACGCGCTCGCGGCGCTCAACGAATGGGCGAAGTCGCTGTTCTGCCGCGACCTGGTCCAGCATTTCGTGCTGTCGATCGGCGTGTATCCGGTCGGCACGCTCGTCGAGCTGCGCGGCGGCGAGGTGGCGGCGGTGGTGGATCGTCCGCGAGGCGAGCGCGTGCTGCCCAAGCTGGTCGTCCTGACCGCCGCCGACAAGGGACCGTTGCGCGCCGTACGCGATCGAACCGGCCGCCAGGAGCCCGACGAGGTCTACAGCGGAGCCCAGGTGCGGATCGCGCGCGGCCTGCCCGCCGGAGCCTACGGGTTGCGCCTGCCCGACTACTACGGCCGGGCGCGCCCGGCGGACTTATAATTCCGCGATCCCGAGGAGCGCTGCAACGGCCCGTCCTCTTCGACGGCCGCCAGGCTCGGGAACCGATTCAACGGCGCTCGTCGAACCGTGATCCGTCACGGCAGACGGGCGCATTTCGATCGCGCTTCGCGCGATCCGTCTCCCGCCTCTGTCGCGTCGGCACCCTTTCGCATTTCGAGGAGTGACGATGTCCGCCGTACCGAAACCCGAAGCCGTCGCCGATTTCCGCATCGCCGATCCCGCGCTCGCCGACTGGGGACGCAAGGAGATCCGCATCGCCGAAACCGAGATGCCGGGCCTGATGGCGATCCGCGAGGAATACGCGGCCGCGCAGCCGCTGAAGGGCGCGCGCATCTCCGGCTCGCTGCACATGACGATCCAGACGGCGGTGCTGATCGAGACGCTGGTCGCGCTGGGCGCGCAGGTGCGCTGGGCCTCGTGCAACATCTTCTCGACGCAGGACCACGCGGCGGCCGCGATCGCCGCCGCCGGCGTGCCGGTGTTCGCGCACAAGGGCGAATCGCTCGACGAGTACTGGGACTACACCCACCGCATCTTCGACTGGCCCGGCGGCGGCACGTCGAACATGATCCTCGACGACGGCGGCGACGCGACGCTGCTCGTGCACCTGGGCGCGCAGGCCGCGAAGGACCGTTCGCTGCTGGCCGACCCGAAGAGCGAGGAGGAACGCGCGCTGTTCGCCGCGATCCGTCGGCAGCTCGACAAAGACCCGCAGTGGTACGAGCGCCAGCGCGCGTCGATCGTCGGCGTCACCGAGGAGACGACCACCGGCGTGCACCGCCTGTACCAGATGTCGGCGCGCGGCGAGCTGGCGTTCCGCGCGATCAACGTCAACGACTCGGTCACCAAGAGCAAGTTCGACAACCTGTACGGCTGCCGCGAGTCGCTGGTCGACGGCATCAAGCGCGCCACCGACGTGATGATCGCCGGCAAGATCGCGGTCGTCGCCGGCTACGGCGACGTGGGCAAGGGCTCGGCGCAGGCGCTGCGCGCGCTGTCGGCGCAGGTGTGGATCACCGAGATCGACCCGATCTGCGCGCTGCAGGCGGCGATGGAAGGCTATCGCGTCGTCACGATGGAATACGCCGCCGACAAGGCCGACATCTTCGTGACGGCCACCGGCAATCGCGACGTCATCCGTCACGAGCACATGCAGGCGATGAAGGACCAGGCGATCGTCTGCAACATCGGGCACTTCGACAACGAGATCGACATCGCGTCGCTGAAGCGGTGCCGCTGGGAGAACATCAAGCCGCAGGTCGACCACGTGGTCTTTCCGGACGGCAAGCGGATCATCCTGCTCGCCGAAGGGCGCCTGGTGAACCTGGGCTGCGGCACCGGCCACCCGTCGTACGTGATGAGCTCGTCCTTCGCCAACCAGACGATCGCGCAGATCGAGCTGTTCTCGCATCCCGAGCGCTACCAGCCGGGCAAGGTCTACGTGCTGCCCAAGCATCTCGACGAGAAGGTCGCGCGGCTGCAGCTGAAGAAGCTCGGCGCGACGCTCACGCAGCTCACGCCGCAGCAGGCCGCCTACATCGGCGTTCCGACCGAGGGGCCGTACAAGAGCGACAACTATCGATATTGACGCCCGCTCCGGTTCGCTTCGGGAGTCCCGACCGGCATGATCCGCGCCGACCAGCTTCTCGTGGCCCGCGGCCTCGCGCCCACGCGGTCCACCGCGCAGCGCCTGATCGACCGCGGCGCGGTGCGCTGGCGCGGCCCGGACGGCTGGATCGCTCCGCGCAAGGCCGGTGAACGCGTTCCCGAGCGCTGCGAGATCGAGGTCCGCGACGACGCCGAGCTGCGCTACGTCTCGCGCGGCGGCCTGAAGCTCGAGGGCGCCCTCGCGCGCGGCGGGCTCGACGTGCGCGGCCTCGCCTGCCTCGATCTGGGGCAGAGCACGGGCGGCTTCACCGACTGCCTGCTGCGCGCGGGCGCCGCGCGCGTCGTCGGCGTAGACGTCGGCCATGGGCAGCTGCACGAATCGCTGCGCACCGACGCGCGCGTGCGCGCCTTCGAGGGGCTGAACGTGCGCACGCTCGACGCCGCCGCACTGGGCGACGCGTATCCGCCGGGCGGCTTCGAGCGGGTCGTCGTCGACCTGTCGTTCATCCCGCTCGCCCATGCGTTCGCGCCGGCGCATGCGCTCGCGCGATCCGGGGCGCGGCTGCTCGCGCTCGTCAAGCCGCAGTTCGAGCTCGGTCCGGGCGCGGTCGATCGGCGCGGCATCGTCCGCGGCGACGCGCTCCACGCGGGCCTGCGCGAACGGATCGAGCGGCAGGCGCGCGAGAGCGGATGGATCCCCGAGGACTGGTTCGACAGCCCGGTGACCGGCGGCGACGGCAACCGCGAGTTCTTTCTGATGGCACGCAGATGAAGACGCCGGGAACGATCAGCTTCGAGTTCTTTCCGCCGAACACGCCGCCCGGCGTCGAGAAGCTGCGCGGCGTGCGCGAAGCGCTCGCGCGCTTCGATCCGGCGTTCTACAGCGTCACCTACGGCGCGGGCGGCGTCACGCGCGACAAGACGCTGTCGACGGTGCTCGAGATCGTCGGCGAGCGCCGGCCGGTCGCGCCGCACCTGTCGTGCGTCGGCGCCTCGCGCGAGTCGGTGCGCGAGCTGCTCGCACTGTATCGCGCGCACGGCATCCGGCGTCTCGTCCTGCTGCGCGGAGACCTGCCGTCGGGCATGCGCGGCAGCGGCGACTTCCGCTACGCGAGCGACCTCGTCGCCTTCGTGCGGGCCGAAACCGGCGATTCCTTCCACCTCGAGGTCGCCGCGTATCCGGAGACGCATCCGCAGGCGCGCACCCCGCGCGACGACCTGCGGGCTTTCGCGGCCAAGATGCGCGCGGGCGCCGACTCGGCGATCACGCAGTATTTCTTCAATGCCGACGCGTATCTGCGCTTTCGCGACGCGGCGGCGCGCATCGGCGTCGACGCGCCGATCGTGCCGGGCATCATGCCGATCTCGAACTTCTCGCAGCTCGCGCGCTTCTCCGATTCCTGCGGCGCCGAGATCCCGCGCTGGATCCGGCTCGAGCTGGCGGCCTGCGGCGACGACATCGAGGCGATTCGCGCCTTCGGCGCCGAGGTCGTCGCCGCGATGTGCCGGCGACTGCTCGCCGAAGGCGCGCCGGGCCTGCATTTCTACACGCTGAACCAGGCCGGACCCACCTCCGCCATCCTCGACGCGCTCGTTGCGCCCCGTTGACGCGGCGGGCGCTTCCCGTCCGCCCGCGACCGCAAGCTTGCCGTTCGTCGGCGCCGGGGTCGATGACCCGACCGGCGGCGGGGCGCGCGTCAACGTCGGGGGCAGCGCTCGTTACCATCGGCTCACCACGATCAGAATCGAGCCGCGCGCCCGCTTCCGTCCGATGTCGACCACGCTGTCCGAACCGGGGCTCGCCTCGGTCAAGCGCTATCAGATTCCGGTCGAGAGGCTGCGGGAGGGGATGTTCGTCGTCGAACTCGACCGCCCCTGGCTCGATACGCCGTTCCTGCTGCAGGGCTTCCTCATCGACAGCCGGATCGAGCTGGACACGCTGCGCCGCTATTGCCGCTACGTATACGTCGACCTCGATCTTTCGCACTCGGCGCTCGCCGACGCGATTCGCGACGCCGAGCTGCGCGACGAAGCGGCTGCACCGGCGGCGCCCCCGCCCGCGCCGCTGCATTTCGACACCGTGCTCGACGAGAAGCCCGCCGCGCGGCCGGCCGCGATGCGCCCGGTGCGCATTCGCGCCGACGTCAAGATCAGCCGCCAGACGCGCGAGCGCTTCCGCGACTTCATCCGCGCCACGGCGGTCGCGCCGGCCGAAGCGCCGAACCAGTCGGCGCTGCGCCGCGCGCTCGACTGGCTGCGCCCCGCCGGTCGCTCGCGCGCCGGGCCCCGCACGCGCCCGCTTTCGGCCGGCGGACACCCGGCGCTCGACATCCGGCTGCCCGACGGCATCGAGCTGCGCCGCTATGCCGATCGTGCGCCGATCGAAGCCGAGCTGCCGCGGGCGCGCGAAGTCTTCGGCATCGGCTCGCTCGCGCTCGATGCATTGGTCGCCGACGTGCGCCAGGGCCGCGTGCCCGACGTGCAGCAGGTCAGCGGAGCGGTCGACCGGATCGTCGACAGCATGGTCGAGAACCCCGACGCGCTGATGTGGGTCGCCCGCCTGCGCGAGGAAAGCGTGCAGACCTACCAGCACGGCGTGAAGGTCGCGCTGTACCTGGTCGCGCTCGGCCGGCACCTGGGCTTTCCGCGGGCCGAGCTGTCGAATCTCGGGATGATCGGCATGCTGGCCGACGTCGGCAAGACGCGGCTGCCGGCAGCGCTGCTCGAGAAGCCGGGCATGCTCGCGCCGGCCGAATACAACATCGTCAAGGAGCACGTGCGCCTCGGCCTCGACGCGCTGGCCTCGAGCGTGCGCCTCGCCCCGGCGATCGTCGAGGGCATCGCGCAGCATCACGAGCGGCTCGACGGTTCCGGCTATCCGAAGGGGCTGCGCGGCGACGAGATCGGCATCTACGGCCGCATGTCGGCGATCGCCGACAGCTTCGCCGCGCTGATCACCGCGCGCGCCTACGCGAACGCCTGCGCGCCGCAGGATGCGCTGATGAACCTCTACGAATGGGCGGGCACCTCGTTCCACGAGCCGCTGGTCGAGCAGTTCGTGCAGGCGGTCGGCATCTTCCCGGTCGGCAGCTTCGTCGAGCTGTCCAGCGGTGAAGTCGCTGCCGTGCTCGCGCACAACCGCGTGCGACGGCTCGAGCCGCGCGTGCTCGTGCTCACCGCGCCCGACAAGACGCCGCTGTCCGAGCCTTTCGAACGCAACCTGCTGCAGCGCTCGAAGACGGCGGAGAACGCCCGCGTCCGCATCGTTCGCGGGCTGGCGGCCGGCGCCTACGGGCTGCGCCTGCGCGACTACTACGGGCAGCAGGAAGCGGCGCTGGCGTCCGAGCCGGCCGCCGGGTAGAGGTCGCCGCGTGTCGAGCTTCTGCGAGGAGCCCGCGGTCGCCGCCCTCGCCACGCGCGAGCGCAGCGCCGCGCAACTGCTGCGCGAGGTCGACGCGGCCGCGCAGGGCGACGGGGCGCGAACCGTCGTGCTCGTCGTGGCGCTGAACCGCTCCGATCGCATCGACGCGCTCGCGCGCTCGCCGGAAGACCGTCCGGTGCTCGACGAGATCGGGCGGCGGATGGACGCGGTCCTGCGCCCCGCCGACCGCTACGCCTTCGCGTCGCGGGAGGAAGCGTGGGTACTGCTGCCCGGGCTGGCGAGCGAGGCGCTCGCCGAGCTGGCCAGTCATTCGCTGATCCAGACGCTGTCGGCGCCGGTGAAGCTCGCGGCGCAGGCGCAGCCGATTCGCCTGCGCCCGTCGATCGGCGGCGCCTGGGCGCCGCCGGGGTCGAACCCGGGCGCCGGAAAGCTGTTCGCCGTTGCGTCGGAGGCGGCCGCGCAATCGCTCGGCCGCGAGGATCACGTCCGCATCCTGCGGGTGAACGACGACCACGGCTCCGGACTGCGCCGCCACGAGATCGAGCGCGACCTGCACGAGGCGCTCGGACGCAACGAGCTGGAAGTGCATTTCCAGCCGCAGATCGACCTGCGCAGCGGCCGCTGCCGCTCGGCCGAAGCGCTGATCCGCTGGCGGCGCGCCGACGGACGCACGGTCGCGGCCGCGACGATCGCCTCGATCGCCGAGGAACGCGGACTGATCGCCGAGCTGACGCGCTTCACGATGAACACCGCGCTGCGCCACATGGCGCAGTGGAAAGCCGGCGGGCTCGACCTGTCGATCGCCATCAACCTGTCGGCGATCACCTTCGGCGACGCGACGCTGCCCGAGCTGGTCGCGCAGTCGCTGCAGATCTGGGGGGTGGACGCGCGCCGGCTGACGCTCGAGCTGACCGAGAGCACGCTGATCCGCAACGAGCGCTCGGCGATCGAGCTGGCCGGCGAGCTGCGCGAGCTCGGCTGCCGGCTGTCGATCGACGATTTCGGCACCGGCTACTCGTCGCTCAGCTACCTGCCGCGCTTCCCGCTCGACGAACTGAAGATCGACCGCAGCTTCGTGCAGACCATCGCCGCGGGGCGCAACGATCACCGCATCGTTCGCGCGCTCGTCGAGCTGGCGCATGCCTTCGACCTGGACACGGTCGCCGAGGGCGTCGAGAACGCCTTCGTCGAGACGCGGCTGCGCGAGCTGGGTTGCGATTTCGCGCAGGGATTCCATCTGTCGCCCGCGCTGCCGCCGGACGATTTCGTCGAATGGTGCACGAACCGCAATGCCGCGCCTCGCTTCACCGAGTCCGGATCACGCGCGATTCCGTGACGATCGCCGGCAGCGGGCGATCGTGCGCCTCGGCGTCGAAGCGTTCCAGCTCGCACGCGTTGTAGCCCACGCCGATCGCGGCTATCGGCCGTTGCGCGAGCGTGCGGTCGTAGTGCCCGCCGCCGTAGCCGAGCCGAAAGCCGCGCGCATCGAAGCCGACGCAGGGCACGATCAGCAGATCGGGTTCGACCCCCTCGAACGGGTGCGGCACGGGAATCGCGAAGCGGTCCGCGCGCACGTCGCCGTCGCGCCGCCATCGTCCGAACTCGAGAGCGCCGTCCTCGCCGATGCGCGGCAGCGCGAGCGTTCGACCCTCGGATTCCCACCGCTCGTAGCACGGAGCGAGCTGCGGTTCGCCGCGGATCGCCCAGTACACGCCCAGCACCCGGGCGCGCGCGAAAGGCTCCTCGCGCAGCAGCGCCGCGAGCCGCTCGCGCAGCGCTTCGTCGGCCTGTACGCTCGACGCGACGCTGCGCTCGCAACGCCAGCGAATCAAGGCGTTGCGCGCACGAGTTCGAGTGATTTCGTCGACGACGCGCATGATATGCTCGGGCCCGGTGCCAGCGGGCACCAAGCGGCGTTTCAGCAGGCAGGGCGAAGATGACGTACCGGATCGCGATCGCGGCGATTGTAGGGCTGATCGGTCTTTCGGTTCTTTCGCCCGCCGAAGCGTCGAAGCGCCGCCCCGAAGCGCCGAAGGCCGCGGCAGTCGCACCGCTCGGCGTCGACGACGCCTTCCTCGCCGCACACCAGGCGTTCACGAAGAGCGATCCGGCGCGCTTCGAAGCGATGGCCGCGCAGGCGCAGGGCCATCCGCTCGCCGTCTACCTCGATTACTGGCGACTTCGCCTGTGCCTGCAACGCCCCGCGAGCGAAACGCCGCCCGGCGCCGCCGACGCCGACGTGCAGCGCTTCCTCGCGCGGCACGAGGGCACGCTCGTCGCCGACCTGCTCGCCCGCGACTGGATGCTCGACCTCGGGCGGCGGCGCGAATGGACGGCCTTCGACGCCGTCTACGCGCGCTGGATCCTGCGCGACGACGACGAAGTGCACTGCTACGCGTCGCTCGGCGACATCGAACGCGCGCGGCCCGCGCCGCGTGCGCGCGCGGCGATCTTCTCGGTGCGCAATTTCGTCCCGGGCTGCGCGGCACTGCTCGATGCGCAACTGCGCACGGGCATGCTCAACCGCGACGACCTGCACGCCCGGCTGCTGGTCGCGCTCGAGACGAACACGGCCGACGCGGTGCGCCTGCTCGGCGAGCGCCTCGCGCTCGATTCGAAAGCGGTCGATCTCGCGCTGTCGAATCCGTCGAAGGCGCTGGCCGGAAAGCGCACGCGCGAGACGCTGCTGATCGCGCTGTCGCGGCTCGCGCGCAAGGATCCGGCGGAAGCGAACGAGCGCCTGGAGGAGATCGCGCCGGCGCTGCGCCAGGCGGACGTCGCCTTCGCGCGCTCGCAGATCGCCGCTGCCGCGATGCGCAAGCTCGATTCGCGCGCGCTCGAATGGGCGCGCGCCTCGCTCGACGCGCCCGCCACCGACGAGACCTGGAACTGGCTCGCGCGCGCGGCGCTGCGCGAGCAGGACTGGCCGACGCTGCGCAAGGTCGTGGCGCGGATGAGCGAAGCCGGGCGCAACGAGCCGGCGTGGGTCTACTGGAGCGCGCGCGCCGAACGCGAAGCCGGCGATACGGCGAAAGCCGACGAGATGCTGCGTCCGATCGCCGGCCAGTTCACCTTCTACGGCCGGCTGGCCGCCGAGGAGCTGGGCTCGCTCACCTCGCCGCCGCCCGCCGCGCTCGCCACCACCGAGGAGGAGCTGGCGCAGGCGGCGCGCAACGCCGGCTTCGACCGCGCATTGCGCTTCTACGCGCTCGGCCTGCGCTTCGAGGGCAATCGCGAGTGGAACTTCCAGCTGCGCGGCATGAGCGACCGGCAACTGCTCGCCGCCGCGCGCTGGGCCTGCGCCGAGCAGGTGCTCGACCGCTGCGTGAACACCGCCGACCGCACGCGCGAGGAACACGATTTCGCGCTGCGCTTCGTCTCGCCCTTCCTCGATCGGATGAAGCCGGTGGCCGCCGGCGCCGACCTCGATCCGGCCTGGGTCTACGGCCTGATCCGGCAGGAGTCGCGCTTCGTGCGCGACGCGCGTTCGTGGGCGGGGGCGCAGGGCCTGATGCAGATCATGCCGGCCACCGCGCGCTGGATCGCGAAGAAGCTCGGCGAGCGCGACTTCCGCGTCGAGCAGCTGCACGACCTCGACACGAACCTGCGCTTCGGCACCTTCTACCTGCGCAGCGTGCTCGACGATCTCGAAGGCTCGCCGCTGCTCGCCTCGGCCGCCTACAACGCGGGGCCGGGACGCCCGCGCAGCTGGCGCTCGACGCTGTCGGCGCCGGTCGAGGGCGCGATCTTCGCCGAGATCATCCCGTTCAACGAAACGCGCGACTACGTCAAGAAGGTGCTCACCAACGCCGTCTACTACGCGGCGCTGTTCACCGGCCAGCCGCAGTCGCTGAAGGCGCGCCTGGGCAGGGTCGCGCCGGCGTTGTCGATGCCCACCGACATCCCGTAGGAACCCGTCATGGCAGGCCGACCCGTTCTCCTGCTCGGCGGCAGCGGATTCATCGGCCGCCACGTGGCGGCGCGGCTGGTCGCGCAGGCGCGGCACGTGATCGTCCCCACGCGCAATCGCGAGCGCGCCCGCGCGCTGCTCACGCTGCCCACCGTCCAGGTCTTCGAGGCCGACGTGCACGACGACGCGCAGCTCGCCTCGCTCGTGCGCAGCACCGACGCCGTGATCAACCTGGTCGGCGTGCTCGACGGCGGACGCGGCTCTCCGTGGGGGCCGGGCTTCGAGCGCGCGCACGTGAAGCTCGTCTCGCGCATCGTCGAGGCCGCGCGCGCCGCCGGCGTGCGGCGCCTCCTGCACGTCTCGGCGCTGGGCGTGCGCGAAGGCGGCGAGCAGACGCTGCCGTCGATGTACCTGCGTTCGAAGGCGGCGGGCGAGCGCATCGTGCGCGAGGCCGCCGACCTGCAGTGGACGGTGTTCCGCCCGTCGGTCGTCTTCGGTCTCGGCGACTCGCTGATCGAGCGCTTCATGGCGCTGCAGCGATGGCTGCCGGTGATTCCGCTCGGTCGCGCCGACGCGCGCTTTCAGCCGGTGTGGGTCGGCGACGTGGCACGCGCGATCGCCGACTCGCTCGATGCGCAGATCACCGTGCACCGCTGCTACGAGCTGGCCGGCCCCGAGGTCTGGTCGCTGCGCGAGCTGATCCGCTTCGCCGGCGAGCTGTCCGGATTCCGCCGCCGCGTGGTCGGCCTGCCCGACTCCCTCGGCCGGCTGCAGGCGATGCTGCTCGAGTTCGCGCCGGCCGCGCTGCGCATGTCGCGCGACAACTTCGCGACGCTGTCGATCGACAACGTCGCCGAGGGCGCGATCGCCCCGGAGCTGCGCATCGAGCCGACGCCGCTCGCCGCCGTCGCGCCATCGTATCTGGACGAGCACGAGCTGCGGCTGGCCGAGGAGCGACGCCGGGCCGGGCACTGAGCCGCGAGCCTGCGATGAAGATCTACCGGGTCGGCGGTTCGGTGCGCGACGAGCTGCTCGGCGTGCCGGTCAAGGATCGCGACTGGGTCGTCGTCGGCGCCACGCCCGAAGAGCTGGTCGCGCGCGGCTTCCGGCCGGTGGGCCGCGACTTCCCGGTGTTCCTGCATCCCGAGACGCACGAGGAATACGCGCTCGCGCGCACCGAGCGCAAGACCGCGCCCGGCTATCGCGGCTTCGTCGTGCAGGCCGATCCGGGCGTGACGCTCGAGGACGACCTGCAGCGCCGCGACCTGACGATCAACGCCATGGCGATCGCCGAGGACGGCACGCTGGTCGATCCCTACGGCGGGCTGGCCGATCTTCGCGCGGGCGTGCTGCGCCACGTGGGCAGCGCTTTCGCCGAGGACCCGGTGCGCATCCTGCGCGTCGCCCGCTTCGCCGCGCGCTTCGACGACTTCACGGTCGCCGACGAAACCATGGAACTGATGCGCGAGATGGTGCGCGCGGGCGAAGCCGATGCGCTCGTCGCCGAGCGCGTCTGGCAGGAGCTGTCGCGCGGCCTGATGGAGCGGCGCCCGTCGCGGATGTTCGAGGTGCTGCGCGCCTGCGGCGCGCTCGCCCGCGTGATCCCCGAGCTGGACCGGCTGTGGGGCGTGCCGCAGCCGCCGGCCTACCATCCGGAGGGGGATACCGGCGTGCACGTGATGATGGTCGTCGACCACGCGGCCGCTGCCGGCGCGCCGCTGCCCGTGCGCTTCGCGGCGCTGGTGCACGACCTGGGCAAGGGAACGACGCCGCCCGAGCAGTGGCCGCGCCACATCGCGCACGAGCAGCGCTCGCTGCGCCTGGTCGACGAGCTGTGCGAGCGGCTGCGCGTGCCCACCGAATGCCGCGACCTCGCGCGCATCGTCGCCCGCGAGCACGGCATCGTGCATCGCGCGCTCGAGCTGCGTCCGGAAACGATCACGAAGCTGCTCGAACGCATCGACGTCGCCCGCCGGCCGCAGCGGCTCGAGTCGGTGCTTGCGGCCTGCGAAGCCGATTATCTCGGGCGCCTCGGGCTGGAATCGCGCCCCTATCCGCAGGCGCAGCGCCTGCGCGAGGCCGCGCGCGCCTTCGCGTCGGTGGACACCGCGGCGATCGCGCGCGCGCACGCCGACGCGCCGCAGAAGATCCGCGAGGCGCTGCACGCGGCGCGCACGCGCGCGGTGGCCGAAGCGCTCGGCCCGGGCCGATGACGACGCGCTGAATTCACAGCAGGCGCGAGAGCAGCGCGGCCAGCAGCGAGAGCAGCACGGTCGACGTGATCGGAATCGACCAGTCGCGACCGAAGGCGCGGAACTCGAAGTCGCCGGGCAGCCGCCCGATGCCGAAGCGGCGCAGCAGCGGCATCAGGCCCGAGAACAGCACGAGCGCGACGATGACGACGAGCAGCCACTTGATCATCGCGCCGGCCGCCTCGCGTGCTCCTGCAGGAAGCCGACGATTTCGGGCACCGAGAGCTGCGGCTCGCGCGGGTCCGCACCGCCCTGCACGCGGTTCATCCAGTCGAGGTTCTCGCGCATGCGGGCGACCACCTTCGGCCATTCCTCGGGCGTGTGCTGCGACGGATCGGGCAGCGCGTGGCACTGGCTGCAGGCTTCGGCGAACATGCGCCCCGCCCCGCTGCCGAGCGCCTGCGCCAGCGCGGGATCGGCCTTCGGATCGAGGCTGCGCTGCGCGTATCGCTGCAGGTACGCGACGATCTCGCGCTCCTCGTCGGCGCTGGGCGCGGACATCGCGCGCTCGCCGGCGCCGGGCGCCCGCATCAGGTCGGCCATCAGCGGCCCGAGATTTCCGCGGCCCTGCATGCGCGGCACCATGCGTCGCACCACTTCGGGCCAGCGGTTCGCATCGTGCATCGCGGGATCGGGCAGGTTGTGGCACTGCACGCAATACAGGGCGACCAGCCGCGCGCCGCGCGAATCGGCCCGCGGCAACTGCGACGGCCGCAGGCGATCGGGGAGGATGCGCAGCAGCATCGCGCCGTGGCTGCTTCGCTCCCATCGCTCGCGCGACGCCCGCGCCAGGTCCTCGAGCTGCTCCGCCGACAACGAGCGTTCGTCGACGCGACCCGCTTCGGAAAGCGGGCGCGCCGGCGGACGCTGCTCGATCGAGCGGGTGACGACCTCGGACGACGCCGCCGGCGTTGCAGGCGCCGTACCGGGCGTTGCGCCCAGCGGCGACGCGAGAAGCACCGCCGCGACGAGGGCCGGCTTGCCGCGGACGCTCGCCGCGATCCGGCGCAGCGGCGAAATCGACCGCCCGGCCATCGCGCCGCCGCCTACAGCGACGCCCGCCGGTCGCGCGTGCGGAAGCCGATCGCGTCGTCGGACACGCCGCGCCCGAGCGCGATCGCCTTGAACAGCTCGCCCATTTCCGCCTCCGAAAGCAGCCGCTGCACCGCCTGCGTCTCCAGCGTCCACGCGCGCAGATCGTCGCGCGGAATCGCGGCGCAGGCGTCGAGCAGGCCGCAGTCGAGCAGGAATCGGGCCTGGGACGCGAAGCCCAGCACGTCGAGCCCGGCGTCCGCCCCGGCCTGCGCGATGCCGGTGAAATCGACGTGCGCGGTGATGTCCTGCAGCCCCGGCCAGAGGAACGGGTCGTCGTGCGCCCGGTGGCGGAAATGGCAGCGCAGCGTGCCGAGATCGCGCTGCGGGTGGTAGAACTCGCGGCGCGGAAAACCGTAGTCGACGAGCAGCATCGCGCCGCGCACCAGCCGCGAGCCGACGGTGGCGACCCACGCTTCGGCCTGCTCGCCGAGTTCCGAAACGTAGTTCTCCGGCACGGCGCCCGCCTCGTCGGAAGGCAGGCCGGCGCATTCGTCCCCTGCTTCGCGCAGCCGGTCGAGGACCTTCGAAGCGAGACGCTCGTCGGCTGCGCGCTCGGCCCAGCCGAGCGCGTCGTCCCCCAGGCGCGTCACGCCACGCTCGAAGACCTTGTCGCCGGCCCGGCGGAAGACGCGCACCGGCATCGCATCGAGCACCTCGTTGGCGAGCACCACGCCCTCGATCCGCTCGGGCAGCTCGTCGACCCAGCGCACGCGCGCGAGCAGTTCCCCGCCGGCGGCTGCGATCGTTCCGCGCTGGCGCTCGCGCAGCGTCGCCGACAACTCGACGATCGCGTAGCTTCGCGGCAGCGTGCCTGCGTCGCGCAGCGCCGACAGGACCTGCGCGGCCAGCGCGCCCGAGCCGGCGCCGAATTCGACGATCTCGTCGTCTTCGCCCAGCCACTGCGCGCACTGCGCGGCGATGCAGCGACCGAACAGCGACGACATCTCGGGCGCCGTGACGAAATCGCCTTCGGCGCCGAACACGCGGTTCGGGCCCGTGTAGTAGCCGATGCCGGGCTCGTAGAGCGCGCGCTGCATGTAGCGATCGAAGCCGATCCAGCCGCCGGCCGCGTCGATCTCCGCCCCGATGCGACGCACCAGCTCGCGCGAATCGGCGAGCGCCGGGCCGGAGGGCGCAGCGAGGCTCACGCGACGACCGCTTCGCGCTGCGGCGCCTGCAGCAGCGCGTCGATCTGACGGTCCTTCTCCTGCCAGATCTCGTGCAGCCAGGCCTGCACGCGCTTGCGCGCGCGCGAATCGGCCATCGCGTCGGCGTGGAAGAACTCGACCGGAATCGGCCGTCGCGTCACGCGAACGACGATGCGTTCGACGTCGCCGCGCAGGAACTGCCAGAAAGTGGGCACCCCGCCCGGGTAGACGATCGTCACGTCGATCAGCGACTCGAAGCGCTCGCCCAGCGCATTAAGCGTGAGCGCGAGCGCCCCCGATTTCGGCTTGAGCAGATGCCGATACGGCGAACGCTGCGCGTCGTGCTTCTCGCGCGTGAAGCGCGTTCCCTCGACGAAGTTCATCACGCTGGTCGGCAGCCGCGCGAACTTCTCGCAGGCGCGCCGCGTGGTTTCGAGATCCTCGAGACGCTTCTCCGGATGCTTGCGCAGGTATCGATCCGAGTGCCGGCGCATGAACGGGAAGTCGAGCGCCCACCAGGCCAGGCCCATGACCGGCACGTAGATCAGCTCGTACTTCAGGAAGAACTTCATCAGCGGAATGCGCCGGTTCAGCAGGCGCTGCAGCACGAAGATGTCGACCCACGACTGGTGATTGCAGCTCACCAGGTACCAGCCGCGCGGATCGATTCCCTCGAGGCCTTCGACGTCCCAGGCGGTGGGTTGCGTCAGCCGCATCCACGCGTTGTTGCCGGCGATCCAGCGGGTGGCGATCGAGTTGAGCAGCGGATCGATCGCGGCGCGCACGCGCTCGAAAGGCAGCGCCAGCTTCACCAGCGCGAACAGAAACAGCAGCAGGCACCAGAACAGCGTGTTGACGGCGAGCAGCGACACGGCGACCGCTGCGCGAACGACCGGTGGCAGGAAGGCGAGCATGAAGGCAGGCGGCATGCAGCGGAAGCGTCGATCGTACCAGCCGCCCCGGGCGGATGCCGTACACTCGACGCTCCATGCACCCGAATCGCGTCGTCCTGGTCACCGGCGCGGCGCGCCGCGTCGGCGCGCGGATCGCAACGCACCTGCACGCGCGCGGCGCCGACGTCGCGATCCATTGCCGGCATTCGGTCGAGCAGGCCGAGGCGCTCGTCGCCCGGCTGAACGCCGTGCGCGCCGATTCGGCGTGCGCCTTCGAAGCCGACCTCTCGCAGGCGAGCGCCGGCGAGCGCCTCGTCCAGTCGGCCGGCGCCTGGCACGGGCGCATCGACGCGCTGGTGAACAACGCATCGACCTTCCTGCGCACGCCCCTCGGCTCGGTCGACGAATCGCTGTGGGCGTCGATCGTCGACGGCAACCTGAAGGCGGCGTTCTTCACCAGCCAGGCGGCGGCGCCGTGGCTGCGCGCCGCCCGCGGCGCGATCGTCAACGTCACCGACGCGCGCGCCGAACGCCCGCTCGCCGGCTTCTCGGCCTACGCCGCGGCGAAGGCGGGCCTGGTCGCGCTCACCCGCGCGCTCGCGCTCGAACTGGCCCCCGAGGTGCGCGTGAACGCCGTCGCGCCCGGCTCGCTCGACTGGCCCGAGCACGACGTGTTCACCGAAGCCGAGCAGCACGCGATCGAAGCGGCGATTCCGCTGCAACGCATCGGCACCGGCGAGGACGTCGCGCGCGCGGTCGCCTTCCTGCTCGACGACGCCGACTACGTGACCGGCCATGTCCTGCACGTCGACGGCGGCGCCTCGCTCGTCTCGCGCTGAACACGAAACACGATGACCACCGACACCACTGCCTTTCCCGACTGCTATCGCGTCCTCGTGCAGGACATCGAGATCGACTGCTTTCTCGGCGTCTACGAACGCGAGCAGGCCAGGCGCCGCCCGATCGTCGTCGACGTCGAGCTCTACGTGCCCGACGTCACGCGCCAGCGGCGGCGCGACCTGCTCTCGGAGACGGTCAACTACGAACGCGTGGTCGAGGCGGTCGAGCGGCTGGTGGGCGGAGACCGGCGCTTCCGGCTGGTCGAGACGATCTGCGGCGAGCTGGCCGACGAGCTGGCGCAGCTGCCCGGGCTGCGCGCGCTGAAGGTATCGGTGACCAAGCCGCAGCCGCTGCCGCGCGCGCGCTCGGTGCGCGTCGAAGTGTGGAGGCACGCGTGAGCGGAAGCGGCGCGCAGGTGCGCAAGCTCGACTACGAACGGAACAAGCTGCACAAGCGCCTGCTGCGCCTGGCGGGCGAGGCGATCGTCGACTTCGGCATGATCGAGGCGGGCGACCGCGTCATGGTCTGCCTGTCGGGCGGCAAGGACAGCTACGCGCTGCTCGACCTGCTGCGCACGCTGCGCTCGCGTGCGCCGATCGACTTCGAGCTGGTCGCCGTGAACCTCGACCAGAAGCAGCCCGGCTTCCCCGGGCACGTGCTGCCCGAGTACCTGCGATCGCTCGACGTTCCCTTTCACATCGAGACGCAGGACACCTACTCGATCGTCACCCGCGTGATCCCGCAGGGACGCACGATGTGCTCGCTGTGCTCGCGGCTGCGCCGCGGCATCCTCTACCGCGTCGCCGACGAGCTCGGCGCGACGAAGATCGCGCTCGGCCACCACCGCGACGACATCCTGGAGACCTTCTTCCTGAACCTGTTCTTCGGCGGCAGGCTCAAGTCGATGCCGCCGAAGCTCGTCTCCGACGACGGACGGCACATGGTGATCCGCCCGCTCGCCTACGTGAAGGAAGAAGATCTCGCCGCCTACGCCGAGTGGCGCGCGTTCCCGATCATCCCGTGCAACCTGTGCGGCTCGCAGGAGAACCTGAAGCGGCGCGAGATCAAGCAGATGCTGCGCGAATGGGAGCGACGCCACCCGGGGCGCGTCGAGAACGTCTTCGCGTCGCTCGGGCGCGTCGTTCCGTCGCACCTGCTCGATCGCTCCGCCTGGGACTTCGCCGCGCTGCGCATCACCGGCGAGCCCTTCGCCGACGGCGATCGCGCGTTCGACCCCGACCCCGAGTTCGAGCGGCCGTCGGGTACAGGGTAAACGGCTGGTACACCTTTCGGCCGGCGCCGTCGTCGGCGCCCCCGGAAATGCGCGGAACTCGCGCTTTCCTGCCGAGGCAACCGGCATCACTACGCGAAACGCGCGAGAAACGAACGACGTCGTCCGCACCGATCGGCGGACCGCGTAGAACGCGCGGAAAGCGCGCATTCTCCCCGGCGTCGGTGCCGGCTGTCGCCGCGTCGGCGCCGACCCGTGGAGCCGTTGCGCCCAAGTCGACGCCGGCTGCCCTGCGTCCACGCCAGCCGCCCCGTTCTGCGCCTGGCTGCGATATGCGGCGTTTCCTCTCGCGTAATCGATTACGTGACGAGAAACGCTGCATAACGCAGCGCCTCAGCACGGCGGCGGTGCAGAGGCGGCCGAGGACGGGCGCCGACGCGGTGGACAACTCGCGGCGCCACATCCGAGCCAAGCCCCCTCACCGCCCCCCATCCCCGCTCGCCGAACCTTCCGTCCGCACCGGCGCGCTGTCCCCCGCGGCCACCGCGCCCTCGTGCCCGGCCCGCCGCAGCCGGAACAGCGCCGCGCGCGCGAGGAACACGACCGCCACCGGCGCGCCGATCGGCAGCAGCACGACCACGGTCCACGGCTGGATCGACAGCACGCCCTGCGTCGCGCTGAACCAGACGACCGAGGCCGCCGCGATCGACCACGTCCCCATCGTGTACGGCAGCGCCGCCGGATGCGCGCGCAGGAAGAAATGCGGAAAGCGCAGCAGGCCGGTCGCGCCGATCACGCAGAACACGGCGCCGTTGAGCAGCAGCAGCGAGACGAGCGCGTCGACCCACAGCGGCACGAGCGCATGCGGAACAAGCGCTTCGGCGCTCATTCGATGATCTCCCCGCGCAGCAGGAACTTGCCGAGCACGGCGGTGCTCACGTAGCCGAACAGCGCGATGATCAGCGCCGCCTCGAAATACATCGTCCCGCCCGAGCGCAGGCCGAGCACCAGCATCACGAGCATCGCGACGACGTACAGATAGTCGAGCGCGAGGATGCGGTCCTGCGCGCTCGGGCCGCGCAGCACGCGCGCGAGGGCCAGCGCCATCGCGACCACGAGCAGGATGAGCGTGGCGAGCGAAGCCAGGTGCAGCAGCGGGCTCATTCGAAGATCTCCTTCAGCGGGTGCTCGTAGCGCGCCTTGTAGCGCGCGACGAAGGCATCGACCTCGTCCTCGTGCAGGTCGAACACGTGCAGCACGTACCAGCTGCGGTCGCCGGCCAGCTCGCTCCAGACGGTACCCGGGATCACCGTGGTGATCGTCGCCAGCGCGGCGATGGCGTGCGGCTCGCGCAGCTCGAGCGGCATGCGCACGAAGCGCCCTCCGGGCAGCCGGTCGCCGCGGCGCAGCGCGCCGCGCGCGACGATGAAGCTGGAGACGACGACGTCGCCGCCCACGCGCAGGATCAGCCGCGCCAGCGTTCCCGGGCGCCGGATGCGGGGGCGCAGCGGCAGCAGCGGCGCGGCCAGCAGCGGCATCGCCACTGCGACGATCGTCGCGATGATCAGCTGCCCGACGCTCGCCGAGCGCGCGAGCACGAGCCACAGCACGAACAGCGAGAGGCTGAGCAGCGGCGCGGGAAGAACGCGTCTCATGGCCGCCTCATTGCCGCTCCACCGGCCGCGCGGTGAGCACGGCATCGACGTACGCCGCCGGCTGGTGCAGCGCCTGCGCCGTGCTCGCGGCATAGCGCATCACCGGCTCCGCGCGGATCGTCAGCAGCGCGCACAGCGCGAGCAGCACGGCGATCGGCACGGTCTCGATCACGCGCAGGCGCGGGGCCGCGCGCTCCTGCGGCGCCCAGAAGTAGCGGATACCCGCCCGCGACAGCCCGACCAGCGACAGGAACCCGGACCCGATCAGCACGACGACCATCGCCAGCGCCGCGATGCCGGGCGCCGACAACGGATCGGAGGCCAGCTCGGGCTCCGGAGCGAGCGCCGACGAGAGCATCGCGAACTTGCCCAGGAAGCCCGACAGCGGCGGCATCCCGGCGATCATCAGCGCGCACACGATGAACGCCAGGCCGAGGAAGGCGAGCGCGCCGGGGATCGTGCGGCCGATCAGCACCGACTCGTCCTCGTCGAGGTTCGAGTCGGGCCGCTCGATGTACTCGACCGAGAACGGCAACGGGTCGACGTCGTCGAGCGGCACCTTCGGCTCGACCTCGCGCGCGCGGTCGATCAGCTCGACGAGCAGGAACAGCGCGGCGAGCGCGAAGGTCGATCCGATCAGGTAGAAGAGCGCGCCGGCGGTGAGCGACGGTCGCGCGAAGCCGATCGCGGCGACGAGCGTCGCCGAGGAGATCACGACGCCCCACGCGGCGAGTCGCCCCGGATGATGCGAGGCGAGCATGCCGATCGAGGCCACCGCCAGGGTCGTCATGCCGATCCAGGTGAGCGCCGCCCCGCCGAAGTGCGCCGACTCGCCGGCGTCGATGCCGAAGAACAGCGTCCAGATGCGCAGGATCGCGTAGACGCCGACCTTGGTCAGGATCGCGAACAGCGCGGCCACCGGAGCGCCGGCGGCCGAATAGGCCGGAACCAGCCAGAAGTTCAGCGGCCACATCGCCGCCTTGGCCAGGAACGCGACGGCGAGGATGGCGGCGCCGGCGTGCAGCAGCGGGCGGTCGGCCGCCGCCACCTGCGGGATGCGCGCGGCGAAGTCGGCCAGGTTCAGCGTTCCGGCGGCGCCGTAGAGCACGGCCACGCCGACCAGGAACAGCGACGACGCGAACAGGTTCACCGCGATGTAGTGCAGCCCGGCGCGCACGCGCACGGCGCCCGAACCGTGCAGCAGCAACCCGTACGACGCCGCGAGCAGGATCTCGAAGAAGACGAACAGGTTGAAGACGTCGACGGTGAGGAAGGCGCCGTTCACGCCCATCAGCTGGAGCTGGAACAGCGGATGGAAGTTCACGCCGGCGCGGTCCCAGCGCGCCACCGAGTAGACCACCGCCGCGAACGCGATGACGCCGGTGACGACGAGCATCATCGCCGAGAGCCGGTCCAGGGCGAGCACGATGCCGAAGGGCGCCGGCCAGTTCGCCGGCAGGTAGACGCCGACGGCGGCCGCGCCGCGCTCGTCGACGACGAGGAGCAGTGCGACCGCGACGGCGAGCGCCGCCCCGCACGAGAGCACGTTCAGCGACGCGCGCAGGCGGCGTCGCCGCTCGGAGGCGAACAGCATCAGCGCGGCGGCGGCCAGCGGCAGCACGATCGGCGCGACGATCAGGTGCGGCATCGCCGCCTTCGCCCAGCCGATCATTCCTCCTCCTCCTGCCCGTCGACGTGGTCGGTGCCGGACAGCCCGCGCAGCGCGAGCAGCACGACGAGGAACAGCGCCGTCATCGCGAAGTTGATGACGATGGCGGTCAGCACGAGCGCCTGCGGCAGCGGGTCGGTGTAGTGCTGCAGATCGTGCGGCACGTCGGGAACGACGATCGGCGGCTGGTCGATCGACAGGCTGCCCATGCTGAAGATGAACAGGTTCACCGCGTACGAGAGCAGCGACAGCCCCATCAGCACCTGGAAGGTGCGCGGACGCAGCAGCAGCCACACGCCCGAGGCGGTGAGCACGCCGATCGCGGTGGCGAGGACGACTTCCATCAGCCGGGCCTGCGGCGCGCGCGCAGCGACTGGTGCGCCAGCGCGATCAGCATCAGCAGCGTCGCGCCCACGACGACGGCGAACACGCCGGCGTCGAACAGCAGCGCGCTGGGCAGGTGCGCCTCGCCGCCCCACGGCAGGGCGAGGTGCGCGGTGTGCGTCGTCAGGAACGGGTGCCCGAAGACGATCGCGCCCGCGCCGGTGGCGACGACGAGCAGCAGGCCGGTGGCGATCCACCAGGGCGTGCGCAGATGCACGCGCGACTCGACCCAGACGGTGCCCAGCACCAGGTACTGCGTGAGGAACGCGATCGCGACGACGAGCCCGGCGACGAAGCCGCCGCCGGGCGCATCGTGCCCGCGCAGGAACAGGTGCAGCGCGACGACGAAGGCGACCGGCAGCAGCAGCCGCACGAGCGCCGCCGGCACCGTCCGATAGCCGATCCCCGGGTCGCCGCCGGGCTCGGGCTCGAGCACGTCGTCGAGCGGATCGCCGTCGATGCCCGGCTGCTGCTGGTCGGGCACGATGCTCTCGCGCGGCGGCCGGAAGCGGCGCAACAGCGCGTAGACGACGAGCGCGACGATGCCGAGCACCGAGATCTCGCCCATCGTGTCGAAGCTGCGGAAGTCGACCAGCGTGACGTTGACGACGTTGCTCCCTCCTCCATCCGGCAGCGCGCGCGCGAGCAGGAAGGGCGAGATGCTCTGCGGCGCCTCGCGCGTGAGCATCGCGTAGGAAAGGGCGGCCGTACCGGCGCCGACGACGATCGCCAGCACCAGATCACGGGCGCGGCGGGTGCGCGCGCGCAGCGCGACGCGGCCGTCCTCCTCGAGGATCCGCTTCGGCAGCCAGCGCAGTCCGAGCAGGAACAGCACCGTCGTCACGACCTCGACCGCCAGCTGCGTGAGCGCGAGATCGGGCGCCGAGAACCACAGGAAGGTGATGCAGGTGACGACGCCCGCGATCGCGAGCATCGTCACCGCGGCGAGGCGATGGAACTTCGCCTGGGCGGCGGCCGCGACCGCGGCGACGATGCCGATGGCCCACAGGCCGACGAACACCGGCGAGGGCGCCACGCGCGGGCGATGGCCCCAGCTGACGCCGTCGAGGCCGAGCGCGGCCCCCGCGGCGAGCACCGTGGCCACGACCATCCAGAACAGCTGCGGCTGCAGGCGCCGGGAGCCGAGCACGCGCATCAGGTGCCGGGCGCCGACGCTGGCGACGATCGTCGCGCGCTCGAACGCGCGCTTGCCGTCGAAGGACTCGACGAGCGGCGTGCCGCGCAGCCCGCGGGCGATCGCGCGGCGCAGCCACAGGTAGCCGAGCACGCCGCCGGCCAGCGCGACGAAGCTCATCATCAGCGGCGCGCTGAAGCCGTGCCAGACCGCCAGCGTGTACGGCGGCAGCGTGCCGCCGACCACCGGAAGCGCCGCAGCGGCCAGCACCGGGCCCACCGACCAGCCGGGCGCGATGCCGACGACGAGGCAGGCGAGGACGAGCAGGTCGACCGGGACGCGCATCCAGCGCGGCGGCTCGTGCGGCACGCGCGGAAGATCGGTGGACAGCGGCCCGAAGGAGATGCCCCAGCCGAAGCGCAGCGAATAGACCACCGCGAAGACGCCGGCCAGCGTGGCCACCGCCGGCAGGACGATCTCGACCCACGGCGCCGACTGCACGAACACCGTCTCCGCGAAGAACATCTCCTTCGACAGGAAGCCGTTGAGCAGCGGCACGCCCGCCATCGCGGCGCTGGCCACCAGCGCGAGCGTGGCCGTGATCGGCATCGCGTGCACGAGGCCGCGCAGCCGGCGCAGGTCGCGCGTGCCGGTCTCGTGATCGGCGATGCCGGCGGCCATGAACAGCGACGCCTTGAAGGTCGCGTGGTTCAGCATGTGGAAAACGGCGGCCACCGTCGCCGTCGAGCTGTTCAGCCCGAGCAGCAGCGTGATCAGCCCGAGGTGGCTCACCGTAGAGTAGGCGAGCAGCCCCTTCAGGTCGTTCTGGAACATCGCGATGTAGGCGCCGAGCACCAGCGTGGCGAGCCCCGCGCCGCCGATGATCCAGAACCAGGGATCGGTGCCCGCCAGCACCGGCCACAGCCGCGCGAGCAGGAAGACGCCCGCCTTGACCATGGTCGCCGAGTGCAGGTAGGCCGACACCGGCGTGGGCGCGGCCATCGCGTGCGGAAGCCAGAACTGGAACGGGAACTGCGCGCTCTTGGTCAGCGCGCCCAGCAGCACCAGCACGAGCATCGGCGCGTACAGCGGATGCTCGACGATCGCCGTGCGCGCGGCGAGCACCGCGTCGAGGTCGAAGGAACCGACGATGCGCCCGAGCAGCAGCACGCCGGCGAGCAGCGACAGCCCGCCGCCGCCGGTGACGACCAGCGCCATGCGCGCGCCGCGGCGCGCGTCGGGCCGGTGGTGCCAGTAGCCGATCAGCAGGAACGAGAAGAGGCTGGTCAGCTCCCAGAAGAACACGAGCTGGATCAGGTTGCCCGAGGTGACGACGCCGAGCATCGAGCCCTGGAACGCGAGCAGGAACGAGAAGAAGCGCGGCACCGGGTCCGACGGCGACATGTAGTAGCGCGCGTACAGCACGACCAGCGCGCCGATGCCGGTGATCATCATCGCGAACATCCACGCGAAGCCGTCGATGCGCACGACGAGGTCGAGCCCGAAGGACGGCAGCCAGGAGATCTGCTCGCGCACGACGCCGCCGTCGCGCACCTGCGGGAACAGCGACGCCGTCCAGGCGGCGGCGGCGACCGACAGCGTTCCGGCGAGCGTGGACTCCGCGTTGCGGGCGTTCGAAGGCATCAGCGCCGCGAGGACGCTGCCGAGGAACGGAAGGGCGATCAGGAAAGCGAGCGTCATCCGCGACGGGGCCCGGTGCCCGTCGAGCGTATCAGATCGGACGGCGATTTCAGCAGGCGGCCCGGTGCAGCGTTTCCGAAGGCAGCTCGCCGAACATGCGGCGGTAGTCGCAGGCGAAGTGGCTCAGGTGCCAGAACCCCCAGCGGGCGGCGACGTCCTGCACGGTGGTGCCCGCCACCGGCGCGCGAAGGGCGCGGCGGGCACCGTTGAGCCGCAGCGCCCGCAGGTAGGCCACCGGGTTCAGGCGCAGCACCTCGCGAAAGCCGTATTGCAGCGTGCGCCGGCTCACCCGCAGTTCGCGGCACAGGTCTTCGACGCTCAGCGGCTCGTCGACGTGCTCGCGCATGTATTCCTGCGCGCGGCTGACCAGCGCGTGGCTGCGCGTCGGCCCGGGAGCGGCCACGCTCTCGTCCGCGGCGACCGCGAAAGTGTCGACGAGGCTGCGGTAGACCGCCTGCTCGAGCGCGCGCCGGGTGACCGGGTGCTGCAGCTTCTGCGGATGCCCGCAGATCGATTCGAGCGCCAGCAGCAGGAACGCGCGCAGCCGCCGCACGCGCTCGGGAGCCGGCGAAGCCACCGATACGCCGCGCAGGTCGTCGTCGACGTCGCGCTGGTCGATCTCCAGCGCGTAGCCGCGCAGCGCGTCGATCGGGATCGACAGGCCGACCAGGTCCAGCGGCGCCGGCGCGCGGAAGTCGAGATGGCGCCGATCGCGCAGCACCAGCACGGAGTCGAGACCGACCGGGCGACCGTCGAAGTAGCCCTCGCCCTGCAGCCCGATCGGCACGCCGAACATGTAGGCGCCGGGACGCCCGGAGCCGAGCTCGTGCACCGACTGGTTCGTCGTCTCGCGAAACAGCTGGATCCCGGCGAACAGCGCCTCGCACAGGAAGCCCTCGAAGGGGCCCGGGGTGAGCTGCTCGTAGGTCTGGTCCCAGCCGCTCAGGTGGGCGGCGTGCTCGTCCG
The DNA here is from genome assembly GCA_003576795.1 of Burkholderiales bacterium. GTDB lineage: Bacteria > Pseudomonadota > Gammaproteobacteria > Burkholderiales > Burkholderiaceae_E > Zeimonas. Next base: position 31,841 of record QEVN01000001.1, read on the forward strand.
CATCGTGCGAGCGCATCCGCGCGAACGAATAATCGTCGCGCCGGGATTGCGTCGGAAGCCGGTCGCCGATGCACATCGTCGTCGCTCTCCGCGGTTGCCGGCCGCCGGGGCACCCGACGGCGACAACTGTCCGGAACGGGGTCGGGAAACGACCACGGGGAGCAGATTGGATCCCGTTTCGGCGCGCTTGGCAAGGGCGAAAACGCCAACTCGTTGCATCTGCAACCGATTTTCGACGCCCGAAGAAAGGTTGGATCCGCGACCCCCGATTGCCGATTTCGGCTAACGCACCGGCGAAGCCGTCTCCTAGAATCGCTGCGAGTCGACGAAGAATCGACCGAACGAGGAGTCTTCCCGTGATGAATCGATTCGCCGCACGCGTGCTCCAGGCGTCGCTGCTGGCCCTTGGGATCACCGGCGCATCGGCGCAATCGTTGCCGGAGAAACAAACGGTGGTCACCCCGCCGCCGGCCGGTCCGACGCGTGCGTACGTGTCCGATATCGCGATCCAGCACATCGTCGACGGGCGCCTGCACGTCATCGACGTCGATGCCGCCCGCTACGTCGGCCAGATCCCGCTCGCCTACGCCGGGCAGGCGGTGCTGTCGCCCGACCGCAAGCGCATCTACGTCTCCACCACCTATTACCCGCGGCTGTGGCGGGGCACGCGCGCCGACGTCATCGACATCTGGGACGCGGAAACGCTGTCGTTCACCGGCGAGATCCCGATCCCCGAGCGGCGCGCGCAGGCGCTGAACTACAAGGGGCTGATCAGCGTCTCGCCGGATTCGCACTGGCTGTACGTGCAGAACGCCACGCCGGCGAGCTCGATCAGCATCGTCGACCTGCGCGAGCGCAGGCTGGCGAGCGAGGTGGCCAATTCCGGCTGCTGGCTCGCGCTGCCGGTGCCGAGCGCGCCGAACCGCTTCGCCACGCTGTGCGGCGACGGCACGATGGAAACGATCACGCTCGACGAGCGCGGCGCGCTCGCCTCGCGCACGCGCAGCGAGCGCTTCTTCGACGCCGACGTCGACCCGATCTTCGTGCACGCCGAGACGATCGGCGACCGCTTCTTCTTCGTCTCGTACCTGGGCAAGGTGCACGAAGTCGACCTCTCCGCCGAGAAGCCGCGCGCGGTCGGCAGCTGGTCGATGATCGGCGCCGCCGACGCGAAGAAGAACTGGCGCCCCGGCGGCTACCAGCTGTTCGCCATTCACGCGAAGAGCGGCCGGATGTACGTGCTGATGCACCCCGACGGCCAGGAAGGCTCGCACAAGAACCCTGCCGCCGAGATCTGGGCCTTCGACCTCGCCACGAAGAAGCGCATCGCGCGCATTCCCGGCAACAACGCGATGTCGGTCACGGCGATCCAGGGCGGGGCTCCGCGCCTGGTGGCGCTGGACGCGATGACGATGGGGCTCGTGCTGATCGACGCCGGCGACAAGCCGCGCGTCGTGCAGCGGATGGACGGCGTCGCCGAGGCGGGCACGCTGATCGAGATGCAGTGATGGCGCTGCCCGCGCTCGATCCCGTGCTCGGCCACGCCGTCGCCGGCGCGCTGGCGCTGGTGCTCGCCGTCGGCGCGTGGTCCAAGTTCGCCGACCTCGAGGCCTTCGCCTTCGCCGTCGAGCGCTACCGGCTGCTTCCGCCGCCTGCCGCGCGCGCCGTCGGCTTCGTGCTGCCCTTCGCCGAGGCTGCCGCGGCGGCGCTGCTCGTCGTGCCGGCCACCCGCCCGTCCGGGGCGCTGCTCGCCGCCGCGCTGGTCGCGCTCGTCACCGGCGCCGTCGTCGCCAACCTGCTGCGCGGCCGCACCGACATCGACTGCGGCTGCGGCGGTCCCGGACAACGACAGACGCTGTCCTGGCGCCTGCCCGCGCGCAACGCCGTGCTCCTTGCCGGATGCGCGCTCGCCGCGGCGCCGGCCGCATCGCGCCCGCTCGTCTGGCTCGACGCCTTCACCGCCACTTTCGCCGCGGCGGCGCTGTGGTTCGTCTACGCCGCCGCCGACGAGCTGCTGTCCGATCCGCATCGCCTGACGCAGCACGCCAACCGACTGCCCTCGCCGGGGACCCGCCGATGACCGAAGCCCTGATCGTCTCGAACCTCGTCCTGTGGGTCGCCGTGCTGGCGCTGCTCGCCACCGTGTACGCGCTGGCGCGCCAGATCGGCGTGCTCTACGAGCGCATCGCGCCGATGGGCGCGCTGATGCTCGACGCCGGCCCGAAGGTCGGCGACGCGGCGCCGGCGCTCGAGCTGCAGACGCTCGACGGACGAAGCTTCGCCACCGGCGGCGCGCGCGAGAAGAGCCTGCTGCTCTTCTTCCTGTCGCCCACCTGCCCGGTATGCAAGAAGCTGCTGCCGATCCTGCAGCGCGTCGCCGCCGACGAGCACGGCTGGCTCGAGCTGGCCTTCGCCAGCGACGGCGAACGCGACGAGCACGAGGCGTTCCGCGCGCGCGCCGGCATCGGCGCCTTCCCGTACGTGCTGTCCACCGAGCTGGGCATGTCCTACCGGATCGGCAAGCTGCCCTACGCGGTGCTGGTCGACGAGACCGGACGCGTGCGCGCCAAGGGGCTCGTCAATTCGCGCGAACAGCTCGAGAGCCTGTTCACGGCGCGAGAGCTGGGCGTCGCCTCGGTGCAGGAGTTCCTCGGCGACCGCGGCGAAACGATGCAGACGATGGAGGCGAGCAGGACATGAACTGGTTGGATGCGGCATTCGAGCGATCGACCCGCGCCGCCGCGCAGCGCACGTCGCGCCGCTCCGCGATCGCGCGCCTGGGACGATTGCTGCTCGGCGCGTCGGTCGCGCTGCCCGTGCTGCCCTTCGATCGCAGCGCGCACGCCGCCAAGGGGCACGGCGGCGGCGGCGCGAAGGGCGGCAAGGCGTTCCAGACCGACGACAAGCAGTGCGACTACTGGAAATATTGCGGCGTCGACGGCTTCCTCTGCTCGTGCTGCGGCGGCACCGTGAACTCGTGCCCGCCCGGCACCGAGCCGTCGAAGGTGTCGTGGGTCGGCACCTGCCGCAATCCGGCCGACGGCAAGGACTACCTCGTCAGCTACTTCGACTGCTGCGGCAAGAGCGCCTGCGGACGCTGCCTGTGCAACACGAACATCGGCGAGCGTCCGGCCTACCGCATCACGCTGCACAACGACATCAACTGGTGCATGGGCAGCACCAGCACGATGTTCCATTGCACCACGTCGCTGATCGTCGGCGTGGCGGAAAAATCCTGAGACAGGGAGGAGAGATGAAGGCCAAGACCAAGCTTTGCGCGGCGCTCGCGCTCGCGTTCGCCTGCGGCGCCGCCGCGGCGGCCGTTCCGGAGGCCGAGGCCGCGCGCCTGGGCAAGGACCTCACGCCGATGGGCGCCGAGAAGGCCGGCAACAAGGACGGCACGATTCCCGCGTGGACCGGCGGCATCACGAAGGCGCCCGCCGGCTGGAAGCTGTCCGACCCGCGCGTCGATCCGTACAAGGACGACAAGGTTCTCTTCTCGATCGACGCGTCGAACGTCGACAAGTACAAGGACAAGCTCTCCGAGGGCCAGCAGACGCTGATCCGCACGCTGCCCGGCTACCGGATGGACGTCTATCCCACGCACCGCTCCTGCGGCTACTCCGACAGCGTCTACCAGCGCAGCGCGGAGAACGCGCGCGTGGCGAAGCTGGTCGACGGCGGCTGGCAGCTCGAGAACGCGGTCGGCGGCGGCGTGCTGTTCCCGATTCCGAAGAACGGCGCCGAGGCGGTGTGGAACCACAAGCTGCGCATCCAGAGCGAGGGGCGCATCGAGCACTACTCGACGCTGTTCTCGTCCAAGAGCGGCGACTTCTCCCAGCTCGCGCAGAACCAGTGGGTCGTCTATCCGCTGCACGAGCAGTCGACGAAGAGCTTCGACGACGTGAAGAAGTCGGAGGCGAAGATCCTCAACGAGGTGGTCAGCCCGGCGGCGCGCGCCGGCGAGATGATCCTCGTGCACTGGTTCATGGATCGCGGCTCGGACGCCTGGCTGTATTTCCCCGGCCAGCGCCGCGTGCGCCGCGCGCCGTCCTTCGCCTACGACAACCCGGTGCCCGGCTACGAGAACCTCGAGACGGTCGACCAGTACCCGATGTACGCCGGCGCGATGGACCGCTACGACTGGAAGCTCGTCGGCAAGAAGGAGATCTACGTTCCGTACAACAGCTGGAAGCTGATCGACAAGAGCCGCAAGTACAAGGACATCTACCTGCCCGACTACGTCAACCGCGACCTGATGCGCTACGAGCTGCATCGCGTCTGGGTGGTGGAGGCGACGCTGAAGGAAGGCATGCGCCACATCTTCCCGCGCCGCGTGATGTTCATCGACGAGGACAGCTGGACGCTGCTGCTCACCGACCTGTACGACGCGCAGGGCAAGGTCTGGCGCGTGCAGGAAGCCAGCCTCTGGGTCGCGCCCGAGATTCCCGCCTGCGTGAGCCAGGAGTTCGTCGGCTACGACCTGAACGTCGGCCGCTACATCGCCGAGACCGCGACGCAGGAGCACCCGCCCACCGACTGGCTCGCCGGTCGCGAAGGCCGCATCAACCCGAACATGTTCAGTCCGGACGAACTGCGCCGCCGCGGCGAGCGTTGAGCGCGAGCGACCGGACGGAACCTTCACGCGGATGACATCAACGCCGGCAGCGCCGGCAGCAGAACGAAGAACGGGGAGAACGCTGCGATGACGAAGAAGAACGCAGGAGCCGCGACGGCGCGGCCCGCAACCCCGAAGCGCGCCGCGCTTCGGCCGACGGCCTCCGCGCAGGCCGTGGCGGTCGCGCTCGCGGCGCTGGCCGCCGGCCTGGCCGGCACGCCGGCGCACGCCTTCAAGTTCCAGACCGACTCGGTGCAGGGCAGCTTCGACTCCACCGTCTCGTTCGGCTTCATCAAGCGGATGCAGAAGACCGACCGCAGCATCATCAGCAACGACAACGGCGGCGACGTCCCGACCACGAGCCAGCTCGAGAGCCGGATGCAGTCGTACTACGGCCCCGGCAGCGCGGTGGCCAATCCCGACTTCAATTACCTGCAGGCCGACGACGGCAACCTGAATTACAAGAAGGGCGACATCGTCTCGGCGGCGCTCAAGGGCACGCACGAGCTCGTGCTGCACGGCCCGAACCACTGGAGCGGGATGCTGCGCGCCACCTGGTTCAAGGACTGGCAGGTCGACGACACGGCCCGCATGCCGCTGGACCCGGCCGCGCGCTCGGCCGCGGTCGACAAGTTCACCTGGCTCGACGCGTGGGTGGCCAAGGAGTTCGAGATCGCCGGCCGGCCCGCCAAGGTGAAGTTCGGCAACCAGGTGATCAGCTGGGGCGAGGACATCTTCATCTACGGCGGCGTCAACGTCACCAACGCGATCAACCTGCAGACCGCGCACACGCCCGGCATGCAGCTGAAGGAGATCTTCCGGCCGGCGCCGATGGTCTCGCTGAACGCGAACATCGCCGAAGGGCTGAGCGTCGAGGGCTACTACCAGTTCCGCTGGAACGCGTTCAAGTTCGATCCGGTCGGCACCTTCTTCTCGGTCACCGACGTCATCGGCAAGGGCGCGCGCAACGCGTTCATCAACTCGACCTCGCTGGGGCTGCCGCCGGGGACGGTCGGCGACATCGGGACGATCAATCCGCTCACGGGCCAGCGCTTCACGCTGGACGAGCTGTCGGCCGGCACGGCCACGATTCCGCTCGCGGGCACCCCGCTGCCGTCGCTCGTCTACCCGATGGAGACGAACGAGCCGAAGAACTCCGGCCAGTTCGGCCTGGCCACGCGCTGGCTGCCCGAGGGATCCGAGACAGAGTACGGGCTGTACTGGATCCGCTACCACGACAAGCTGCCCTTCGTCGGCTTCAACTTCGATCCCGCGGTGCACACGACGAACGTCGCCGCTCTCGGCTACTTCGTCGACTACGGCGAGAGCCGCAACGTGTTCGGCATCTCGGCGAACACGCGCCTGGGCGACTGGGCGGTCGGCATGGAGCTGTCGTACCGGCCGAAGGACAGCGTCGGCATCGACGCGACGGTGCCCGCCGTCGGCAAGTACTCGGTCTTCGAGTTCCCGGGCAAGACGGTGCGCGGCTTCGTCACCGAGAAGAAATGGCAGGCGCACCTCACCGGCTTCAAGCTGCTGTCTCCCGGCGACATGGGCGGCGTGATCGGCGGGATCGGCGCCGAGGAAGGCTATTTCCTCGGCGAGGTCGCGGTGGCGCACTACCCGAGCCTGGATCTCTCGGGCCGCATCCCCTACCTGCTCACCGACTACTCGCTGCCCGACAAGACGTCGGCGGGCCTGGTCTTCTCCACCGGCCTGACCTATGCCAACGTCGGCGACAGCGGCTGGAACGTGCTGCCGCAGCTCGACGTCGCCTGGGACTTCCACGGCACCTCGCCGAACGCGGTGCCGTTCATCGACGGTCGCAAGGCCGCGACGATCTCGCTGAACTTCAACCGCTCCGACAAGTGGAAGGCCGGCATCGGCTACACGCGCTATTGGGGCGGCGGCGGCAACAACCTGATGAAGGACCGCGACTTCCTGTCGCTGGTCACCTCGGTGTCGTTCTGATTCCCCCTGCCCGACCACAACTCCCGTCTCACGGTGGCACCCGATGATCGCCCGCAGCGTAGAACGTCTCCAGCGCCTGCTGTTCGGTCATCGGGCGCTGGTGCTCGCGCTGCTGGCGGTCTTCACCGCCGTGATGGGCGTGTTCGCGAGCCGGCTGCACATGGACGCCGGCTTCGACAAGCAGCTGCCGCAGCACCACGAGTACATCCGCACCTTCTTCGAGTTCCGTGACGAGGTCTTCGGCGCGAACCGGATCATCGTCGTCGTGCGCGCGCGCGACGGCGAGATCTGGACGGCGCCCGGCCTGCGCAAGCTCTACGACGTCACGCAGTCGGTGATGTTCCTGCCGGGCATCGACCGGCGCACCGTCACCTCGCTGTGGACGCCGAATACGCGCGTGCTCGGCGTCACCGAGGAAGGCTTCAAGGCCGAGGACGTCATCGGCGGCGACATCACGCCCGACCGCCTCGACGACGGGCGCATCGAGCGCATCCGGCACAACGCGCTGGTCGGCGGCTACATCGGCACGCTGGTGTCCACCGACAACGCCGGCGCGATGGTCGTCGCCGACCTGCTCGAGACCGACCGCGCCACCGGGAAGAAGCTCGACTACCTCGATTTCGCCTCGCGCATCGAGCAGGAAGTGCGCGGCCGGCACGAGGACGCCGGCTACGAGATCCAGATCATCGGCTTCGCCAAGCAGGTCGGCGACATCGCCGACGGCGCGACCAGCGTCGTCCACTTCTTCGCGCTCGCCTTCGTGCTCACGGCGCTCTCGGTGTGGCTGTACTGCCGCTCGTGGCGCCTCACGCTGCTCACGCTCGGCTGCTCGCTCGTCTCGGTGGTCTGGCAGTTCGGCACGCTGCGTCTGCTCGGCTACGGACTCGACCCGCTCGCCGTGCTCGTGCCTTTCCTCGTGTTCGCGATCGGCGTCTCGCACGGCGTGCAGCAGATCAACTACATCGTCAAGGAAACCTGCGCCGGTGCCGACAGCGGCACCGCGGCGCGGCGCGCCTTCACCGGGCTGCTGATTCCCGGATCGATGGCGCTGGTCACCGCCTTCGTCGGCTTCGCCACGCTCACGCTGATCCCGATCCCGATGATCCGCGAGCTGGGCATCACGGCATCGATCGGCGTGGCCTACAAGATCGTCACCAACCTCGTGATGCTGCCGGTCTCCGCCTCGTACCTCGGCTTCGACGACGCGTACGTGACGCGGATGAAGCGGCTGCGCGCGCGCCGCGAGCAGGTCATGGCCTGGCTCGGCGGAATCGCAAGCACGCGCAACGCCGTCATCGGCACGCTGGCCGGCGCGCTGCTGTTCGCCGTCGCCTTCCAGCAGAGCCAGCACCGGCACGTCGGCCACCTCGCCTCGGGCGCGCCCGAGCTGCGCGCCGACTCGCGCTTCAACCGCGACGCGGCGTCGATCGTCGCCAGCTTCGACCTGGGCCTGGACGTGCTCACCGTGGTCTTCGAGGCGCCGAAGGACGGCTGCTACCGGCAGCCGGTGATGGCCTACATCGACCAGTTCGCCTGGCAGATGCAGAACGCGCCGGGCGTCATCTCGGTGGCTTCGGTCGCCCAGCTCGCCAAGCAGGCCTACGCCGGCACGAACGAAGGCCACCCGAAGTGGACCGCGCTCGCCGCCGACGAGCGCTCGCTCGCCAATTCGGTGGGCCTCATCCCCGAAGGCACCGGGCTCTTCAACCCGGGCTGCACCGTGCTGCCGGTGAACGTCTTCCTCACCGACCACAAGGCCACCACCGTCAAGGACGTGATCGCCGAGGTGCGCGCATTCCGCGACGCCGAGCGGATGAGCGACGTGAAGCTGCGGCTGGCGAGCGGCAACGTCGGCGTGCAGGCGGCGACCAACGAGGTGCTCGAGACCACCGAGCTGCCGATGATGCTGTACGTCTACCTGACGATCGTCGCGCTCGTGTTCTTCACCTACCGCGACTGGCGCGCGATGCTCGCCTGCTGCGTGCCGCTCACGCTCGCCACCTTCCTCGGCTACTGGTTCATGAAGGAACTCGACATCGGTCTCACGGTGGCCACGCTGCCGGTGATGGTGCTGGCGGTGGGCATCGGCGTCGACTACGCGTTCTACATCTACAACCGCCTGCAGCTGCACCTGGCGCAGGGCGCGAACATCGCGGTCGCGTTCCGCCAGGCGCTGATGGAAACCGGCAACGCGACGGTCTTCACCGCGATCACGCTGTCGGTGGGCGTTGCCACCTGGTCGTTCTCGGAGCTGAAGTTCCAGGCCGACATGGGCATGCTGCTCACGTTCATGTTCATGGTGAACATGCTGATGGCGATCACGCTGCTGCCGGCGATCGCCGTCACGCTCGACGTGCTGATTCCGCGCCGCCGGCCGGTGCGCGCGCCCTTCCTCGTCCACTGAAGCGCGAGTCATCGTGTTCGATAGCCTGATCCGCCGACTGTCGCTCGAGCCCGCCGCGCCGCCCGTCGCGCAGGCGGCGTTCGAGCGCCGCCAGCTCGCCGTCGCGGCGCTCCTCGTCGAGGCCGCGCACATCGACCGCCACGCCGGGCCCGACGAGCGCGGCGCGGTCGCGCGGCTGCTGCGCGGGCACTTCGGCCTGTCCGAACGCGACGCGCAAAGGCTCGTCGAAGAGGCCGAAGAGCGCTACGCGACGAGCCTCGACGACTGGATCTTCGCGCGCGCGGTGCGCGACGGCTTCGATCCCGCCGAACGCGTCGAGGTGCTGCGCATGCTGTGGGAGGTCGTCTACAGCGACGGCCGGCTCGCCGCCTTCGAGCTGGATCTGCTGCAGCGTCTCTGCGCCGCGCTGGGCATCGACGACGAAGCCGCCGAGGGTGCCCGCGTCCTCGCCTTCGCCAGCGCGAATCCGCACGATCCCGAGCAGGCGGGCGAGACATGAAGCGGCGCCTCCTTCGGATCGCCGCGATGAAGCGACCCCTCCTTCGCATCGCCGCGGCGCTGTGCGCGGCGCAGCTTCTCGCCGCCTCGGGTATCGCCGGCGACGATCCTGCCGACGGCGCGGCCCGGGCGGCCACCGCCGCGGATACGGCCGCAGGTACGGCCGCGAAAGCCGAATCGGCGAGCGCGGGCCAGCCGACCGCCGTGCAGGCGCAGAAGGTGCGGCATCCCGAACACGCGCCGCTGCTCGCCGCGGCGCGCGCCGGCGGGCGACTCGTCGTCGTCGGCGACTTCGGAACGATCCTGCTGTCCGACGACGACGGGAAAGGCTGGCGCCAGGCGCAATCGGTGCCCACGCGCGCGACGCTCACCGCGGTCGAGTTCGTCGACGAACGGCACGGCTGGGCCGTCGGCCACGGGGGCGTCATCCTCTCCACCGACGACGGCGGCGAGCACTGGAGCCTGCGCCACGAGGCCGGCAGCGACGTCGCATTGTTCTCGGTGCACTTCGGCGACCTGCGGCGCGGCCTCGTCGTCGGCTCCTTCGGCTTCGCCTCGCGCACCGACGACGGCGGCGCCACCTGGCACCGCGTGCAGCTCGGCGACCAGGACGTGCACCTGTACCAGATCTTCTCCGATTCGCGCGGCGCCACCTGGATCGCCGCCGAGATGGGCACCGTGTACCGCTCGGACGACGGCGAACGCTTCGAGCGCGTCGAGGTGCCGTACAGCGGCTCGCTGTGGGGCGGCATGGCGACGCCGGACGGATCGATCCTGCTGTGGGGCATGGGCGGCACGCTGCTGCGCAGCCCCGACGGCGGACGCTCGTGGCGCCCGACGTCCACCGACACGCAGAATCCGATCACCGCCGGCTGCCGCCTGCCCGACGGCCGGCTCGTCTTCGTCGGGCTCGGCGGCACCGTGCTGGCGAGCAGCGACGGCGGCGCCACCGTGAGCACCGAGATCCGTCCCACCCGGCACGCCTACACCGCGGCGATCCTCGCGCGCGGCAAGCCGTTGCTGTTCAGCCTGGCCGGCGTCGAACCACCGCAGCCCTGAGAAGCCGGGTGGGCAGGCGCCCTTTCCCTTCCTCTCGCACGAACGCACAACCGGAGACAAGCATGAACATGAACACCGCCCGCCCCGAACTCGCCGCGATCCGCCGCAAGATGTTCGTCGGCGGCCAATGGGTCGAAGCCCGCTCGGGCAAGACGCTGCCCGTCTACGATCCGGCCACGGGCGAGGAGATCGCCCGCGTGCCCGATGCGCAGGCCGAGGACGTCGACGCCGCCGTGCGCTCGGCGCGCGCGACCTTCGAGTCTTCCGCCTGGCAGGACATGCTGCCGGCGCAGCGCGAGCTGCTGATGCTGCGGCTGGCCGACCTGGTCGAGAAACACGGCGAGGAGCTGGCGCGCCTCGAGACGCTGAACAACGGCAAGCTGCTGATGTTCTCGCGCATGCTCGAGGTCGGCGCGAACGCGCAGTGGATCCGCTACATGGCCGGCTGGGCCACGAAGATCGAAGGCTCGACGCTCGACGTCTCGATTCCGTTCCCGCCCGGAGTGAAGTACACGGCGATGACGCGCCGCGAGGCGGTCGGCGTGGTCGGCGCGATCGTGCCGTGGAACTTCCCGCTGCTGATGGCCATGTGGAAGATCGCGCCGGCGCTCGCCTGCGGCTGCACGGTGGTGCTCAAGCCGGCGGAGGAGACGCCGCTCACCGCGCTGCGGCTGGCCGAGCTCGTGATGGAAGCGGGCTTCCCCGCCGGCACGGTGAACGTCGTCACCGGCTACGGCGAAAGCGCGGGCGCCGCGCTGGTGAAGCATCCCGGCATCGACAAGATCACGTTCACCGGTTCCACCGAGGTCGGCAAGACGATCGGCCGCAACTGCATGGACGAGATGAAGCGGGTCACGCTCGAGCTGGGCGGCAAGAGCCCGGTGATCGTGCTCGAAGACTGCGATCCCAACACCGCGATCGCCGGCGCGGCGGGCGCGATCTTCTTCAACCACGGGCAGGTGTGCACGGCCGGCTCGCGGCTCTTCGTGCACAAGAGCCGCTACGACGAAGTGGTCGGGGGCCTCGCCGCCGCGGCGAACGCGACGAAGCTCGGCGGCGGCTTCGACGAAACCGCGCAGATGGGGCCGATGGTCTCGGCGCATCACCGCGACCGCGTAGTCCGCTACATCGAGAGCGGCAAGAGCGAGGGAGCCGAGTGCCTGGCCGGCGGAGGCGCCGCGCCGGGCGCGGGCTACTTCGTCAAGCCCACGGTGTTCTCCAACCCCAGCGGCAAGGAGCTGACGATCTCGCGCGAGGAGATCTTCGGGCCGGTCGTGGTCGCCTCGCCCTACAGCGACCTCGACGAGGTCGCGCGCCAGGCGAACGACTCGCGCTACGGGCTCGGGGCGAGCATCTGGACGAACGACCTCACGAAGGCGTACCGGCTGATCCCGAAGATCAAGGCGGGCACCGTCTGGCTCAATTGCCACAACATGGTCGACCCGAACCTGCCTTTCGGCGGCTACAAGGAGTCGGGCACCGGACGCGAGCACGGCCGCGCGATGATCGACGCGTACACCGAGACGAAGTCGGTGTGCGTGGCGTACTGACGGCATTCACCGGAGGAGACCGGAAATGACCCCTGCCCTGTTCGCGATCGGCATCGCCTTCGCAGGCGCGTACGGATCGGCCCTGGCCGCACCGAAGGCGCCGGCCGACGTCGACGGCGCGCGCATCGTCGCCGCCGATCGCGAACCGGGCAACTGGATGAGTCATGGCCGTACCTACGACGAGCAGCGCTTTTCGCCGCTCGCGCGCATCCACGACGGCAACGTCGGCAAGCTCGGCCTCGCCTGGACGCACAAGCTCGACGTCGACCGCGGCGTCGAGTCGACGGCGATCGTCGTCGACGGGGTGATGTACACCACCGGCGCGCACAGCATCGTCTACGCGCTCGATGCGCGCAACGGAAAGCTGCTGTGGCGCTACGACCCGCAGGTGCCGGGCGAGAACCTGGGCCAGGGCTGCTGCGACGCGGTGAATCGCGGCGTCGCCGTCTGGAAAGGCAAGGTCTACGTCGGCACCTTCGACGGGCGCCTGGTGGCGCTCGATGCGCGCGACGGCAAGCCGGTATGGACCGTCGACACCGTCGTCGACCGCGCGAAGAGCTACACGATCACCGGCGCGCCGCGCATCGTCAAGGGCAAGGTGCTGATCGGAAACGGCGGCGCCGAGTTCGGCGTGCGCGGCTACGTCACCGCGTACGACGCCGAGACCGGCAGGCAGGCCTGGCGCTTCTACACCGTGCCCGGCGACCCGAAGCTGCCGCCCGAAGACAAGGCGATGGAGATGGCGCTGAAGACCTGGCACGGTCGCGGCTGGCTCGACTGGGGCGGCGGCGGCACCGTCTGGGACTCCATGGCCTACGACCCCGAGCTGAACCTGCTGTACATCGGCACCGGCAACGGCTCGCCGTGGAACCACAAGTTCCGCAGCGACGGCAAGGGCGACAACCTGTTCCTGTCGTCGATCGTCGCGCTGAATGCCGACACCGGCGAGTACGTGTGGCACTACCAGACCACGCCGGCCGACCAGTGGGACTACACCGCCACGCAGCACATCGTGCTGGCCGACATCCGCATCGACGGCCAGGTGCGCAAGGTGCTGATGCAGGCGCCGAAGAACGGCTTCTTCTACGTGCTCGACCGCACCGACGGCAAGCTGCTGTCGGCGAAGAACTTCGTGCCGATCAACTGGGCGACGCACGTCGACCCCGCCACCGGCCGTCCGGTCGTCACCCCCGACAGCGACTATCTCGCCGGGCCGAAGGTCATCGTCCCCAGCTTTCTCGGCGCGCACAACTGGCAGCCGATGTCGTTCAACCCGAAGACCGGCTACGTCTACCTGCCGGCGCAGGAGAGCGTCGCCGGACTGCAGGCGCAGGAAAAGCCGCTGTTCATTCCGCACAAGGCCGTGGTGAACCTCGGCGTCGAGGTGCCCGACCTGCCCGAGGATCCGAAGGTCGAAGCGCAGATCCGCAGCGCCTGGAAGGGCCGCCTCATCGCGTGGGATCCGGTCCGGCAGCAGGCGGCGTGGACGCAGGAATACGTCGCGCCGTGGAACGGCGGCACGCTGAGCACCGCCGGCAACCTCGTGTTCCAGGGAACCGCCGACGGCCGCGCCGTGGCCTATGCGGCCGACAGCGGGAAGAAGCTGTGGGAAGCGCGCGTGAACTCCGGCTCGATGGCCGGGCCGGTCACCTACGAGGTCGACGGCGAGCAGTACGTCACGTTCATGGCCGGCTGGGGCGGCGCGTTCCCGCTCGTCACCGGGCCGCTGTCGCTGTCGGCGCGCGTGCAGCCGGAGGCGCGCGTGGTCACGTTCAAGCTCGGCGCCAGGGGCAAGCTGCCGCCGGCGAAGAAGGCCGTCGTTGCGCTGCCGCCGCTGCAGAAGGTGACGGCGAGCGCCGCCGACCTCGCCACCGCGCGCACGATGTTCAACGGCTTCTGCGGGTCGTGCCACGGCCTGAACGCCGTGAGCGGCGGCGTGCTGCCCGATCTGCGCTACCTGACTCCGGCGAAGCACGAGCAGTACGTTGCCGTGTTGAGCGGCGCGAAGCTGAACCGCGGCATGCCGAGCTTCGCATCGGTGCTCGCGCCGAAGGACATGGAGCTGATCCGCCAGTACATCGTCAAGCGCGCGCACGACCTGAAGACGCAACTGGAGCTGATTCCGGTCGGAACGGCGCCGGCTCGATGAGGCCACGCGTGATGCGCGGTGCGGCGCTCGGCAGGGCGATCGCCGCCGCGTGCGCCGCGGCGCTCGGCGTCGCCGGCGCGGTCGCGGGCCCGTCCACTGCGCAGCCGCGCACGACGGGATCGTCCGCGGCGACGCTGTACGCGCTGAACTGCATGGGGTGCCATCCGTCGCCGAAGACGAGCGAGCACGACGCGGGTCCGCTGCGCGGCGAGTTCTTCCACAACGACAAGGGCCGCAACTTCTTCATCCGGATGCCGGACGGGAGCAGGCGCCTGTCGGCGTCGGAGGAAGCGCGGCTGCTCGAGGAAGTGCTCACGTGGAAGCGCGCCTGCGCGGCGATCCGGCAGGATGCGCCGATGGTCGACTACCGCGGCGAACACTTCGTTCGCTGAGCCGTGCCGGAACCGAAGCCCGTCGCGCGAGGGGGTCGCAGGAAGCTGCGCGCGAGCGTTGGAGCGGCGCTCCTCGCCGCGCTGTGCGCGAGCGGCGCGGCGACCTCGGCGTCGTCGCCCGCACCGTCCCCGGCGGCTTCCCCCGCCCCGCGGGTCGCGGAACGCATCGCGCTCGGTCGCGAGCTGTTCTTCGAATCGCGCCTCTCGGGCGACGGCAGCCGCAGCTGCGCGAGCTGTCACGCGCCGGACAAGGGCTACGCCGACGGCGAGGCGCTCTCGCGCGGCTACAACCATGCCGGGCACTTCCGCAACACGCCTTCGCTGATCGCGCTGGCCGCGAAGCCACGCCTGATGTGGGACGGCCGCTATCCGGCGGAGCGGCTGGCCGACGTCGTCGTCGACATGATCCGGTCGCCGGTGACGATGAACGGCGATCTGCAGATCGTCGTCGAGCGCGTGCGGCAGCTCCCGTCGCTGCTGCAGGCGTGGCAACGCGCATACGGAGCGCGCGAAGCGCCGAGCATCGACGGGCTGGTGGACGCGCTCGCCGCGTACGCGAGCTCGCGCGGCAACGCGCAGACGCCGGTCGATCGCGCGCTGCATGGCGACGAACAGGCGCTGTCGGCAGCGGCGCTCGAAGGCATGCGCCTGTTCCAGGGCAAGGCGGGCTGCGCGCGCTGCCATTCGGGTGCCGCGTTCACCGACGGCGGCCTGCATCGCCTGGGCGTGCCCGAGAACCCCGAGATCCTGCGCGACCCGGAGCGAACGATCAGCCTGCTGCGCCATTACGCGGTGCACGGCGCGCGCGACCCGATGTCCGAACGCGCCGACACGGGCGCTGCGGCGTGGACGCAGCGCGCCGCGGACCGCGGCCGCTTCGCCACGCCCTCGCTGCGCGGCGTGGCGCTCACCGCGCCCTACATGCACAACGGCGT
The DNA here is from genome assembly GCA_003576795.1 of Burkholderiales bacterium. Classification (GTDB taxonomy): domain Bacteria; phylum Pseudomonadota; class Gammaproteobacteria; order Burkholderiales; family Burkholderiaceae_E; genus Zeimonas. The sequence goes on from QEVN01000001.1 coordinate 47,417, forward strand.
CTTCGCGACGCTCGCGCAGGTCGTCGAGTTCTACGACCGCGGCGGCGGACGCGCGAGCGAACTGCAGCCGCTCGGGCTGGACGCGCGCGAGCGCGCGGCGCTCGTCGCCTTCCTCGAGGCGCTGTCGCCGCCGCTGCCGCCGGAGAGCGCTCCGCCGACGGACAACTACGCGACCACCGGAGCGGGCCGATGAAGCGTCGCCGCTTCGCCGCGGCCGGCGCCGCGCTCGTCGTCGGCGCCGCGTCCGCGATCATCGGCGCGCTGGCGATCTCGGCCGTACTCGCATCGGCGTTCCCCGGCGCGGCGGCTACCGGCGCAGCGGCTACCGACCCGGCCCCACCCAGCCGCGATCTTCCCCCTTCCCCCTCCCCCCTTCTCCCTTCTCTTCCCGCAAACCTGCCACCCCTCGCCCCGCTCCCCCCGGTGCCGATTCCCGCCGACAACCCGATGTCGGCGCAGAAGATCGAACTGGGCAAGCTGCTGTTCTTCGACGCGCGGCTGTCGGGCGACGCGTCGACCTCGTGCGCGTCCTGCCACGTCGCACAGCACGGCTGGGCGCACCACGAGCCGCTCGCGCCGGGCTATCCGGGCCACCGGCTGTGGCGCAACAACCCGACCGTGCTCAACGCCGCGCACTTCCGGCGACTGATGTGGGACGGCACGATCGACCGCCTCGAAGTGCAGGCTCGCTCGGCGATGCAGGCGCCGGTCGAAGGCAACGGAAAAGCCGAGCTGGTCGAGATGCGGCTGCGGCTCGTGCCCGAATACGTCGATCGCTTCCGCGAGGTGTTCGGCACCGACTGGCCGCAGCTCGACGACGCCTGGCGCGCGATCGCGGCCTTCGAGCGAACGATCGTCTCCGACCCGCGTCGCGTGCCCTTCGATCGCTTCGCCGCCGGCGACGCGAGCGCGATGACGCCGGCCGCGCAGCGCGGCCATGCGCTCTTCACCGGCAAGGCGCGCTGCATCGCCTGCCACAACGGGCCGCTGGCCAGCGACCAGCAGTACCACGCGCTCGGCGTTCCGCGCCAGACGCTGTTCGACTCGAGCCCGCTCGTGCAGGTCGCCGTGCGCTGGCAGAACGCGCAGCGCGACGCGCCGCGCGCGCTGTACCGCGACGCCGAGGAAGACCTCGGCCGCTGGTACCGCACGCGCGACCCCGCCGACATCGGGCGCTTTCGCACGCCGTCGCTGCGCGAACTGCGCTACACGGCGCCCTACATGCACAACGGCGTCTTCGCGACGCTCGCCGAGGTGGTCGACTTCTTCGATCGCGGCGGCGGCGACGCGCCGAACAGGTCGCCGCTGCTGCAGCCGCTGGGCCTGAGCGCCGCGGAGAAGAGCGACCTCGTCGCCTTCCTCGAGGCGCTGAGCATGGAGGAGCCGCTCGTCGTCGCGACGCCGGCGCTGCCGCCGATGATGCCGCTGGTCGACACGGCGCAGGCGGCCTGCACGATCGAAGCGAGCCTGGCGAGCGAAGCGGGCGCGGCGAACCGAACGGGCGCGACGGGCGCAACGCGCGGGAGATGAGCATGGGTCGCCTGTGGAACCGCTACGTGATGCACCGGCGACGCTGGTGGATCCCGCTCGCGGCGGTGCTCGCCATCGGCGTGCTGAGCATGCTGTACATGGGTGCGCGCACCTACGCCGACGCGCCGCCCGTGCCCGACTTCGTCGACGAGCGGGGAACGACGCAGGTGGCCGCCGACGCGATCCGGCGCGGACAGGCCGTGTTCCTGAAATACGGGCTGATGAACTACGGCAGCTTCTTCGGCGACGGCGCCGGCCGCGGCCCCGATTTCACCGCCGACGCGCTGCATCGCGTGGCGATCGCGATGCGCGACTGGCATGCATCGCGCGACGGCGTCGACGACGACTCGGCGCTCGCCGCCGCGCAGCGGGCGATCCGCCGCAACCGCTACGACGAATCGACGAACCTCGTGCGCATCGGCGAAGCGCAGGCCTATGCCGCGCGCGACCTCGAGCGGCAGGTCGCCGCGCGCTTTCGCGGCGAAGGCAACGAGCCCTTCCATCCGGCCGGCTGGATCTCCGACGAGGCCGAGTTGCGCGACCTCGCCGCGTTCTTCTTCTGGGGCGCGTGGGTATGCGGCGCCGAGCGCCCGGGCGAGCGCTACTCGTACACGCACAACTGGCCCTACGACGAGCTGGCGGGCAACCGTCCGAGCGCGCAGGTCGTGCTGTGGAGCGCCGTCGCCGTGCTCGCGCTCGTTGCCGCGCTGGGCGCGGTCCTGTTCGCGTACGGGCGCTATTCGAGGATCGCCGGCTGGCGCTCGTCGGAGCGGCAAGCGCAACCGGCGCAGGCGCAGCGACGGCGACGCATCGAATTCCCCGGCGAAGCGAGCGTGCACTCGCCGCTCGAAGCCGCGCCGTCGGCGCTGCAGCGCGCGACCTGGAAGTTCTTCGTCGTCGCCGCGGTGCTCTTCGTGCTGCAGATCGTCGCCGGCATCCTCACCGTGCACGACTTCCTCGGCGTCACGCGCGTGTTCGGCATCGATCTCGCCCAGACGCTGCCGATCCCGATCGTGCGCGGCTGGCACCTGCAACTCGCGCTGCTGTGGATCACCGCGTGCTGGATCGGCTCGTCGATCTTCGTCATCTCCACCGCCAGCCCGCAGGCGATCGCCGGGCAGCGGCGCCTCGTCGATGCGATGTTCGTGCTGCTCGTCGTCACCGCGGCCGGCGGCCTGGCCGGCGTGGCCCTCGGCCCGCACGGCGTCCTCGGCGAGCACTGGCATTGGCTGGGCAGCCAGGGCTGGGAGTTCGTCGAGCAGGGGCGCCTGTGGCAGGCGATGCTCTTCGTCGTGATCGCGCTGTGGGCGGTCGTGCTCGCGCGCGCGGTCGTCCCGACCTGGCGCACGGGCGATGCCTGGACGCTGCCCAAATGGCTCGTCTGGTGCGTCGCCTGCGTGCTGCTGCTGTTCCTTTCGGGCTTCGTCTCCGGGCCCGAGACGAACTTCGTCGTCGCCGACTTCTGGCGCTGGGCGGTGATCCACATGTGGGTCGAGGCCTTCTTCGAGGTGTTCGCCACCGCGCTGCTGGCCTACTGCATGGTGCTGATGCGGCTCGTGAGCCACGCGGCGGCCTCGCGCATCGTCTATCTGGCGACGCTGCTCTTCCTCGGCTCGGGGCTGCTCGGCATCTCGCACAACTTCTACTGGAACGCCAAGCCGGTGGTCACGCTGGCGATCGGCAGCGTCTTCTCGACGCTGCAGGTGGTGCCGCTGATCCTGCTCACGCTCGAGGCCTGGCAGTTCCGCAACGCGCCGCAGCGCGCCGGCGCCGCCTTCGCGCACGGCGAGGCCTTCGTCTTCCTGCTCGGCGTGAACTTCTGGAACTTCCTCGGCGCCGGAATGTTCGGCTTTCTCGTCAACCTGCCGATCGTCAACTACTACGAGCACGGCACCTATCTCACCGTGAACCACGGGCACGCCGCGCTGATGGGCGTCTACGGCAACCTCGCGATCGCGATGATCGTGTTCTGCGCGCGCAGCCTCGTCGAGCCGGCGCACTGGAATGCGCGGCTGCTGCGCTGCGTCTTCTGGTCGATCAACGTCGGGCTGATGGGGATGGTCGTGCTCGACCTCTTCCCGGTGGGCGTCGCGCAGCTGATGGACGTGCTCGAGAATGGCCTGTGGCACGCGCGCTCGCAGGTCTTCGTGCAGGGAACGCTCTTCCAGGCGCTGACCTGGGCGCGCATCGTCGGCGGCGCGATCTTCGTGCTCGGCGGCGTGTTGCCGCTCGCGTGGTTCGTGCTGACGCGCTCGGCGTCGCTGAAAGCGGCGCAGCCCGAGCCTTCGCTGCCGCCGGCTACGCGATCAGTGCCCGAGCCTTCGCTTTGACCTCGGCAAGTTCCGCGGGCGCCGCCTTCGTTCGATATCGGGCCTTGCGCGCGATCCAGTCGACGCTTCTCACCTGGTCCGCGAGCACGACGCTGCGCGGCTCGCCGGCGAGCTCGACCTCGAACGGATAACCCTTGATGCGGGTCGTGACGGGACAGCACAGCATGAGACCGCTGCGAGCGTTGTAGGTCGACGCGCTCAGTACCAGTGCAGGCCGGCGTCCGGCCTGTTCATGTCCTGCCTGCGGATCGAATTGCAGCCAGACGACGTCCCCCGATTCCGGAACATAGCGCCTGTTGCCGATCACGGGGCTTCACGCCCCACGGGCCGCCCGAGATCGAATTCCGAATGCCGGTTCTCCGGCGTGATGCCGGCAACCAGTTCGTCGAGGTCGTACTCGGGGCGCTCGAGCGGCTCGATGACGATCCTGCCGTCCTCCTCGCGAATATCGACGGCGTCGTCCACCTCGAGCTTCACGGCCTGCAGGATCGCCGACGGGATACGCACCGACGCGCTGTTTCCCCATTTCCTGACGGTCGTGCGCATGTGCGGCGTAATCCTCGGTTCGCGCCTCGGTTCGCCTCGGCTCGCCTGCTCGCACCGGCTTCTTCAGCGCCCGCCCGCTTCCGGTGCCTGCGGCTCGACCCCGAGAAGGCTGCGCACCGCCGCGAAACAGGCGTCGGCGGCCGCGACGTCACTGGTCGTCGACGAACAATACGCGCTCGGCGCTGGTGTCGAGTTCCTCCAGCGCCAGGCGGTAGGCGCGCGGATCGGGCTTCAGGATTCCGGTGTGCGTGGCGTCGACGAGCACGTCCACGTCGCGCAGGATCTCGAGCCGATCCATGAAGGGGCGACCCCAGAACAGCTCCAGCTCGTTCGACAGGATGCCCACGCGCAGGCCTGCCGCCCGCGCCGCGCGCACCGTCCGATGCGCGGACTCGCGCACCGAGCGGTTCGGATCCTCGCCGCGGATCGCCTGGAAGAAATCGAGCGGCGTCCACGCCGGCCGCCCGAGCATCGAGCCGACCTCGCCGGCCCGCCGCGCCCAGTAGTCGCGTTCGCTGATCTCGCCGCGCTCCATGCTGCGCCACAACGGGTCGGTGGCCGGGTCGACCGGCCCCAGCCAGCCCAGCGTTCCCTGCGCCAGGCCGAGCAGGCGCTCGGATTCGCGGTGCCGCTCGAAGGCGGTGTAGGTGACGACGCTGCCGAAATCGAGCAGCAACGCATCGAATCGGCGCGTGCCCGGAGCGCGCGCATGCGCGCGGGATGCCGATACGCTCGCCGGTTTCGTTCCGGCCGCCTCTGCCACGCCTTCGCTCTCGCTCATGCGCCCGAGTGTGCCGCACCCCAGGATTGGTTGTCAACGAAACGAATCGGAGAGGGAGCCCGGCGATCGGCCGGCACGGAACGGCGCTCGCTCCTTCGCGCAGCCCCCGCAAGGGACCTTCCGCACGGCCGCGAAATTGGTTGCGATGACAACGATCCGGTGGTAGAACGGCGTCGAAGCGCTCGACCGAAGACGCCTCGCCGCACAGGAGACCCGAT